>NZ_JAQPOK010000068.1 GCF_030068445.1 Roseofilum halophilum BLCC-M91 | reverse complement strand
CTTAAAATCCAATGAATGGATCGCTAGTGTGGATTTAGGTGTAGATGTTTTAATGGCTGTAACTTCTAATCAACCGGACTTTGTTCCTTTGTTGATAAATGGCAGACCCTTAAAAAGCCTGAATCAATTCTACAATAAACGGAAAGGCTTTCTTCAATCCCAATTAAAAGGAAATAGTCCCACCTCTAAGAGAATCCAGCGTCTGACTCGATGCCGAAATCAAAAAGTGGAGAACTATCTCCATCGAGCCAGCCGTTATCTGGTCAATCTACTCATTCAGAAAAAGATCGCTACTTTAGTCATCGGCAAAAATGAGGGTTGGAAACAAAATGCCCATATGGGGAAAGTGAACAACCAAAAATTTGTAGGGATTCCTTTCAACCGTCTGATTGAAATGTTGACTTATAAATGTCAATTACTAGGGATTAAAGTGGCGATCGCTGAAGAGAGTTATACGAGTCAGTCGAACTTTTTCAACTTAGATCCGCTTCCCGTTTATGGAGAAACAGTAGAAGTGCCTAAGTTTACGGGAAAAAGAATTAAAAGGGGTCTTTACCGGACTGATACAGGATTCTTGTGTCAAGCGGATATTTTAGGCTCTTATAATATCTTAAGAAAAGCATTCCCAAATGCCTTCACTTCGACTCCGCTCAGTGCAAGGGGCTATGGGATAGAGAGGTGCGTAGTTCACCCAAGGAGAATTAATCTCTCGAAGCCAAAATGAAGGGGATTTTTGCAATAGAATCCATGTCTTGTTTATATCTGACTATATTTTGGTTAACTATAGGACATTTCGCTATATTCTCGAATGCTATATGCGATCGCTCTATCCCGTGGATAATGTTCTCCCTATGGGGGATCGCTACCAGGATTTTCCCTTCTTGATCTTCAGTAGCTACAGTTTAGGGGACATCCGCAAGCAATGGTTTGGCGATCGCTATCTGCTCAATTCCCATGAACTGAATATCCTCAATTTGGTGCTGTCTCAAGATTGAGAATATATAGCAAACCTAAATGAGTTATGTAACGATTGCCCCTCATCCCCCTACCCCCTTCTCCCGCAGGAGAAGGGGAAAGTCCCTTGAAAAGGGCGATTTAGAGGGATCGCTAGGAGGGATAAACTGGGTGAATGTGCCAAATATCTCTCGCGTATTCGGCGATCGCGCGATCGCTGGAAAACTTACCGATTCTTGCGGTATTCAATATCGATTTCTTCGTCCAACTTGCCCGATCTTGATATCCATCACTCACGCGCTCTTGACAGTGGATATAATCGGCATAATCAGCAAAGAGTAAATATTCATCCCGCTCCAATAAAGAATCAACAATCGGCTGAAATAACTCCGGATTTTCCGGTGAAAACTCCCCGTTGGCAATGCCATCGATCGCTGCTTTCAGTTCTCGATTCCGGCGATAATAGGATTTCGGATGATACCCCCTCCCTTTCAGAGCTTGCGCTTCCGATGCGTTTAAACCGAATAGGAAGAAATTCTCCTCACCCACCTCCTCCCGGATTTCAATATTCGCCCCATCTAACGTGCCAATCGTAACCGCACCATTGAGAGCAAATTTCATATTTCCCGTCCCCGATGCCTCTTTTCCTGCCATAGAAATCTGTTCCGAGAGATCGGCAGCCGGGTAAATTTTTTGTCCCAAGGAAACGGAATAGCCCGCCAGAAATACCACTTTTAGGCGATCGCCCACCTCTGAATCGTGATTTACCACCCTCGCCACCGCATTAATCAACTGAATCACCATTTTTGCCATAAAGTAGCCCGGAGCCGCTTTCCCAGCGAAAATAAACGTCCGAGGAAGAAGATTTAGCCCAGGGTTGCGCTTAATCCGATGATACAACGTGATAATATGCAACACACTCAAAAGCTGACGCTTATACTCATGCATCCGCTTCACTTGAATATCAAACAAAGAACTTGGATGCACTTCTAAATCATTAAACAACAGAATATGCTCGGCCAACGCCACCTTATGATCGTATTTAATCTGCTCCCATTCCTGTTGAAACTGGGGATCGTCAGCATAGGGTTCTAACCCCCGCAACTGTTCTAAATCCGTAATCCAACCTTGACCAATTTTTGCAGTAATCAATTCAGACAATTGGGGATTACTCAACAGCAACCAACGCCTCGGAGTAATGCCATTAGTTTTATTCTGAATTTTTTGCGGCCAATAGTCATGAAAATCATGTAAAACCTGAGCCTTTAACAAATCCGTATGCAGTTGAGCCACCCCATTAATACAAGAGGAACCCACGCAAGCCAAATGGGCCATTCTAATCTTTTTCTCTGGATATTCCTGAACTAAAGACATGCGCGACAGGCGGTCTAAATCTCCTGGATATCGGGAACGAACCTCATTAAGAAATCGCTGATTAATTTCATAAATGATTTCTAAATGTCTAGGCAGCAAAGACTCAAATAAACTCACCGGCCAAGTTTCCAAAGCCTCCGAAAGTAGGGTATGATTCGTATAGGCAAAAACATGCTTCGTAATGTACCAAGCCCGATTCCAGCCCAAGTGGTATTCATCTATTAATAACCGCATCAACTCCGCTACGCCAATGGAAGGATGGGTATCATTAAGCTGAATGGCGACCTTTTCATGGAAGCGATCGAACGTTTCATACTGCCTTCTGTAGCGATTAATAATATCTTGCAAAGAACAACTAACAAAGAAATATTGCTGTTCTAGCCGTAACTGTTTTCCCTGGGAGGTATTATCATTGGGGTAAAGGACTTTAGAAATACTTTCCGAGAAAATTTTATCCGATACCGCTCCCACATAATCCCCGCGATCGAACTGGGCAAAATTCAGTTCTTCTGTGGCATGGGCCCGCCATAATCGTAACCGATTGACGGTCTGATTTTGATATCCAGGCACGGGGGTATCGTAGGGAGTTCCAGTCACTTCGCGATCGCCAATCCACCGCACATGCATTTGCCCCGATTCATCGGGAACAAAATCCGTATAGCCCCCAAATTTGACCCGCACACTCGCTTCTGGACGGCCCACTTCCCAAGGGTTTCCGTAGCGCAACCATTTATCGGGACGCTCCACTTGTACCCCATTAATAATCTGTTGATCGAAAATGCCAAATTCATAGCGAATACCATACCCGATCGCCGGTAAACTCAAGGTAGCTAATGAATCTAAAAAGCAGGCCGCCAACCGACCCAAACCCCCATTACCTAAACCCGGTTCGGCTTCTAAAACCACCAAATCTTCAAGGTTTAAGCCCAACTGCGTTAACGCTTCCACCGTATCCTCATAGATGCCTAAATTGAGTAAATTATTACTCAGTTGCCGACCCATGAGGAACTCGGCGGAGAGATAATAGACCGCTTTGGCCTGATGTTCTTGGTAGCGACGGGTGGTATGGAGACGATAATCCAGGAGGCGATCGCGCACCGTATAGGCCAAAGCCATATAATAATCATGGGGAGTAGCGAGATCGATCGTTTTCCCTTGAATACAATGCAGATTACGAATAAAATCCTTTTTTAAGGCTTCCACCTGACTATCAAGATCAACTGTTCTCACCTCATTATCTTGGGCAAAAAATTGGCTTGACATAATCTAATTTTAATCCCGAATAACGATTACATAATTTTTAAGTGTAGATGCCAGAACATACCTAATTAAACGACTGTTCTACTCTATTTTTAACTTTAACAAGGGGCCCCCAGCCCCTTACCTTTTCCCTTAAGAATGTTTGACCCCATCCGGCATAATAGCTTTACTCAAGTCAGTTTTATCCAACTTTGCCGTATCGAATTGGGCATTCGTTAAATTAGCCCGACATAAACTAGCCAGACTCAAATCAGCATAACTTAAATTAGCATCCGTTAAATCAGCCCCACTTAAATCAGCGCTACTTAAATCAGCCCCACTTAAATCAGCACCTCGGAGATCTGCGCCAATTAATTCAGCTTCACCCAAATTAATTCCACTCAAATTAGCGCAGTACAAATTGGCTCGAATTAACCGAGCGCGGAACAAATCAGCACCTAACAGATTAATCCGAAACAGATTAGCGGCAAATAGATCCGCTCGCAATAAGCGAATCCCCGGTAAATTAGCACTACTCAATTCAGCTCGGAACAGGTCAACGTCCTTAAAATAGCGTTCCCCTGCGGCATAGCGGTCTAGAAATTCATTGACATCCATAGAGACGTTCAGGTTGAAACATGAACACATTCTCTATTCTCCCAACTCAAGGGGACAAACGTCACCTATGCAGGGGGTTTTTCGTAACAATTTGTTATATAGCGCTTCCCTCTGGTAATGGGTAATTGGTAAAGCGTTTTTTACTCTATAGTGCCCATTCGACGGTATCTGTAGGGGTGAAAATTTTTCGCCTCTACAGGATCTATAGGGTTTCTTCTAGGCTTTTCTGGGCCAATTTGGAACCATAAAGGATTAAGCTCAATGTGGCGAAAACCCCGATCGCATAAATTGCCCCTTGAGCGATCTGCGCTCCCATCCCTAAATCGAGGCTTTCATTGCCCAATTGGGTGATATCGCCAATTAAAGAGCCGATATAAGTATAACCGACAATAGCCGGAATCATCCCCACCGACCCCAACACATAATCTTGTAGAGAAACTTGCATCACCCCAAAAGCATAATTGAGTAAATTAAACGGAAAGATCGGAGATAAGCGAGTCAATAACACAATCTTAAATCCCGATTTCACCACCGCTCGATCGAGGGCGCAAAATTTCGGAGATTGGGAGAGTTTGCCGATGACCCAATCCCTAGAAACATAGCGTCCTAATAAAAAGGCGATCGTCGCTCCTAATGTGGAAGCTACAAATACATAAATTGATCCCCAGAATACGCCATAGATTGCACCCCCACCTAGGGTTAAAATCACGGCGGGAATTAATAGCACTGTGGCAATATTATACAAGAGAATATAGGCAATGATTCCCTGTTGACAATTTTGAATTGAGAGCAGCAGGGTTTTCAGCAATTCCTGCATGTTTTTCCCTTGCAGGATGATAATCATGAAGGCAACACTAGATATAATTAGGATTAAGGCGATCGCTCGTTGACCTAGACCTCGCTTCATCTGATTTACCCCACCTTCCCCAACACTGAGCTAAGGGCTAGAATACTCCATGCCGGTGGGCCTAACCTGAAAATCGGCTGAGGAGAAAATGAAAATTGTTAATTGATCTAAGCGTCTACATGCTGCAAGGCATCTTCAGCCGCTTTTTTTTCCGCTTCCTTTTTGCGACGGCCTTTACCTTCGCCGTACTTTTTGCCTTTGACCCAAACCTCAACGCAAAAGAATTTTTCATGGTCTTCGCCCCATTCCTGAACTAATTTATAATCTGGGGTTTGTTGATACTCTTTCAGTGCCCATTGCTGAAGTTTGCCTTTGCTATCAATTAAACTTGGAGAATGTTCAGCGTCGGATGAGTCCATCAAATCATCCGCAACTTTGGTAAACAAACGAGTCACAAACTGACGAACTTTAACAATACCCGCATCTAAATAATAGGCTCCGATAATGGCTTCTAGGGTATCACTAAGCAAGGCGGGATTGTTTTGGGCATTGTTTTGGATTGCCCCTTTACCTAAACGCATCACTTGACCGACACCTAATTCTTCTGCTAATCGCGCCAATTGCTGTTCATCGACTAATTTAGAGCGCAACCGAGTCATTTGCGCTTCTGTAATATTTCCCGCACTCCCATAACGTTTATAAATGAGTTCGCTGACCAAAAAGCCTAAAACCGCATCCCCCAAAAACTCTAATCCTTCGTTATCCTCTAGGGTATCGGAATGTTCGTTGGTATAGGAGCGATGGGTTAAAGCATGAAGCCAAAGGGCTTCGTCTTTTAAGGTTGGCAGTTCTATCGGTTTGGCGGAACGAGGCATAAAATGATCTCAGAGTCTAGAAGGCTAAATCAATATTCAACCCAGGGAATAAGATTAAAAATTGGGCAACCAAACCCAGATGAGCATTCAGGCATTTTGGTTAACCCTTGATCTCAACTTAGATCGTTCTAAGATGAGGTATAAACTAGAAGATACATTATATCATTATTTTACTCTTGGGTCAACGATTTAGAACTCGTTGGTAAGGCGGAGGATGATGGGTTCCTATTGCACAACCCAACAGGTTAAAGAGTCACTTAAATGATCCCATTCAGCTTCGGAAATCAAGCCGCGATCGCAAAACTCGGCCAAGATCTGTCCCAAGCTTGTCCATGCATTTTGTCGGTCGATGCGATCGTAAGCTTCCTGAAGAGCCGAAAAGGGATCGCAATGAATGCCGACTAAACAGCCAATTCCGGAATAATCACCATCGGGAGTCATCACATCTACTTGCCAATATTGATCGTATAAAAAAACTTGAATACTCCAACCCTTATAATATTCAATCATTACCCTTTCCTTCCAGTAAAGTTCTATCAATTCTTGACGTTAATACTCTACTTGAATGGTCTACTCTTATCCGGATTGCTCCTGTTTATGTGGACATTTTAGGGTTGGGACTGGGGCAAGGTTCCAGGGCGAATGGAAATCTCTATTTTCTGACCTCCTCGACTCACGGTTAACACCAATAACTCACCCACCCTAGACTGTTCGACCAGCTCTTGGACTTCCGTGGCCTTTTGTACGGGAATGCCATCGACACTGAGAATTATATCACCGGGTTGCAGTTGGGACTTTTCTGCCGGAGAATTCCTGACAATTCCCGTAATAATCACCCCTTCATTGAGGCTATCGGCGATCGGGAATTGCTGCTGTTGTAATAAGGATTTAGTGGCAGGAGTTAAATCGACCATTTGAATACCTAAAAAGGGATGTTCTGCTGTACCGCTTGTAAACAATTGATCGGCAACCCGTAGGGCTGTTTCAATGGGAATAGCAAAGCCTAACCCTTGAGCATCGGCACGAATAGCGGTATTAATGCCAATCACCTGGCCTTGCTCATTCAATAAGGGGCCTCCTGAATTTCCCGGATTAATGGCGGCATCAGTTTGAATAAAACGGACGCGCTTATCGGGGATGCCAACTTGAGCGCTCGATCGCCCCGTGGCGCTAATAATCCCAGCCGTCACCGTATTATCTAAGCCTAACGGATTACCAATGGCGATCGCCCATTGTCCCGGTACTAAGGCCTCAGCCCCCCCCATTTCTACCACGGGCAAGCCCTGAGCCTCAATTTTAACCACTGCAATATCCGTCACGCGATCGCGGCCCAACACCACTCCCTCAAACGTGCGCCCATCGCGCAGGGTAATATCGACCACATCCGCCCCTTCCACCACATGGGCATTGGTAATCAACTGTCCTTGGGCACTCAAAATCAACCCCGATCCCGTTCCTCTCTCCAACCGTTCGGGTTCAGCCGGGAGATCCTCACCAAAAAACCGATCCAACAACGGATTACGAAACGGGGCAGAACTCGGAGATTTAACCCGTCGAGTTGCATCAATTCTCACCACGGCCGGGCCAACTTTTTCCACGGCTCTGGCAATAAAATTCCCCTGGATCGGCTCTGTGGACTCAGCCATGACGGAAGGTTCAGGTAACGGAGGCAAAACCACAGGAACCGCAGAAGGACGAGGACGACTCAAAACGTCCTTGTCTTCCAGGTATCGGCTCCCTAGCCAACCCGCACTGCCTCCCATAACAAAAACACTCAGATAAATGATTGCCCGTTTAATCAATAAGTTCATAGCCTCTTATCCACCCAGAACAATTCTGATGAGTGTGAAGAATAGAAACCCATCTCCTCCACCATCAATACCTTAAAGTAAGTCCCTCAATTTTACCTTCCCGTTTTCAATTAACTTTCACCTGTCACCCAATTTAAGCAGCAGCTTTTTGGTTCTAGTGGTATGATCGGCACAGAAATTCAGCAAAAGGGTGAATAGGTTATGACAAAAGCACCGATATCTCCTGTGGTGCTAGTCATTTTAGATGGCTGGGGTTACCGTGAAGCCACCGACGGAAACGCCATTGCCGTCGCGAAAACACCCATAATGGATAGCCTACAGGCAGCTTACCCAAATACCTTAATTCAAACCTCTGGAAAAGCTGTCGGGTTACCTCAAGGGCAAATGGGTAACTCAGAAGTGGGTCATATGAACATTGGCGCAGGTCGCATTGTCAAGCAAGAACTGCTTCGCATTACCGATGCGGTTGAAGACGGTTCTTTACAAGAGAACCGAGCTTTACAATCAATCTGCGAGCAAGTCAAATCTCGCTCTGGCAAACTCCACTTGATTGGACTTTGCTCAGATGGAGGCGTTCATTCCCACATAGACCATCTATTGGGGTTACTAAAACTAGCCAAAGCACAGGAGATTGAACAAGTTTGTATTCACGCGATCACCGATGGTCGTGATACCTATCCTACGGATGGGGTGAAAAGCTTGGAAAAATTGCAAGCAGAAATCAATAGCTTAGAAATCGGCAAAATTGTCACTCTCATGGGGCGCTATTATGCGATGGATCGGGATCATCGCTGGGATCGAGTGCAAAAAGCTTATCAGGTTCTCACCGACAATAGGATTACGGCTGAAGGGGATGCGATCTCACTGTTGAAGGCTTCCTACGAACAGAAAGTCACGGATGAGTTTGTAAATCCTGTCCGTTGCGCTGAGGGTGCGGTAGAAGCGGGAGATGGGATGATCTTTTTTAACTTCCGTCCCGATCGCGCTCGTCAACTGACTCAAGCCTTTGTCGATCCCAATTTTGACGCATTTGAGCGATCGCCCATCGATCCCCTGTCCTTTGTCACGTTTACGCAATACGACTCCCATCTGCCGGTGTCTGTGGCCTTTGAACCTCAAGACCTGAATAATATTTTGGCTGAGGTTTTGGCCGCGCAAGAACTGCGACAGTTTCGCACCGCAGAAACGGAAAAATACGCCCATGTGACCTATTTCTTTAATGGGGGACTTGAAGATCCCGTAGAAGGAGAAGACCGGGAGTTAATTCCCTCTCCCCAGGTTCCTACCTACGATAGTCAGCCGAGTATGTCGGCTGAAGAGGTGACAGAAACGGCGATCGCCGCCATCGAAGAACAAGTCTATTCTATGGTCGTGATTAATTATGCCAATCCGGATATGGTGGGCCATACGGGAGTCATGGACGCAGCCATTCAAGCCATTGAAACCGTCGATGAATGTTTAGGTCGCCTGCTCGAGGCGATCGCAAAAGTCGGGGGAACCACCATTATCATTGCTGACCATGGCAACGCCGAACTCATGTACGATGAAAAGGGCAATCCTTGGACAGCCCATACAACCAACCCTGTACCCTTTATCCTGCTTGAAGGCGAAAAACGTAAAATTCCCGGCCATGGTAACGATGTTGCCTTGAGAACCGATGGCTGTTTAGCCGATATTGCGCCCACGATCCTGGAAATTCTGCAAATTCCTCAACCCAAGGAAATGACCGGAAAATCCATGTTCGCCCAAGCTGCCTATGAAGTGCAACCCAATCGATCGCCGGTTTCCCTCTCTCGGTAAAACCGCACCTCTAACTTGATGATTGTTCATTCCATTTCTATAACCCTATGACCGTTGTCAGCATCCTACAAATTGTTTGGGCCATCTCAGCCTTTAGTCTCATCGTCTTAATTCTGCTCCATAGTCCCAAAGGAGACGGAATTGGCGGTATTGGTGGCCAAGCCCAACTGTTTACCAGCGCTAAAAGTGCCGAAACGACCTTGAATCGGACAACCTGGGCTTTAGTTGTCATGTTTCTTGGCTTAACCGTTGTGTTAAGCGCTGGATGGTTAGAACCCATCGGTTAAGTCCATGGCCTTTTGGCTCTGGAGGGCTAGAGGTTTAAAACCTCCCCATCAAGGTCTATGGTTGAGAGCTGCTCTGGGTGCGAAAAGATTCCGCATACCTCGACTGCGCTCCCTAGCCACTGCTTATGCGATCGCCACAATTATGTTGGCGGTCTTTTCTTGTGCAGTTGCAGTGGCGCTCCCCCCTGGCATCCGATTTCCTCAAGCGCAAGTTCATCCCCTTCCCCCCAGCCTAGAAAAATGGCACGACCGAGAAGACTCTGGAAACTATTTTGAAGCCATTAAACGCCTTGATGTAGGGTATTTAATTTGGTCTGAGTTTCCCGTGCAGGTGTACCTCGATTTCGATAGCCCCGATCGCCCTTGGGTAGAAGCCGTCACCCAAGCGATTGAACAATGGCAAGCCTATTTTCCCCTAGAAATTAGCGATCGCCCAAATTTAGCCCACATTACCATTCACCGGCAGCGCCCTCCCCTCAAACTGGGCCCGGATGGCGAGCTGGGACGAGTGCGATCGGCGACCACTGAATATCAACTCTATCTTGGCTCCCGTGGCCATCTCCCAGATCGCCAATACCTGCTCCATCACTGTCACATCTTCCTCACCCCAGACCAAACCCCAGAGTATACCCTAGCCACCGCTCGTCATGAACTCGGCCATGCGATCGGCATTTGGGGCCACTCTCCCGAACCCACCGACGCGCTCTATTTTGCCCAAGTGCGCCATCCTCCCCCCATCTCCCCCCGCGACCTGAATACCCTCAAACGCATCTATCAACAACCCACCCACCTCGGTTGGCCCATGCAACCAGAACACTCTAGACTCTGGAACACTTTACCAACCCTACCAACCCTTCCCCCACTTCCAGGTCTTCCTCAACTCCCTCAACTGCCCAAATTGCCCAAACTGCCTGAACTGCCCAAACTGCCCAAACTACCTGAACTTTTTTAAGCAATCTTATCTAAAAGATTACGGCGTTTTTGTTCAAACTCGTACTCAGTGATCAACCCCTCTTGCCGCAAAGCCTCCAACTGGCGTAAAGCTTCTGCCACCGACTCCACCTGGTCGGAGATCGGGCCAGTCGGTTCCGAACTCCCTTTTGGCCAGAACCTTGACCAATCCACTTGGGGGATCTTCAGCCCTGGAATCACCGGAACCAGGCCCGGATAATTCTGCTTAAATTCCTCATCATCTTGTACTAAATACCACACTCCCTCAATCGCACTAGCCACATGGGGAATCGGAGTCCAAGACAACAACAAATAGACCACCCCCCATAAAGGCTGGCCTAAATAAAACTTATGCAATCCGGCGATCGGAATCAAAACCCCAGAAAACGCCAGAATCATCCCCACCTTGCGACTCTTCTCCTTATTCACCACCCCTAAAGCCCATCCTAATCTGCTCCTACTATGATAATAACCCCATTCCCCCATTCCCCCATCCCCCCCATTCCCTCAAATACGGAAAACCGAATTTTACGGGACTCTCTCACTCCATTAGAATAAAATGAGTGCATCATCATTACCGCGCCAAGCGCTGTAACTTACCGTCAGTCAACCTATCCAAAAAAAGCCATGGGATTCTTTGATTCAGAAATTGTGCAACAAGAAGCCAAACAACTCTTTGAGGATTATCAATCCCTAATCCAGCTTGGCAGTGACTATGGCAAATTCGATCGAGAAGGGAAAAAGCTGTTCATCGAACAGATGGAAGCCCTCATGGATCGATATAAAGTATTTATGAAACGCTTTGAACTCTCCGAAGACTTCATGGCTCAAATGACCGTTGAACAGCTCAAAACCCAGTTAGGTCAATTTGGAGTCACCCCGCAACAAATGTTCGATCAGATGAATTTCACCCTAGAGCGGATGAAATCTGAACTCGAAAAACAATCGTAAATTAACCATACACCCTAGGGCTGTGGGCGGGGAAATTCACTCGGAGAACGAAAGTTTTCCACCGGTTCGTTTGCCAAAGCTTTGTGCATAAAATCTCGCCAAATCGGAGCCACAAAACTACCTCCAGTCACTCCCCTAGCTAGAGGTCGATAGTCATCATTGCCCACCCAAACCGCTACAGACAATTGGGGCACATACCCCACAAACCAAATATCCCGCTCCGAAGTCGTTGTTCCTGTTTTACCGGCTGCTGGGCGACCCAATCTTGCAGAAGTAGCTGTTCCTCGGCTAATCACCCCTTGCAAGGCACTGTTAAGAGAAGCCACCGCCCAAGGATCGAGAACCAGCTTCGGTTTCGGGGTATTATCCAATAAAACATTGCCATGACTATCAATCACTTGGGCAATAAACGTCGGTTGTGAATGCCAACCATTATTAGCAAACGTCGCAAACGCTCCCGCCATTTCCAGAGGCGTTAAGTCAACCGACCCCAGGGGTAAAGAAATAACCGGGTCCATAGGACTTTTAATCCCTAAATTGCGAACGACTTCAACGACTTTATTGAGACCCACTGCCTGGCCAATTTTTACGGCCGGCACATTCAAGGACACTTCCAGAGCTTTACGCAAACTGACTGCCCCAGAAAAACTACCGCCATAGTTTTGGGGAGAGTAATAGCCACTCCCATCCCGATATTTTACGGGTGAGTCATTCACCACAGAATTGGGCGTATACTTGCCACTGGCAAAAGCCGTGTAGTAAACAAACGGTTTAAACGAAGAACCCGGTTGTCGTTGAGCTTGTACCGCTCGGTTATATTGACTGGTTTCATAATCAAATCCTCCCACCATCGCCTTCACAAAGTGGGTGCGGGGGTCAACCGCCACCAGGGCCAATTGTCCATTATCATAATCGTAATAGACCCCTTGGTTATAGAGGCGAGTATGCCAATCCTTAACCGTTTGCTCTGCCAGTCTTTGTAACTTCAGATCAATGGTGGTTTGAATCCTTAAACCCCCTTTGACCACCATATCGCGACCAAAGCGGTCTGAGAGTTCTTGAATCACCGCCTCCGTCAAATAGGGCACTTTACTTTGACCAAACGAGGTCACCCGGCCCACCAATAACGGCTGTTCCTTCGCTTCCTTCTCTTCCTCGGCCGTAATCCAATTCAATTCTCGCATCCGACCCAGAACGATCGCCTGTCGCCGTTTGGCTAACTTATAATCCACAAACGGACTCAAACTCTCTGGCGCTTGGATCAAACCCGCCATCATTGCCCCCTCTGCCAACGTTAGATCCGCAGCAGACTTGGCAAAATAACTTTGGGCCGCCGTCTCTACCCCATAGGTATTATGGCCCCAGTAAACCTGATTCAGATACAGCTCTAAAATCTCATCTTTAGTCAGAATTTGCTCCAAGCGCATGGCCAAAACCGCTTCCGCCACCTTCCGACTCAATTGCCGCTCTGGAGACAGAAACAGGTTTTTCACCAACTGCATCGTAATCGTAGAAGCACCCTCGCGAATCCCTCCCTTTTCAATATTGGCCAACAACGCCCGACCCACACTACTGGGATTAATCCCATTGTGCTGATAGAAATGGGAATCCTCGATCGCCAGCACCGCCAGTTTCACGTGGGGCGAAATCCGCTCTAAAGGCACAACTTCCCGGTTAGCCTCATCATGGATACGGGTAAGCAGTTCGCCATTAATATCATAGATATAACTGGTCTCTGTCGGCATATAGCTCCTCAAGCTGCGGACATCCGGCAGATTCCGAAAACTTAAGGCTAAACCCACCAGTCCTCCAGCAAAGATAGAACTGGTGAGCATCATCACTCCCAAAATCGTACCGCCTGCCACTTTGCCCACACCTTGGACAAATTGAAGAGCGGGGGTGATAGATTTAGATGACTTACGACTGATAGTATTAGACGACACGGTGATTTAACTTCCTCACATCAAACAAATGGATAGGGATAAGAACCAGACCTGGAGTCTTAGGGATGGATGAACGGGGACTGACCCATAGTTTAACCTTTACCCGCGATAAGTGTTAACAGTTATTACAGAGATTCGCAAAATATTAATCGTATTATAGAACTTCTAATCCTATGACAAGTCTCAACTCAACCTGGAATTGGCTGCATCGCGGTGTTAGTGAAATTTTTCCCCATCGCCCCGATAGCGACGATCCTGATGAAAACCTACAACGGCGCATTGAGCTGTCCGGACAACCCTTAAGGGTGAAATTGGGCATCGATCCCACCGGAACCGATTTACATTTGGGCCACAGTATTGCCGTGCGGAAATTGCGAGCGTTTCAAGATGCTGGCCATACAGCCGTTTTGATTATTGGGGATTTTACCGCACAAATTGGCGACCCCACCGGAAAATCTGAAGTTCGCCGTCAACTGACAGCCGAACAGGTCAAGAAAAATGCCCAAACCTATTTGGATCAACTGCGCCCGATTCTGGATTTTGATACTCCCGGACGCTTGGAAATTCGCTATAACTCGGAATGGTTAGCCCAGTTAGACTTAAATCAGATTTTACAGCTATTGGCGACGATGACCGTGGGTCAAATGCTGGCCAAAGAAGGATTTGCCGAGCGCTACAGCCAAGAAAATCCTATTTATCTCCATGAGTTTCTGTATCCTCTGATGCAAGGGTATGATTCTGTGGCTGTGAAAGCGGATGTAGAGTTGGGAGGAACCGACCAAAAGTTTAATATTGCTGTGGGTCGAGATTTACAGCGCCATTTTGGACTGAAACCCCAGTTTGGTTTACTCGTGCCAATTTTGCTGGGGACGGATGGAGGGCAGAAGATGTCGAAGTCTTTGGGTAATTATGTGGGGCTGTGGGAAAATGCGGTGACGATGTATTCTAAGTTGGAGAAAACCCCGGATGCGATTATTCAGGAGTATGTGGAGTTGCTGACTAACTTGACTTGGGAGGAGTTACCGGAAAATCCGAGGGAGCGCCAAAAGGTTTTAGCTCTGGATGTGGTGACTCAGTATCAGGGTAAGGAGGCTGCTTTGGAGGCGCAAAAGGCGGCTTTGAGCCAAGGGGAAGCGGGGAGTATTCCTGAGTTTAGTTTGCAGGATGTGCAATTTCCCGTAAAGTTATTTTACATTGTCAGCGCGGCGGGGTTGTCGAAGGGGTCTTCGGAGGCTCGGCGCTTGATTCAAGGGGGCGGGGTAAAATTAGCGGGGGAAAAGGTGAGCGACCCCAATTTAGTATTTGAACGGGCTGAGGAGATGGAGGGAAAAGTCTTGCAGGTGGGTAAGAATAAGTTTGCCCGGTTGGTGAAGTAAGGGGGGAGAAATGATGACGGCCGCAGACCGGATTATTGTACCGTTGGATGTTTCGAGTGGGGAGGAGGCGATCGCCCTTTTGGATCGATTGCCCGATGTTGGGTTCTGGAAAGTCGGCCTAGAATTATTTGTCAGCACCGGCCCGAGTATCCTAGAGGAACTCAAACAACGGCAAAAGCGTATTTTTCTCGATCTCAAATTCCATGATATCCCCAACACCATGGCCGGAGCCTGTCGAGGGGCTGGCCGCTATGGGGTGGACTTGCTCACCGTCCATGGAGCTGCCGGCCGAACGGCTTTGCAGCGTGCCCTAGAAGCTTCTAGAGAAGGGGCGCAATCGGCCGGATTATCCCCCCCGAATCTGCTGGCGATTACCCTGCTCACAAGCTTAAATTCGCGGGATTTAGCCTTTGACCTCAAAGTGCCGGTGGAGTTGCCCGAATATGCCCTCCAGATGGCCCTACTGGCCCAGGAATCGGGCATTCCGGGGGCCGTCTGTTCTCCCCAGGAAGCGGCTGGGTTGCGGCGCGTCTGTGGGGATGAATTTCTGTTGGTCTGTCCGGGAGTGCGCCCAACTTGGGCGGAGGGGGGAGACCAGCGCCGGGTGATGACTCCCCAAGAGGCGCTCAAAGCCGGAGCGAGTTATTTAGTGATTGGGCGACCGATTACAGCGGCCGACGATCCCCAAGGGGCCTGGAACCGGATTAATGATGAGCTTGTAGGTTAAATCCGATGGTGTTTTGGGAATTGACCCTCGGACAACTTTGGGTTACCTATGAGGGTTCAGAAGTTAGGGTTGCCTCAACCCAAAGTTGCGGGGAGAATTTCGAGGTATTAATCCAGGAGATGGTGCGGGATTTTACCGGTTATGCCAATCGGGTAATTCAGCGTCAGCGCGATCGCTTCGAGCCTTATCCTATACCCTCAGTCATTACGGTGGGGCCACCCGACTTTGATCCCTTGCCCCTTCCCTTTGGGGAAGAGGTTCCGGAAAATTCCCGCCAAGTGTTTCTCACTTCCTTAGAGCGCATCTATCAAGGATTAACCATTGTGGATCGAGAGGTCTATTATTGGCTGTTTTTCAGTGAGACTGAACAGGGATGGGAATTAGTCTTACTGTTGTCTGCAATGACGGATGGGGAGCGGTTGTATCGTTTACCAGAGAATCGAGAAACGGCCATTTCTGAAGCGATTCGCATTTGGCTGCGCGATTACAACGCAAAGTCCTGTAGTCGGGGAATGGGGGAATGGGGGAATGGGGAGATAGGGGGATAGGGATTACCCATTACCAATTACCCATTACCTATTACCGCGCGTTTCATGTCTGCGAAGCAGAAAGCGCTATACCTATCGCGAAGCGCTATAAGACAGACAAAGGGCGAACCCGTTGGTCTAAGCCCCTTGCCTGACCTGGATTAAACTGGCGTTTCTATCGTCAAAACTTGACAGCCTTTTAACCCTAAATCGGGTTGTTGGCGATAGGCTTCTAATGGCTCCATCACGGTAACGGTAAAATTCGTTCCGACTTGATAGAGATAATCTACCTTTGGATCGTAGTTTAAGCCGACGCGCAAGTTAGAAAAATCATCTTCACACAATTCAAAACCAAAGCGAACAATAATTTGGGCTACGAGACATTCAGGAGTATGAACTGTTTCCCCCATGGTGTCGCGCTCTTGTGTAAAGGTATCTAAAAATCGTTGCAATTTGGGTAAAACTTTCTTAGGATTGCCATTACGACTGGCGTAGACAATTACTGGGTTACCTTCAACGATGAAGTGACAGGAGACAGCCATAGATTTACAGTGATCTAGTGTTTAAGTCTGATCCGATCATATGCTGGTCTGGGTCATTTTGCTTGACCCGATTTTGAATTGACGGTTGAACATCCCCTTGAGCCACTGCACAGATACAGGGTTTCTCGCTTACCAAACCACTGATAACGATGGTCGCGGATTTGTTCATAGAGGCGATCGCCTACCGCTTTGACTCCTGGTATCCCCCGATAAACCCCGATCAGCGCCTCACCTCCAGGAAGTAAGCGACTGATTTCTTCGGCTGCTTCGCTCCCTTGCCATCGATTTTGGGGATTTTCTGTATCAATTAAAATCATCCCTAATTCACAATCTTGGGGTGTAATGCCCCATTTTGCCAAGGCTTCTTCGTCTTGCATGGGGCTATAGGTAAACTGTTGTCCTTGGTCAAACCCGGCCAGCACCTGAACCAAAGACGAGCATAAATTACAGTTTCCGTCGTAAATAATTTGATATCGCATACTAAGAATAATTTCCTAACCCGGAGGTGGCAAGTTGTAAAAGCGTGGAAAAGGGGTTAGGAAATTTTAGATCGAGTTAGAGCGTTTGGCCCAGTCTGCTAACTGTCAGGGTTAGAAGGCGGAAGACAAATCAAATTATCATCCAAGGTAATAATCAGGCCTTTCGAGCGCAACTTACCCATTAACCGAGTAACCGTTACCCTCGTAGACCCAATGGCGCTACCAATTTGGGCATGAGTCAACGTCCAGGGCAAATAATATCCCTGTTCGCACACTTCGCCATACTCTTCGATCAATAGGGTCAAAAAGCCCAACAGCCGATCGATCGTGCGCCGTTGGCCCATGGTTCCCAACCACAGCAGTTTACGCTGGTTTTGATAACGGAAGGCTTCCATCACTTCACGACGGAAATGGGGCCAGTTATCTAAATCATGCCAATACATCCACAAAACCGTGGTTTTATCCACATGGGCATAACTGGAAATGGTAAACGGAGATTGGGAGACGATTTCAAACGGTTGACCTGCTCCCACAAACCCTAAAAAGGATTCATCAGGACTGAGATTATCGGGATCGGTGTTAGCGCTTAAGCGGGCGACTAAACTGGGCGTTTTGGTCGATGCACTAATTTGGGCACTGACGAGTCGAACGGAACCGCGCTGTACCAGATAGAGCAAGCCCGGACGGACAGGAATTTTATCATCCTTGTTAAAGGTGCGGGTGCGATAGTGATCTTGCGCCCAATCAATAATTCGCTGCCAGGTCAAAAACGGACGGGAGGTTGAAGATTCGGATTCTGGAGACACTGAAAACATAGGTTAGAAATTGTGAAAGAATAACAAAGACAACCAGTGAATTGTTGCTAGATATCAGGATACCCTGTTTCTAGTAAAAACGGTCACTGATAGCCGAAGGCTATTGTTTCTGTTATTAGCCTTCTAGTTTATCACGAGAGTAGCAAAGACTACTCTTTCATGATCAAAATCTTATCGATGTAATAAAAATGTATGGTAATGATTGATAATTCGTCATTGAGCCACTGGGTAATGGTAATATTGCTGATCGGGTTTGCGATCGCCCATAGCGGACTCGCCAGCCTTAGACCTTGGGGAGAACAGAGGATTGGCGCAAGAGTCTATCGGGTAGGGTTTGCCCTAGTGAGTATTCCCTTTGCGGTCATTTTGATTATTTATTTTTTCAACCATCGCTATGACGGTATACAACTGTGGCAAGTGCAAGGGGTTCCAGGGGTGCGATCGCTGGTTTGGGTACTCTCAGCAATTTCATTTTTGTTTTTATATCCAGCGACCTTTAATTTACTGGAAATCGCGGCGATCGCCAAACCGGAAGTTCATCTCTACGAAACCGGAATTATCCGCATTACTAGGCATCCCCAAATGGTGGGTCAAGTGATCTGGTGTATTGCCCATACCCTTTGGCTCGGTACTAGCTTTACCCTCGTCACCTCCCTAGGACTCATTCTCCATCATCTCTTTGCTGTCTGGAATGGCGATCGCCGCCTGTACAACCGCTATGGGGAAGCCTTCCTCAAGGCCAAAGAGCGCACTTCTGTTATCCCATTTTTGGCGATCGTTCAAGGTCGTCAAACCCTAGAACTCCAAGAATTTCTCCGTCCCGCTTACCTCGGCGTACTGCTCTTTATAGGCCTTTTGTGGTGGGCCCATCCTTGGCTGATGCAAGCCACCCTTAAAGTTCCCATTTGAGAGGATAGGGGGATAGGGGACAGGGGGAAATTACCTCTTGCCTTTTGCATGAGTGCCTATTCCCTTAAACTGTGTTGCTCAATCCAACCCAAATGGGTGTAGCATGATCCCAAGAGCAAGTATAAGAAATCCAGATACCAACAACGGCATAATTATGGTGGTACAAATCAGTGAACGCGCCTTTAATCACGAAGTCCTCGATGCACAAACCCCGGTATTAGTCAACTTTTGGGCCCCCTGGTGTGGAATTTGTCGGCTTTTAACCCCTGTCTTAAGCCGCTTTCAAACCGAATGGGGACAAACCATCAAAGTGGTTTCCATTAATGCCGATCAAAGCCTCAAGCTTGCCAATGCCTATCGACTGCGAACCTTACCCACGGTAATTTTGTTCCATCAGGGGCGAGTGCAAAATCGGGTTGAAGGCTTCCATAGTGCAGAAGACTTATATCGACAACTGGAAGTGAGTTGTCAAAGTTTATCCGGGACAAAAACAGTTGATGCCATCGATCTTGAAACCAGTCGCTAACTGAACATAGATGGATCGAAACTCATCAACTCTCCCCTCTGAATGCCCAAAAGATATGCCCAACCAGAAGGCGTATCTTTTTTTATCGAAAATCGTACCATTTCCCTATTTCCATTCCCTCTTCCTTTGACCTGCAACGACCCACTGCCAGAGGGGGTGATGTTCTCCCTGTTGACGAATATGAAAGACCTTACGCTCTAAGCCTTTCTGGTAAGGGCGTGGAAAACCGACGAGAATATTCCGACTTTGCCAGACTAAAACGGCGGTGGTTAAACCGATACTGCTAGAAAAGCCGATCGCCGCTAGGGGATGAAAGTATAAGCTATAGTAGAGTCCAGACCAGGTAAAATGGTCAAGTAGGAGCAATAGGGGCGATCGCATAGCCCAAAGACTGGGCAACCCGAAAACTAGCCACCATAAACTCACCACAAACCACCGTCCCCCAACCAGTAGCCGATGATAGCGCATTACTTGCGCCTGAAACTGGGGATCGAGGTCAATCTGGGAATCTGAGGAAGCCAAGTCAATTCCAAATTATAAATTACACCTGATGTGAATTATATCCCTTTCTGCCATCCCGGATATGAAATGGCCGGGTCACTAGGTCAGCGGTAATGAGGATCGTCAATCTTAAAGGCGATCGAGTTTAAGCGTGATGATGGGAAGGTTGAAACTCATCTAAAGTCAAATGGGACTGAACCACTTGACCATCCCTAAACCAAATGATGCGGTTGGTTAACCGAGCCACATCGGGTTCATGGGTGACCATAACCACTGTCATGCCATCCTGGTTTAATTGGGTAAAGATATCCATCACTTCTTCGGTGGTTTTGGTATCTAATGCGCCCGTTGGCTCATCCGCAAGTAGGACGACGGGACGATTGACGATCGCTCTGGCGATCGCCACCCGTTGTTGTTGTCCTCCAGAGAGTTGATTGGGTTTATTTTGCATTCGATTTTCTAAACCTACTTGTTTCAAGGCTTCCGCCGCTTTGTCTCGACGTTCTCGCCCTTTTATCCCCGCATAAACCATGGGCAACATCACATTTTCTAGGGCGGTTAATTGGGCTAATAAATGAAATTGCTGAAACACAAACCCTAGTTTTTGATTGCGAATGGCGGAAAGTTCTTTTTTCGGTAACTGAGCCACATCTGTGCCATCTAAGTAATACTGCCCTTTGCTGGGACGGTCTAAACAGCCGATAATGTTCATGGCGGTGGATTTTCCCGACCCAGAGGGGCCCATAATGGCGCAATATTCCCCCGCTTGAATACTTAAACTGACATTGGCGATCGCCTGAACTTCTACATCCCCCATCTGATAAACTTTAGAGATCTGTTCTAAGCGAATAATATCTTTTTTTTCTAATGCTTGGTTCATGGATTTTAGAGCGCTGGGCCCTATCTTAATTGGATTGTCCAGAGGATAAAGGCGCGATCGCACTGAGTTTCATATCTGGATGATCGCCTTGGACTTGGTGTAAGTTCCACTCATTCTTAAACAGTAGCACCGGTCGATCCCAATTATCTTTAACGGTCATCGTATTAAACAAGCGACCTATTTGGTCTAAAAAGTCCCAACCATTCAGCACCCATCGCGCCACTGAATAGGGTAACAACTCGGTGCGAGTGTCTACCCCATATTCATTCAGCAGTCGAAATTGCACCACTTCAAATTGCAACTGTCCCACGGCCGCTAAAATGGGGTCGCGCTTAGATTCATCGCTCGAATACATAATCTGTACTGCTCCCTCTTCTCGCAATTGGGTTACTCCTTTGTGGAATTGCTTAAACTTGGAGGGATTGGGATTTCTCAAATAGGCAAATAATTCCGGGGAAAAACAGGGGATGCCTTCATATTCCAACTTTTTACCCGTATAAATCGTATCGCCGATCGCAAACACCCCCGGATTATTCAACCCAATCACATCCCCTGGATAAGCCACATCCACCGATCCTCGGTCTTGGGCAAACAGTTTTTGAGGGCGCGAGAGCCGTACTGTTTTCCCCGTGCGGGCATGACTAACTGTCATATCCTTTTCAAACTTACCCGTACAAACGCGCACAAATGCCACGCGATCGCGGTGTTTCGGGTCCATATTCGCCTGCAACTTAAACACAAACCCCGTAAACTCCGGATACTCTGGAGACATCAACCCCTGAGAACTTTGGCGATCGCCCGGTTTCAGGGCATACTCTAAAAAGGCATCTAAAAAGAGCTGTACGCCAAAATTGGTCATGGCGCTACCAAAAAACACCGGGGTTAGCTCTCCCGCGTGGATCTCGTCCAAGTCAAACTCTGACCCCAAGCCATCCAATAATTCCAAATCTTCCTTGAGCTGATAATACAAATCCTGGTCTAACAACTCCTCAATGCGCGGATCGCCCAAGCGAATCATGGTATCCTTTGCCGCTTGTTTACCATGGGCATTGCGTTCAAACAAATGGATTTCCTGAGTATGGCGATCGTACACCCCTTGGAAGCGATCGCCCGTCCCAATCGGCCAATTCACCGGATAAGTTTTTAACCCCAACTCCTGCTCAATCTCATCCAACAACTCCAGAGGTTCGCGGGTGGGACGATCCATCTTATTAAAAAACGTAAAAATCGGAATGCGCCGCATCCGACAAACTTCAAACAGCTTCCGGGTTTGTGGCTCTAACCCCTTCGCCCCATCCTCCAACATCACCGCATTATCCGCCGCCGCCAACGTGCGATAGGTATCTTCACTAAAATCCTGGTGTCCCGGAGTATCCAACAAATTAATCTGACAGCCCTGATACTCAAACTGCAACACCGTCGAGGTAATCGAAATTCCCCGTTGTTGCTCCATTGCCATCCAATCCGATGTGGCTCGGCGCTGACTGGCTCTCGCCTTTACTGCCCCCGCTTCATGAATTGCCCCTCCATAGAGCAGCAATTTTTCCGTTAATGTAGTTTTCCCCGCATCCGGGTGAGAAATAATCGCAAAGTTGCGCCGGCCATCAACCGCGTTGTGTATTTCCGTAGACAGTTCAGTAGACATTAGGGATATAAATGGGTAATGGGTAATGGGTGATGGGTAATGGGTAAACCATTTTCCCTTAAAGTCCCCCCTAAGAAGTGAGAACAATAGAAATTTATTATTATGTACCAAAGATCTATGATAAGCCATCGGCCAAGCAATGGAGAACTGAAATCCTTGATGAGGAGTATGTCAAAGGAGGGTTCAAGGAGAGTTACTCGATCTCAACTATCTGCAAGAGTGGGGGATACAACTCGGTTTGAGTGCGGATTTGCGTCTGGTGCGTGCAGAAGCGGGTTTGAATTGATGCGATCGCAAGACTGTTACCAAATCTCCCCCACTCCCCCGCTCCCCTGCTCCCCATCATCCCTGCTTCCCAAAGCGCACCAATAATTCCTCACGGGAAAGTTGCAGAAGTGGGGGAACCCATTCTTCTGAGGGGAGGGAGGCGATCGCATCTACAATTTCCGCTAGTTCCTCATCAACTTCACCAAAGCGTGTCCGTAGAAGATTGTTAATCAAACCCAGAGTCGCTTGTTTTTTTCCTTGTTGAAGGAATTCTTCTTTGGCCTGCTGGCGGATTTCTTCCCGCACATCTGCCATCGCTTCTTCATAGAGTTCTGTTAAAGTCACGATTAACTCCCTATCGTCACGATCTAAATTTTGTTCTTGGTTTTGTCGTTTGGTTAACAGAGCAACCAATTCTCTTACCAATTTTATAACACTTTCTCGACTGCGGTTTTCTTGGGGTAAGGTTTCGAGTTCTTGAATCGCTTGTGCTTGGACTCTCCCTTTTCCTAATAATCTCAGCCATAGGGTTTCCAGGGTTTTGGGCAGTTTATGAATGACTATCACTCCCATTTTCCAACCTGACCCCGCATCATATATTCCTTCCTCTTCCCATTCTTGGGAGGAATGACAACGAAATTGTTCTAGTAAGTTCTCTGAAGCTGTTGGTGTTAAAATCCATAATTGCGGCATTTTCGTATCATCGAATGATATTTTTTTACGTTTGGTTTCTCTTTCTAATTCTCCATGAACGGCTAAGAGTTTCATCATACAATTCCGGATCTCGTTTGGTGTAACGGGATTACGAAAGGGTTCAAGTAACGTCGGAGTTGTGGTTAATTTGCCCAACAAGCCGAGATTTTTCCTTTCTTCTTCCTTGGAGTCAGAAGGAGTAAAGAACAGGTCAATTTGACGGACTTCTGGGCTAACATCTTTGCTGCTTTCTACTTTTCCCAAAGGAGAAAGCAGTTCACTGAGGTATTGTTTGGCGAATTGGTCGTGAATGAATCGCGTCACGAGAGGATATCAAACAGAACCAGGGTATTGTATCAGAAATCGAGCGATCGCATTCGCTAATTTAGACGAACCCATCAACTGTTGTTTTACCTATTTTGCGCGAGTGGAGTGGACTACCCTAGTACCCTAGTACCCTACTCTAGAAGTTTTGAGGAATAACCCTTCTGTCCTTCAACGACAAATGATCGTCATATTGATGTTTCAGATCTCGCTTACCCAGTTTCACCGGTTTAATTGACAACTCCTCATAGGGAATTAAACTGAGAAAATGGGAAATACAATTGAGGCGGGCCCGTTTTTTATGATCGGCTGGCACAATATACCAAGGAGCCAAATCCGTATCTGTCGCTTGTAACATCTGATCTCTGGCATGGGAATACTCATACCAGCGTCGATAGGATTGGACATCCATGGGACTCAACTTCCAGACTTTACGCAGATCATGAATACGGTCTTGAAAGCGATGCTCTTGCTCTTTCTGACTGATATCCAACCAATACTTAATCAGTTGAATGCCCGAATCGACTATCATATGTTCAAAGGTGGGTATATAGTGCAAAAACCGTTGATATTCTTCATCGGTGCAAAACCCCATCACCCGCTCAACGCCAGCCCGGTTATACCAACTGCGATCGAAAATGACCACTTCTCCGGCTGCGGGAAAATGCTGAATATAGCGCTGTAGATATAACTGGGTTTTTTCCCGCTCGGAAGGGGTGGGCAAGGCAACCACGCGGAACACCCTAGGACTGAGGCGATCGACGATGCGCTTAATCATGCCACCTTTTCCGGCTGCATCTCGACCTTCAAAGACAACGATAACTCTTAATCCCTTGGCTTGTACCCAATATTGCAACTTCACTAATTCTGCATGAAGCTTGGTTAATTCCGATTCATATGTTTCCTTAGAGAGTTTACCGGGCTTTTGGTCACTAGCCTTCTGTTTTTTTCCCATTCATCTACCGATTTGAATCGACTCTACTAGCCTATCATCCCCCCAACCTCGCCCATCTGTGCCAACTTCACAAAGTTTTGTAACAATAGAACCAGTTCCCTTATTTCAGAATTGATCTATGTTTCTATTTGGATTAGGCAAGAAAACGACCCTCCCCACTCCCGAAGAAGCCTTACCAGGGCGTAAAACCCCCATGCCTGTACCCGACCAACACTTTGTTAATGGTAACCCTCTCCAACCCCCTTACCCAGAGGGACTGGAAATGGTGGTGTTTGGCTTAGGCTGTTTTTGGGGTGCAGAGCGCTGTTTCTGGAAACAACCGGGAGTGTTTACCACTGCGGTGGGTTATGCGGGTGGATATACTCCTAACCCCAACTACCATGAAGTCTGTACGGGTAAAACCGGTCATAATGAAGTGGTGCTAGTGGTTTTTGACCCCCAGCAAATTAGTTATGAAACCCTGCTCAAAGTTTTCTGGGAAAGCCATGACCCCACCCAGGGAATGGGCCAAGGGAATGATGTGGGAACCCAATACCGTTCTGGGATTTATGTGTATTCTGAGGCTCAGAAAGAACTGGCGGAAAAATCTCGTCAACTCTACCAAGAAGAGCTGAAGAAAGCGGGGTACGGGGAAATTACTACGGAAATTCTTGATGCGCCTGAGTTTTATTACGCTGAGGACTATCACCAACAGTATCTGGCGAAAAATCCGGGGGGTTATTGTGGCTTGGGCGGAACGAAGGTGTCTTGTCCAGGGGTGACGACGGTTTCTTAATCACTCTTTAGGGTCATTGTCAATAACAATCAAATAGCAGATGATCTAGGGGCGAACAGCCCTTCGCCCCTACAGATAGGCTTTCGGGTCTAATTCTTGCTGATGAATTTCTGATAGCCTTCACTCAATTCTTCCACGGCTAACTGATAAAATTCTTGGCCATGTTCTGGAGTGGCTAGGGCGGGGTTTGACCCCATGCGACCATCGGGATAATGGCGACGGAATTCGGCGGGGGTGGTGATGGGGTGGCCTTTGCCGACTTCTGGAGAGAGGGGGGCGGTTTTGATGGAGTCGGGATAAACGTATTGGGTGAGGGCGACTTCGCTGGGGGTGGCGTGAGATCCTTCTTGATCTCCATATAGCTCTTGGGCCCGTTTATACACGCTGCGACACATAAACCAGTTGGCTAAATGGCAGGTGACTTTTCCTTCGGGGTCGATGTTGAGGTGGGCTAGGTGGGTGTAGACTTCGGAAAAGGCGGCTTTCATGGGGGAAATATTGCCCCCGTGACCGTTAATAAAGAAGAATTTGGTAAATCCGGCTTGGGCTAGGTGGGTGAGGTAGTCCTTGATGAGTAAAATTAGGGTGGAGGGCTGGAGGCTCATGGTTCCGGGGAAGGCGGTGTGATGGAGGGCCATGCCGACGTTGATGGTGGGGCCGACTATGGCTCCGGTTTTTTCTCCGACTCCTTTGGCGATCGCCTCGGCACAAATGGCATCTGTACCAATTAATCCGGTTGGCCCATGTTGTTCGGTGGAGCCAATGGGCAAAATTAAGCCTGTGGAGTGTTCGAGGTAGCGTTCGACTTCTGGCCAGGTGCTGAGATGGAGCAACATGAGACTAAAGGAGAAAAGAGTATCCTCTAGGGTAGCAAACTCTTTGGGTTCCGGGAAGGCGATCGCGATCGGTTACGGAAAAAATTTGCCCAATTTACAAAAGTTGATCCAATTATGTGGTTCTATCGTTAAAATAAGCGATAACATTTGAAAAGCCCAACTCTAAAGCCACATATCAAGAGCCAATTATGCTACATCGCAAGATCTATCAACTCTGCTCCGAGGGTCGTGAAGTCTGGATTTTCTTGCGAGACCAGCAACGCTGGATAGAATGCGCTCGCATTCTAGAAATCGAAGGAGATTTAGTCACGATCCGCTATGAAACCGAAGAGGAGGATGAGATCTGTGCTTGGGAAGAAATGGTTCGCCTAGAAAGCATTGGTGCAGTGACCCAAAAGCTCTCTAATGTCTCCAAGGGCAATACTGAACTGCTGGTCTCAGATGAGTGTCCGGAAGCCGAACAAATTCGCCAGCACCCAGAATCGAACCCCGATTAATCCAAGCTCTAATCCTAGCGATCGCCCCTTGGCCCAGTACGCTATCATTCACAACTGAAAACCTTAAATCATAATCACAAGACTATGGATGTTAAATTGGTTCTAGTCATTCTAACTGCCCTGTTTACAGTCACCACCTTATTTTTCGGAACCAAAAATGGGTTCTACGACTCCGACAGTTACCACGGTAACGGTTCTGCCCATTAATTTATAGCATTTTTAATTAAACGAGCGATCCACTTGACCTCATCCCCTAGCCCCTTCTCCCGTGGGAGAAGGGGAGTAAAAGTCTCTCTCCTAGGGGAGAGGGATTTTCTGCAAGCGGACATGAAAGGGAGAGGGCATTTCAGTCTGGTCTTGTTGCGATCTCTACCTAGTGTCAACCCTTGATTACCCTTGAATGCATTCCCTATGGTACAGGTCAATCTGGGGATGGGGTCTGTCTGCTGGTGCGGATGGGCCCCTATCGCATCCTGCTCGACTGCGGTTTACATCAGATAGACCCCCTGCTTGCGACTGAGGCGGCCGATTTGGTCTTTTGCTCTCATGCCCATCCTGACCATTGTCGCGGTCTTCCGGATTTATCGGCTCGGTTTCCCGATCTGCCGATTTATGGCAGTGAGGTCACCCAGCAATTATTATCCCTGCATGGCCTAGAACCGGAAAATTGTCAGGCTTTAGAGTGGCGATCGCCGCAACCGCTCAAAACCGATCTCAGTGCCGAACTCTACCCTTGTGGCCATCTCCCAGGAGCCGCCTCCCTCCTGCTCACCTACAGGGCCCCAGAACGGACTTACACCCTCTTCTACACGGGCGATTACTTTTCCTCTAACTCCCGTCTCGTTGAACGGATGCGGATTGAAGATGTGCGCGGCCTGCAACCGGATGTCCTGATTATCGAAGCCACCTATGGAACCGCCCGTCATCCCAACCGCCGCCACCAAGAAAACCATCTGGCTTCGCGAATTTACACTACGCTAAAGCATCAAACCTCCGTGTTGCTACCGGTTCCGGTTCTCGGTCTCGGCCAAGAATTACTGATGTTGCTGCGCTCTCACCATCAGTTCACCGGCCAGGATATCGATATTTGGGTGGATGAAACCATTGCCAGGGGTTGTGATGCCTATCTAGACATTTTGCCCCATCTGCCCAGCAACGTACAAAATTTTGCCCAACATCAATCCCTTTTTTGGGATGAGCGCGTCCGTCCCCAAGTGCGTCGCCTTCCGGCTAATCAGGATTCTGGGCAACTGCCTCGATATCCCTCGATTGTGGTTGCCCATCGCCAATCCCATCTCCAGCAGTGGATTGAAGCCGATCCGGAGGGGTGGTTAGTCTTGCTCTCTGAACATGGCGAAGATACGAGTCAACTGACCCAAACCTTAGAGTCCATTGAAGGCGTAAAAATTGAAACCTATCTTTTTTCCCAACATTGTGACGGCTTAGGAACAACCCAACTGATTCATAATATTCGTCCCCAACATATTGTTTTTTTTCATGGCAGTCATGCTTATCTGACAGATTTAGCCGGTTTGGAAGAACTCCAAAATCGCTATCATCTCCATTGTCCCCAGGTGAATAAACGAGTAGAATTACCTATTGGTGATACCTTTATTCAACCGGCGGCTCCGGAAACCCATTATGAAGGGGAATTAACGGAATTAGAGACCACTGTTAGCATCCATTTACCCGAAGAAATTACCCGCGATCGCCGTTGGCAACAGTTCAGCGATACCGGCATTCTGGAAGCCCGTTGGCAAGGGGAAGAGTTAGTCATTCGCCCTCTCTCTCAACGGGAATTACTGTCCCAAGGAATTCCGAAAATGCCCCCCGATCTCGACTGTTGCGGGAACTGCGCCCATTATCGTCGGCAGCGCTGCTGGAATCCAGCCTCGGCCTTATTTGAATTTCGGGTCAGTCCCGATGGTTTGTGTCCCGTCTTTGCCCGAAGAACCGAGTAATCCTCTTCTATTACCTTTCTGCCCATTACCCATTACCAGCGCAAAGCGCTAGATTAATGTTAAAATCAGTAACAAACATGAGATAGTTATTTACTAAGGGAACCGAAGAAATTATGGGTCGTGTTGGGGTTTTACTCTTAAACTTAGGTGGGCCGGAAAAATTAGAGGATGTTCGCCCGTTCTTGTTTAATCTATTTTCCGATCCAGAAATTATCCGCCTGCCGGTGACCTGGTTACAGAAACCCCTAGCCTGGTTGATTTCCAGTAGTCGCTACAAAAAATCTCAAGAGAATTATAAGCAAATCGGTGGCGGGTCTCCCTTACGCAGAATTACGGAAGAACAAGCCCAAGCCCTGGAAGCGAGTTTAGCCGAAAAGGGACAAGAGGCGAAAATTTATGTGGGAATGCGCTACTGGCATCCGTTTACGGAAGATGCGATCGCCGAAATCAAAAAAGATAAAATCGATCATCTGGTGATTTTGCCCCTCTATCCCCAATTTTCCATTAGTACCAGTGGTTCGAGCTTCCGAGTCCTGGAAAAACTGTGGGAAAAAGACCGAGTATTGGGCAATAATGTTAAATATAGCCTGATTTCCTCCTGGTACGATCGCCCCGGTTATCTCCAAGCCATGGCGGACTTGATTGCCCAACAATTAGACCAATTTGAACATCGCGATCGAGTCCATCTGTTTTTTAGCGCCCATGGGGTTCCCGTCAGTTATGTGGAAGAAGCAGGCGATCCCTATCAACGGGAAATCGAAGCCTGTACAGCTTTGATTATGAAAACCCTCAACCGTCCCAATCCTCACACTCTAGCCTATCAAAGCCGCGTCGGCCCGGTAGAATGGTTACAACCCTATACGGAAGATGCCTTACAAGAATTGGGAGAAAAACAGGTTAAAGATGTGTTGGTGATTCCCATTAGCTTTGTGAGCGAACATATTGAAACCCTCCAAGAAATCGATATTGAATATCGAGAAGTTGCTGAAGAAGCTGGGATTAGCAATTTCCGCCGCGTCCCTGCCCTGGATACCCATGCCCGATTTATTGACGATTTAGCTGATTTAGTGATTGATTCGCTCAACTCTCCGAGTCAAAAATTCTCCGATGTGGTGCGTCCTTCCGAAGAACTGAAAATGTATCCTCAAGAGCGCTGGGAAATGGGAATGACGACTAGCGCTGAAGTCTGGAATGGTCGGTTAGCGATGTTGGGCTTTATTGCTCTACTGGTAGAGTTGTTCAGTGGAAAAGGAATTTTACATGCGATCGGTATTTTGTAGAAGTTTTTCCTAACCCCCTTTTCTGACTGGCCGACATTGCCAGGAGAGACCAGACAATGGGATAATCAATCCCATAAGCTCTGTATCCCTGCCCTTAACCCCATCATGGATTGTATTCACGTCTCCAATATTCGCTGTTATGGATATATTGGCTACTTACCGGAAGAAAAAATACTCGGACAATGGTTTACCGTCGATCTATCCTTGTGGTTAGATTTATCGGTATCTGGGCAGAGTGATAATATCGATGACACCTTCAATTACTGTGAAGCCATTGACCGGGTAAAGGGAATCGTGAGCAGCAACAAATTTGACTTAATTGAAAAATTGGCTACGGCGATCGCCGATGACCTCCTGAATCTGGAAAACCAGTCCCACCAACGCCCGGCCATACAAAAAGTCGGCGTGCGCGTGATCAAATCTCCTCCCATACCCGACTTTGGCGGCCAAGTCACCATTGATATTACACGAGAGAATTCTAAATTCGCCTAATGCCAGTCAACCGGGCAGATCCGCCATTTTTAGCTGGGTTTAGGCTCCCCGCCTTTGCCAAGAAACTGTTACATTAGTTTATAAGCATAGCGATTGACAAAACAGCACAGTAGTGAACTGCTACTGTTATTCAATCTCGAATGCAAAAGCGGCTCCGACCTAAAAGGCTAGAAGTTGTCGCGGTGAACTGTACGGAGGTCTAACGTGAATAACCCGTCGAATCAAAATCCTGAATTATTTCAGGGCGACACTGACAATAACTTATTATGGGACTATGTTCAATCTTTGAGTCCGGAAACCGTGGCTCAACTCTCTAAACCTACCTCTTCCGAAGTTTTCCAAGTGATGGAAAGCAACATCATTGGACTTTTGGGCCATCTCCCGTCAGAACAATTTGGGGTTACTGTAACCACCAACCGAGAAAACCTCGGCCGCCTCTTAGCCTCTGCCATGATCAGTGGCTATTTTTTGCGAAATGCAGAACAGCGTATGATGTTTGAACATACGTGGTCAGCCTCTGAATCTCACGGAGCTGAGACTGATTGACAGACTCCCCGGCCTCCGCTTCGTTAAAGGCTGGGGATTCTCATTAGTATTCGAGCTATTGGGTGAACCGATCCCATCTTGTTTAAGGAGATGTGACGCGACTACAGGGACAGCACTTTAATTTGTGAGCCATCATTGGGAAGGCTGTTGGCTTGAAGCGTGAGGCGATCGCCTGCTATTCTTTGCACAGGAGTCCCATTCATCAGGGCCAGAAACTCATCAACCCTAGCCAAGTTGCAGGCTTGAGGATCGGCCTGTGGGGTTTGGTAATGGCTGGGAATCACAATTTTGGCATTGAGCATCTCTAGAGCAGCTTTAGCCTCTTCCGGATTATAGGCCTTGGGGCCGCCTCCCACCGGAATTAACACCACATCGGGCCTGCCGATAAGAATTTTTTGCTCTACGGTAATGGGAGAAGCCATTCCCCCTAGATGCAGAATTTTCATCCCCGCTTGTCTCCACACCCAAGCTACATTACTGGGAAACCGACTTCCAGGGCGTTTTTCCAGCCGCTCGGCCACCATTCCCCGCACCTGCAACCCCTCATCGAGTTGATAATCTCCGGGTTCAAATAGAAGTCTCGGTTGGCCGGGCAGATTTTCCACATAGCCTTCATCCAACAGTTGGGAACTGATTAACACGAGATCCGCTTCCACATTGGGGGCGGGGTATTGGGCGGTACAACCAATGGGGCGAAAGGGGTTGACCAAAATGTTATGACCGCCCCCGGTAAACAGGAAGCAGGTATGGCCCAGGCTCTGTATGGTCAGTCCACTGGGAGTTTGGGCTTGGGAAGAATACACAGAACTGACGAGGGTGGCGATCGCCATTGCCCCTGTCATGCTGATAAAGTTGCGCCGTTTCATGGGTAATTAATTATCTCTCATCCACTATTTATTATCTATGGTGCGGTTGATCTATGTATGGTGCAGTTTCGCTCTTCAAGAAGAAAGCGATCGCACAAAGTTCCGCAATAGGTCTTTCCCTTTCGTGGTGAGAATACTTTCGGGATGGAACTGAACCCCTTGGATGTGGGGATATTGACGATGGCGAACCCCCATAATCGTACCATCTTCAACCCAAGCGGTAATTTCTAGCTCTTCTGGGCAACTGTTGCGGTCAATGGTCAAACTATGATAGCGAGTCGCATTTAAGGGCGTTTCTAGGCCGGCAAAAATCCCCACTCCGTTATGGTGAATGGGGGAAATTTTACCATGCATGAGGACAGGAGCCGAGACAATTTTAGCGCCAAACACTTGGCCGATACCTTGATGACCCAGACACACCCCCAGAATGGGCAAATTTGGCCCTAATTGGGCGATCGCCTCTAGAGACACTCCAGACTCTTCCGGTCGTCCCGGCCCCGGAGAAATCACGATCGCATCCGGTTTCAGCGCTTGAATTTCCTTCAGGGAGATGCGATCGTTTCGATACACCTGAATCTCTTTGGCTTGGGAAAACTCTTGTCCCAATTCCGCCAAATACTGAACTAAATTGTAAGTAAAACTATCGTAGTTATCGATAACAATGATCATGGGAGCCGTTAAGAGAACAGGAGAAGCATTTTAGGCAATAGTAGAATCACACCTACCAGAATTGAGGCGATCGCCGAGAGCATCACCGCTCCAGCCGCACAATCTTTAGCAATTTTCGCCAATTCATGATAGTTCTGTTCTACCGTTAAATCTACCACGGCCTCTAAAGCCGTATTGAGCAACTCTAGCACCAAAACCAAACAAATCATCACCGCCAAAATCGCCGCTTCCACCGCCTTCACATGCAACAGCGACCCCAGAATCATCACCAAACTCCCACAGATCACATGGATGCGAAAATTGCGTTGCGTTCTAAAAGCGTAAGTCACCCCCGCCCAAGCATACTTAAAACTCGTAAGCAAATTCTCAGCCACCTGCCAAGACGAGTTACGATGAGTAACCCTTGAGGAATGGTTAGATTCAACGGTTGAAATCGAGAGTTTACTGGACATAAGGTTCACCATAATTGAGGGCAAAGGTGGGGATCTGTTGATATAAGCAATGTGAGCGTCCGTCAGATTCCGTCGTCTGTAGAGCAACCCAGACCATAAGCAGAAATTGAATTCACCATGAGGGTAACTCATCTGACCGAAGTTGACATCCCCTCTCGGTTGCCTAGCTCTAAACCCACTTGCACCAGAAGAGATTCCTGTTTTTCCCACATCGCCTGTAAACTGGCTTCATCGGGATGATCCCAACCCAACAAATGCAGTAAACCATGGACACTCAGCCAAGCCAGTTCCACCGTTTCTGAATGGCCCTGTTCTTGAGCTTGATCCCTAGCGATCTCCACCGAAATCATCAGATCCCCTAAGTATAAGGGGTCTTCACTCTCTGGCAGAAGAGGGGTATCGGTCTCTAGAGCCGCAAAAGCTAAAACATCCGTGGGTCGGTCTTGCTGGCGATATTGGCTATTAAAGCTCTGAATCTCTGGATTATCCGTTAACCGTAAACTTAATTCATAGGCACGAGCCGGAGGCAGCTCTAGATTAAGCTCTAAATGCTCCAGCCAAGCACAAAACCATTGATTGAATTCTTCTGGACTTACCGGAGGCTTAGAAATAGACTCACTAACCTCAATATTGACTTCAACATCCATAGAGCCAATCTCCTATCGGGTGAGGTAAGAGAGTCCCACCAATAGACCCAAGAGAGCAAGGGTAGTGAGGGTAAAGTGGGTTAAAGATTTTCTCCCTTTACGCACCATGTTCCTCATCGCTAGTTTCACGTAACTCGGTTGAGGTTCTTGTGAAGGAGTTTCGGGAGTTTCCGGTTGCTCGGAAGCAATAGGAGGAGTTTGAGGTTCAGTCATAATCAAGGCGCTTGAAATTACTTCTTTCAACTGTAACAGTTTTGTTACAGTTTTAAAGCTTAAATCTCTTTTATATAAATTAAGAATATATACTGAATTAATTTGTTTTTTCACTTAAATTTTACTCAAGATACACCCGTGCGCGATCGCCTCTGAAGAAACTGTGATTAAAATACCAGATCGATCATCTGCTAAAATCTGAACGATCATCCTCGTCAATTCATGGAGGTCTCAAAAATGATCATGCCCAACTTTTTACTCATAGGTGCTGCCAAATCAGGAACCAGCTCCGTGCATAACTATCTCAATCAGCACCCTGAAATTTATATGAGCAAAAATAAAGAACCCAATTTTTTCGCTTATGAAGGATGGCAACCCGATTTCTGCGGCTCTGGAGATGCAGAATCGACAACCAATGTCAAAACCATACCCTACTTAAAAGAGTATCAAGCTCTTTTTGAAGAGGTCACCGAAGAAAAAGCGATCGGAGAATCCTCTACTTTTTATCTTTATATCCCAGAAACAGCAGAACGAATAAAACACTATATTCCAGATGCAAAGTTGATCGCGATTTTACGTCATCCTGTCGATCGCGCTTATTCCTTTTATTCCCACTTGCGCCGAGATGGACGAGAGACACTTAAAGATTTTTCCAAAGCGTTAAAAGAAGAAGAAAATCGCAGAAAAAATCATTGGTCTCCTGTATGGCGCTATCAAGATTTTGGGTTCTATGGCCTGCAACTGCAACGCTATTTCGATCGATTCGATCGCCAGCAAATCAAGGTCTATCTTTACGAAGACTTACAAAGTGATGCTAAAACAATGCTTAAAGAAATTTTCCAATTCCTAGAAGTGGATGATACCTTTACCCCAAATTTAAAGCTTCGCTATAACAAATCAGAGGTTCCCAAAAATAAACTTTTCCACAATTTTATCAGCAATAAAAATGTGGTCAAAAGGATAATCAGACCTTTGATTCCCGCCAAAATTCGTCAGCCGATGGCTGCAAAAGCGTATCGTAAAAATTTAGGTAGACTAAAGCCACTATCTCCTGAACTGCGACAAGAATTAATTCCCATCTTTAGAGAAGATATCTTAAAACTTCAAGATTTGATTGGGCGAGATCTGTCCCATTGGCTCGTCTAGTCTCGAATGATTTGACAGGTTTTACCTTCTCCAGAAACCCTCGCCATAACCACTTTACTCTCGATCTCCTTGCCATTCAGGGTAAGATTAAGGCGCTTGATTTTACCTAATTGCATAACCACTTGTTCGCCATCATAAAACTGGATTTGAATCAAGCCATCAGCAATTTGAAAATTAGTGACCAGTTTCATTAAATCTTCAATTGTGTCATTACCCATTTTTCCATAAACCATATTGGCAAGATAAAAAGACTTCTGAGTTTTGTTTTCAAACCCTAAAGCGGGAACAACACTCGATTTATATCTAATATTGTTCTCAATATCCTGAGAGATTAAAGGTTGAGCGGGAAACTGTCGATCGTAGCCATACAAATTGCGAATAAAGCTAATTTTACCGTCTTTATACGCTGCTTCTGCACCTTCTGTTGAGATAATCTCTGGTACACCTTCGTCAAATCCTAATGGATATCCCCCTTCTTTGAAATTCAAAGATTTCCGAGCTTTAATGTGGTGAACATTAATCATAAAGTCATCTTTGACTAGGGTGTAAGTCCATCCCCAACCGAGGTTACTATAGATTCGAGGTAACCAGTTTGTTGCCTCCCGCTTGAGAATTCGCAATGGATATTTAGAGGCAATAAAGTTTGGTTGGCAATAGAGGGGTTGAAGCTGCGATCGCTGCACATATCTATTCCCCTCAGAAAAAGTCAACGCATTGTCACAAAGAGAACTATCACTATCGTATTTTTTTCTAATGGGGCCGATATCATAACCGAAGAGAGAAGAATAGGCAAAATTGGTATATTTACTGCTTAGATCGGGATAACTATGATGAGATTTATGGTTGAGGAGCTGAACATGACCCGATTGGCGATCGCCTACCAGTAACAAACCGGCTGACTGAATGGGAATAGAAAAACTTTGGCGATCGATCGCTAAAGGTTTTTCCTCAGCCTGCCAAAAAGGATGAGATTCTGGCAGCAAGAGAAGGTTAAAGGCTTTTCCTACCCAGTATGGAGAAGCAGCACAGGAGTAAAATTCTAGCAGTCTGGGGGAATGACGGAGATATCCAGGGGTTAACAGATGGTCATCGCTGAGAATGTCTCCAGTGAGAAAGAATTGCAGCGAACGATTACAAATGCTCTTGAGTTCTCCCAAATCTTGCTCTAGGCAACCGAGATACAACCCCAAAGCAATAGGAGCAAGATAGGCAAACCGATAGGTTACCGATCGCCCAAAACAGGGTACATTGCCTTCCCTAGAGACGAAGTAGCGGAAGTTGTGCATGTACTCTCCCATCCTCTGGATATGGAGTTGGGCAATATTTGGGTGGCGATCGCCATCTAAAACAACCCACATCAAAAAATAATAATGGAATCCCCAGGCATTGTAATAATCAATTTGCTTCGTCTTTCCATCTCGATACCAACCCTCTCCAAGGTACATCTTTTTACAAATTTCTAGATTTTTAAAGATCTCTTTTTTAGAAAAAGGCATCCCCAATTTTTCTAAGACCGTATTAATAATCACCTTAAATAACAGCCAATTATTCGCATGAACCTTAACCCCATTGCATTGCAGCAGATAATCAGCAACCTGTTGTTTTTCTCTATCTGAATATTTATCCCAGATATGAGCTTGTGAAAGATATAAAGACCATGCCAAAGATCCACATTCCACAATATTCTGGGAATAATCTTCAATCTGACCCCAATACTCAGGATGCTGAGGATTCGTTCCGGCCAAAATTCCTTCACGATAAAAACCTACAAGATCCAGAATTTGATTCCCAACAGTAAATTTCAAGTTAGGATTACCTTTGAGCAATGGCGTAGCCATAATCAAAGACCGAGAAAACCCTTCAAGTTCATCAGCCACAACACCATGAGTGCTATTCACTCCGGGTAGCTTAATCCTTGCCTTTCCCGGAGAAGCATAGGCAAGCATTCCTGCAAGTAAAATCAAAACCGCTTCTTCCCAGTGTCTTCTAGTTAATCCCGTTACAGAAGCAGTTTGATAATCCCATGGGCTTGTCCATTGAAAGCTATTCATGATTTGATTTTCTTGTACCAATACTGCACATAGTATATACTAAAGTTTAGTTCCAAGGAGTTGAGCAGATATGCCCCTCATTTCTGTCATTATTCCAGCTTACAATAGTGAAAACACCATTGGTGAGACGGTTGAATCTGTTCTCAAACAAACCTTTACCGACTTTGAGTTAATTGTCATTAATGATGGCTCAACAGATAACACTCTAGAAGTGCTATCAAGTATACAAGATCCTAGGTTAAAAGTTTTCTCCTATCCCAATGCTGGATCTAACCCTAGTCGCAATCGCGGTTTTGCACAGTCTTCTGGGGAATATATTGCCTTTCTAGATGCAGATGATTTGTGGACAGCAGATAAACTAGAGGCTCAACTCAAAGCTTTACAAGATAATCCTCAAGCAGCAGTTGCCTATAGTTGGTGCGATCGCATTAATGAATCCAGTCAATTGGTTCGTAAAGGCGGGTATTTTACAGCCCATGGAGATATTTATCCCCAACTTTTACTGACCGATATTTTAGAAAATGGTTCTAATCCCTTGATCCGCCGGGAAGCATTGACTCATGTAGGGGGATTTGATGAATCTCTACCGGCTGGACAAGATTGGGATTTATATCTACGGTTAGCCGCTCACTACCATTTTGTTAACGTCCAACGTCCACAAATTTTGTATCGAATTTCTACATATTCCCTCTCCTCCAATGTGGCAAAACTCGAATCAGGATGCTTGCAAGTGATTACGACAGCTTTTAATCAAGCTCCTGAGTCCCTTCAATATCTTAAGCGAGATAGTCTGGCTAATCTCTATAAATATCTCACTTACAAATCCCTCTTAGGAATCCCCGATCGCTCAAAATCCTTCTTCACCACTAAGTTGATTTTGTTAGCCATTAACTATGATTACTCTCTTTTACGAAGACGAATTTTATGGAAGGTTTTATTGAAAGTTGGCATATCAGTTATTTTGCCTCACAAACAGGCTGAGAAAGTAATGATAAAAATGAACAACTTAACTGATGTTACTACTTTAATGAGACTTTTACGATACGATCCTTAGATGGCACGATATGTAGATTTACTTACTCACTCTATCAACTCCCTTAATAACTGATTCACGGTTTGACCTGCAACAGTCCAATTTAAGCGAGTTTGATATTCTTTAAAGGAAGAAAGCGCTAGTTTTTCATATTGTTCATAATTTTTCATGAAGGATATGATATAATCGCAGTATTCTTTGATATCTGTATCTAAAGCAAATGTTTTGCCATTGGCATTATCTCTAATCACAGAAGGAATTCCTCCTACTTTCGTGGCTAAACAAGGAACACCAAAAGAGTTAGCTTCGCAAAAAACGTGACCAAAGCATTCTGCTCGTGAGGGTAAAATTAGGAAGTGAGATTCAGCTAAGAGCTGATTTAACTTGGCTAATCCTTCAGGTTTCGATTTATCAATAAAGCCCACAGAATGGACATAATCAGGTAAGGGTTCCTCAGACACTGGCTTTACTCCAACTACGTTTAATTCAGCCGATAGTCCAGCACGATTAAGCGATTTAACTACTTCCAAGGCAACATTCCCACCTTTGCGTATCCAATCTACTCCCAAAAAGAGTAATTTGCAGCGATCTGAAGGTCTGGATTTTATGATTGTGTTAATATCATCTACTGTCCGATCGCACTCCAAATTTGCTCCATGAGGAACAACTTTAACCTTAGAGGGATCGATTTGATAGTTATCAATGACCGTTTGGGCAGCCCATTCAGAGGCTAAGATAATAAGATTACAGTTATTCAAGGCTAATCTATCCAGAGTTCTCAAATGCCGCAGGGATTCTTGACAGACATTGAAATAGGTTGGATAAAAATTAATCAACCCTGCATATATGGTATCAGTCCACAGCACAATAGGCTGTTTACATTTCACATAAGAGATGAGATTGGGATCTGAGGTGAAAACAATATCGGGTTGAAAGCTAGAAAGTTTATCATGAATTTGCTTGGCGAAGTCTTGACTAAATATAGGTTCTGCCCAGTAGTGATAGACTTTCTGAGATAGGGTGGAATATAAACGTCTCTTAATTTTAGGAATAATAACCTTTTTGGAGATTAGGGGACTAGCATACTGAACTGTGGTTGAGTCAGTTTCCAGAGATTTAGCAATATAATAGCAATGTCCCCAATGACCGATTTGCTTTTTTGGCCAATTGCCTTGCTGAAAACTAGCAAGATCAAAGTCTGTAATGTATGCTATTTTCATCATGTTATTAATTTCTGTAAAAGTTTTTTGGCTTGTTGGCAACCCACAGACCAGCTTAATCTGGATTGATACTGTTCAAAAGCGGACAGGGCGAGTTGCTTATATTGGTCATAATTATTCATTACAGAAGTGATGTACTTGCAATAGTCAGAAATTTCAGCTTGATGAGAAAACTTCTGACCATTCAATCCATCTTTGATAATGGTGGGTATACCACCAATATTAGTAGTTAAACAGGGAACACCAAAAGCATTAGCTTCGCTCAAAACAATACCAAAAGTTTCTGCTTGAGTGGGGAGAATGAAAAAATGGGTTGCTCCTAATAATTCTTGAATTTTTTGTTCTCCCGATCGCTGGGAACGGTCTATAAACCCATAGACTTTGACAAAGCTGGGTAAGGGGTCTTTGCTCATGGGTTGACACCCGACTATACTTAACTCGGTGGGAAACCCTTGTTTATTTAACTCTTGAGTCACTTCTAGGGCAATATTTCCTCCTTTGCGTATCCAATCGACTCCAATAAACAGAAGCTTGCAGAGGTTTTGGGGTCGAGAGTCTATGAGATGATGAATCTCTTCTGTAGTGCGATCGCCTCTAATATTGGCTCCACGGGGAATCACTCTTACTTTCTCTGGTTGTAAATTATACAGTTTAATCGCCTCTTGAGCCGCCCAATCCGAAACTAAAATAATAAGCTGACAGTTTTCTAGGGCTGCTTTTTCTAAAGCGTAGATTTTTTTCTTAGTTTCTGAGCATAAATTGCTTAAGTAGGGATAGTAATCAATTAAGCTTCCTAAAGGCGCATCTGTCCACAAAACTAAAGGTCTATTGGCCTGAAGACCAGCAATTAGCATAGCATTTTCTGGACAGAGAACCAGATCGGCATCAGAGTGAGATAATTTTTGAGAAATTTGCCGAGCGTAATCTCTATACACAAAGGGTTCTGCCCAGCTATAATAATTTTTCTTGAACAAATGACGATATGCCAACCACTTCACTCTCGTAATTAGAGATTTGCTGCGTTGCAAAGGGCCTAAATAGTCAATGGAAACAGATTCAGATTCCATGTATTTAGCTATAGTAGATCCTGCGCCAAATAGTCCTCTGTTTTGGGGTGGCCAGCTTGAGCTATTGAATACGTCATAACTGGTAATGTACGCTAGTTTCATAGATTAGAAAATCGATTTTTCCTTAACTCTTGCTGTTGCAAAATATGAGAGTGGAGGTGTTACTAGGTTGATTTATACAGTTAATTTACAAAAATGCCCGATCGCCTCCACCAATCCCTCAATTTCCCCAACTTCGGTAAAATAGTGAACACAAGCCCGGACACAGTTGGGATTTAGGATCGTTCTCACCATCAGGTTTTCAGCTTCTAAAGCACTGACAAGTTGCTCGTGTTGACCGCTTTCGAGTTGGAAGGAAACTAAACCAGATTCGGGTGGCGTGGTTCGCAGTCGATGCACTTGGGGAACTTGTCCCAACTTGTCCCAGAGTATAGCACTGAGTTTACAGATTTGATCGTATCGCTGTTGGGCAGTGCCCCAGGATTGATGAAAGGAAATGGCCTCGCGCAGTCCTGCGAGTAGGGGATAGGCAGATGTAGCCACCTCATAGCGTCGGCTGTCGGCTTTCCATCCCTTGGGTTGTGCGGTGGTGGTGGTGAGAATGCCACGCCAACCGATATAGGTGGGATTGAGGGTTTCTAAGGCTTCAGGACGCACATATAAACCGCCTAATCCTTCCGGGCCACACCACCATTTATGACCGGTAAAGGCATAAAAATCAACCCCATCATCGGTTAAATTCAGGGGTAAAGAGCCGACAGATTGGGCGGCATCGACTAAGATTTGAGTGTCTGGATTTTGCGATCGCACTTGCTCGACAATTTCCTTTTGTGGCAACACTTGGCCCGTATTCCAAAGCAGATGGCTGATAATCACCAGTTTAGTGTTAGGTTGGACTCGACTGGCGATCGCCTCTACCGGGTTCCCTTCATTCAGCGTTTCCAAAACCGGACAAGTAGAGAGCGAAACCCCAAACCGACGGCCAATTTCTTGAGCTGCGGCAATAATTCCCGGATGCTCGCAATCACTCAATAGAATATGATCTCCCGCTTTCCAGGGAATTCCCCACAGGGCAATATTACATCCCATGGACACATTTTCTGTGAGGGTAATACTACTAGAGGGAACCTGAACTTCAGCCGCGATGACTTCCCTGGTTGCCTGCAATTCTTGAGCCACCCAATCCCCCACCCCATGGGAAAATGGCCCTAGATTTTGAATGTGGCGATAGGAGTTAAAAATGGCTTCTAGTGCAGCTTCCGGCAGCGGCCCTTGACCCCCATAATTAAAATACCCCTTATTGTGCAGAGCCGTAAGCTGTTGCCGGTGTTGAGTCACATTCATGAGCTATTTTAAGTTTTCTCTTCCTAGCTCTCATGATAAATGATCGGTGGCACGATCCATTCATGGGAAAATGTTAGATGAAGCTTTCAACCGTAACCATGACCCAGACGTACACGATTAAAATCCATAATCGCCACACCAACCAACACCATACCCTGCAAGTTCCCGACGACCGCTATATTCTACAAAATTGCGAAACTCAAGGGGCAGAACTGCCCTTTTCCTGTCGTAATGGGGCTTGTACCACCTGCGCGGTGCGTATCCTGTCTGGAGAAGTCTACCAACCGGAAGCCATGGGACTCTCCCCCGACTTGCAACAACAAGGTTATGCCCTGCTGTGTGTCAGTTATGCCCGATCCGATTTAGAAGTGGAAACCCAGGATGAAGATGAAGTGTATGAACTGCAATTTGGGCGCTATTTTGGTAAAGGGAAAGTGGAAATTGGCTTACCTTTAGAGGATGATTAAATATAAATCCGGCTGGAATCGTGCATGGAAAACCCTGGCTTGGGTGAGCTTGAGTCTAGGTTTGGCGGGCTGTCCATCTTCTCCTCCGGTGGGCAAAACGGTGACGGTGGAGAGAATTGTTAGTGGCAATACCCTAGAGGTAATCGGCGATCGCTCTACCTCGGAAACCATCAGACTCATTGGTATTACTGCCCCATCTGAAGAGCAGAAACCCTGGGGCAGGGAAGTTCAACAGTATCTAGAAAACCGTCTTCATCAACAAGCCGTTATCCTGGAATTGGATCGAGAAACTGAAGACCGCTATGGGCGTATCTTGGGCTATATCTGGCATGATGGGGAGTTGATTAACGAAGAATTGGTTAAAGAAGGGTATGTTTTAGCCCAACAATGGTTTCCCAATACCCAATATAGCCAGCGTCTCCAGTATGCCGAGCAAAGGGCAAGAACCCTGGGTTTGGGCATTTGGAATCCGGAAAACCCCATGCGCTTGACTCCTAGTGAGTTTCGTCGTCGTCAACAGCCTGACAGCACTTTGCTCGGTCATCGGTAATGGGCCGTCTCTGTGTCTGAGGGCAAAAAAAATAAGGAGAGCCATAGGACTCTCCCTACCATCAGGGTGCATCTACTTACCATATTATTACATAATAGGGGTGTGGGGTGTAACCCCTTTTTGTAATGTTTTGATGAAAAAAATGGGGTGTTTTAGACCCCATTTTTGTGCCCAAATTCCGTATTTTTTCTAGTTGTCTCCCGTACACTCCCTAGGAGATGAATTAATTTTTGAAGTCAACTTCAGGGTAATCTGGGGGAATACCGCCGATTTTTTGGCAAAAGAGCTGAATTTGGGTTAAACCCTCAGTGTGACTACTGAAAAGACTACGGATCGGAGATCTGGGCACTAATGTGAAGCAATGATGAAGTTCACCCGTCTAATTAACCGTCTAACTGTTTGGCTAACAGTTGGTTGGTTAACTTGGGATCGGCTCGCCCCCCTGTTTTCTTCATCATTTGTCCGACAAAGAAGCCTTTGAGCTTGGTTTTACCCTTGCGATACTGTTCCAGTTCCTTGGGATGAGCGGCTAGAACTTCGGCAATCATGGCGTTGAGGGTTTCGGGATCGGAAATCTGGGTTAACCCCTTACTCTCGACTAATGTTTTCGGCGATCCGCCTTTAGTGAGGAGTTCCGGGAGCAGATCCTTGGCAATTTTGGAGCTAATGGTTTTGGCTTCAATGAGCTGGATCAACTCGGCTAAGGCTTCTGGAGTGAGGGCAATTTCAGTGATTTTCACTTTCTCGGCATTGAGATAAGCGGCAATATCGCCCATAATCCAGTTGGCGGCAAGTTTGGCGGTTCCTCCAGCCGCGAGGGTGGCCTCGAAAAAGGTGGCAACGCTGCTATCATCAGTAATCACGCGAGCATCATAGGAGGATAAGCCTAACTCGCTTTCATAGCGATCGCGTTTTTGAGCTGGTAATTCGGGTAATTCTCCCGTCCATTCCGAGAGTCGATCCGCAGAAACCTCAATGGGGGGTAAGTCGGGTTCGGGAAAATAACGATAGTCGCTCGATCCTTCCTTACTCCGCATACTCACCGTGCGTTGCGCTCCTTCTTCCCACAAGCGGGTTTCTTGAAAAATGGGTTCTCCCGCTTCAATGGCTTCAATTTGCCGTTCAATTTCGTAATCAATGGCCTTTTGAATGGCGCTAAAGGAGTTCATATTCTTAATTTCCACCTTCACGCCAAACTCTTTTTGCCCAACGGGACGCACGGAAATATTCACATCACAGCGCAATGATCCTTCTTGCATGTTGCCATCGCTAACGCCCAGATAGCGGACGATGCGGCGCAATTCTTGGGCATATTCGGCCGCTTCTTCGCCAGAGCGCAAGTCGGGTTCCGAGACAATTTCAATCAGAGGAACGCCTGCGCGATTGTAGTCTACCAGGGAGAAGGTGGAACCGGAAAGGCGATCGCTCCCTCCGTGGACTAATTTTCCCGCATCCTCTTCCATATGTAAGCGGGTAATGCCAATTTTTTTCCGTTTCGCTTTCCCATCTTTATCGGATAACTCAATTTCCAGCCATCCATGTTCGGCAATAGGCAGGTCATATTGAGAAATCTGATAATTTTTGGGCAGATCGGGATAAAAATACTGTTTGCGATCGAACTTACTGTATTTGGCGATCGTGCAGTTCAGGGCTAAACCCGCTTTCACCGCATATTCCAAAACCTTCTGATTCAAAACCGGCAACACCCCCGGTAACCCCAAGCAAATGGGATCGATATTCGTGTTCGGTGTTGCACCAAAGGCTGTGGAAGAATAGGAGAAAATCTTGGTTTGGGTACTCAACTGACAATGAGTTTCCAAACCAATAATCGCTTCATACTCGGTTTTTGCAGGTGCAGCAGTGGCCATAGGTGAAGTCTTCTTATAATTTCAGGTTAAGTTCTATTATCACCGATCTGTGGGGATGGGGGAATGGGGAGATAGGGGGATGGGGGGATAATTGCATAGTCGTAGGGGCGGGTTCACCGAGATCTGGGCAACCGACAAATCGATGTGGTAAACCCGCCCGATCTCCCGCGATAAACGATGATTAATTTGGGTGTATTGGTGGGGTGGGGGCGGGTTTAGGTAAGTTATCGGTAGGTGTTGTAGATTTGGGTAAAACCCGCCCCTACGGGTTTATTTTTTTCCCATTCATCATCAATTAAGCTGCAATTCCTTCGGCGATCAGATGAGTGACATCAGTTCTCTCGCTTGCATGTTCTAAGGTGATCGCACAAATATTCCCGCGATCGTCAAATTCCAACAAAGTTGTCTCGTCAAGCTCTTGAGTATCGACGATGTTAGAGGCGTTGAATTCTAGATATAAGGTATCTGTATCTGGGAAGTATTGGATTTTCACGGCTTGAACCTCCGATCGAAAAATGCATTATGAACCGTTTCTTCATCGGGTAATAAAACGACGCGCAGGTATCGTCCTTGAGCTTCTGTAATTTGTGCCCATCGCCTAACTCTACCATCTGATTGTACTTGAGTCCGTTCAGGGTTCTCTATTACATATAGAATCCACTCGTCCTTAATAAACGAACGGTCTGGACGCTTTCTCACCGAGTCAAAGTATTCAGTCGTTTTCATAGGGTGAGAGGATGAATTTCCTTAGAACTCCGATGGATTATAACCATGATATAGCACTTTGATCTGCTGAAGGGGTACATCGTTATCGGTAGGTGTTGTAGATTTGGGTAAAACCCGCCCCTACGGGTAATGAATAATTACATGGTTGTAGGGGCGGGTTCACAGAAGTTATCGGTGGGTGTTGTAAATTTGGGCAAAACCCGCCCCTACGGATCAATGCATTGGCTTCATTTTTTAATCGATCTGCGAAACTCATTGGCGGCTTCTAAGCGTGACGTTTGTGCCATCAACACGCAGCGAGTGAGCAGTTCTATATCCAAGTCGATCAGTTCTGGGATTGCACTGCGGGAACTTTGACTGTAATTTTCCCCTTGCAGTCGATAGAGGCTAAATACACCATCTTCCCAAAACCATACTTCTGGAATACCTAGGAGGTGGTAGCGTTGCAGTTTGTTGGGGCTGCCACTGGTAAAGATGACTTCGATGACTAAATCCGGGCTAGGCTTAGATGTACCGAAACAATAAGACTCGTCTGGTTCTGCGGAAACTGTACCTTCGCGCTCCTGTGTCGTCGAGCCAAGGGGTTCAAATTCGATGCCCATTTCCAGGCAAAATAACCCAATCAGAAATCCAATTAAGCGACTGAAAAATTCGTGTTCTCGTCCCGGCATGAGAATTTCTACGGTATTTTGGTAGTAAAAAAGTCGCAGATTGCGGCGATCGCCAAATCCAGACTGAAGGAGTTTGAATTGCTCCCAAGTAATCCCAGAATGGACAATACGCTGATCCGAGGATGGACACTTGACTTGTTCGGATTGCAGTTGAACCATAGGCCTATCAATTAAAAATGGGTTATGCCCTATTCTCCATAAAGATGCGCTTAACAAGGGCCGATCGCCCCTCATTTTTGTAAACAATTATTACAATATCCGCGAATTTGCATAAAATCGCCCCAAAAAAACTGACTAACTTATAGGAGGGATAATAAATTTCTGGGAAAATCCGGACGGGAAATTACCCAGAAACGCAACCTTAACAGCCTCCTATGTCCATCCAGAGAGGGATTTTACGGATAGAGTCTCCCGCTCTGGAACTGAAAACGATTAGGAGAATAAATCCATGTTAACGAACCAATCTGGGATTAATGGAGTTGCTCGCACCGTTAAGCGCGTTGCTCTTGGAGTAACGTCTGTGGTTCTCTGTTGGAGCGGTTTGAACCTGGACTCGAAAGCCAATGCTGCTCAGTTTTCCGTCTTGTGGTGGGATACAACAGAGTCTCATTTGGGTCAACTCCGAGATGAAATTCGTGAAGAAATTCCCACTTTTCTAGATGCTTTTGGCGGTGGAGATGTCTTTAATACCACGTATATTTCCCACAAAACATCTGGAGGTCTGGAAGCCCATTTAGCCTCTAACAGCTATGATGTGGTGGTTTTAGATACTCTACGTGCCCCTGGTCGTGTCCCTATTTCTCCATTTAATTCCGCAGATCAGGACGCTTTGAAAGAGTACTATACCCAGAACTCGAATTTAATGCTCGATGGAAGTCTAGCCATCCGTAGTTTTGAATATAAGCCAGAAACTGATTTTCCTGGCCCCAATAATGCCTTGGGTAACTTTACCGCTAATCAAGTTTACGCACTGGCTAAACGGGGAGGAGGGATTTTGATCGGTACCGATCATTACGATTTTCAACTTGATCCTAACTATATGCTTGATGCTCTCTTCCCAGAGCAAATGGCTAGGTTTAGTGGGAGAACGAATCCTTCTACTGATGGGGTATTCTATGGTGCAGATTTACTCAATAGTGCAGTAGAAGTTGCACCTAATGATATTTTCACCCATTGGAGTTCGGTTCCCAGTCAAGGCGTTGCTCCCACCGGTGATTTTATCGACTTTTTGGGTAACCCTGTCACCCTTTACAGTCAAGTTGATGTTGCCAATAAACCGGGTGGGGGGCAAAAATATTCCTATATTTCCACCAGTTGGAAACCCGATGAATGTGAAACTGCCGTTACCGGGACAAGTTCTGCCTGTCATCAAAAAGTGCCTGAACCTTCGGCACTTTTGGGACTGTTAGCCGTTGGCGCGGTTGGTTCCCTGTTGAAGCGGCATTAACATTGATACCGTAGGAGCGGGTTTCACCGAGATTTAGGAAACCAACAAATCAATGGGGTAAACCCGCCCCATCCCCCGCGATAAACGATGATTAATTGGGGTATATTGGTGGGGTGGGGGCGGGTTCACAAAGTTATCGGTGGGTATTCTAGATTTGGGTTTAACCCGCCCCTACCCATCAATTCAATCCGGCAAAATCTCGAAATACTCACAATGTCGTGGACGAATTATAGAAAAATCTCGGCGATCTAGCGTGAGAACACAGGTAATGTTTTCTCTCTCCGCAATAGACGTATGACATTATGCCCTAGCCTCGATGCCAGAAGATACAGCGCAAAGCGCTATATTACTCATCGGATAAAATCAATTGCTTTCGGTGAGTATGGCGCACAGAAAATTCCACTGCATGAGAATTAATTAATTCAAACAGATAAACCACATCTGTTGGACGCAATAGGGTTCCGTCATTGCGGCAACTGCCGAGATAACGAATATGGGCTAAACCGTCAGCAGAAAACGATTCTAATTCTAATTCAAATAACTGCTCTCGCAGGTTAACCCGTTTGGGTTTCCCGGATTTGGTCTGGCCTTCCTTGATGATTTCCTGACGGTCTAAAATGGTCTGAATCCAGTCTTGCCAGTCTTGGGAAGTCACGGACTGGGAACACTCTAGGGTAATTTGGTATTCTGCCCGCTCTAATAATTTGGCGCTGCTTTTCCCTTTTAAGGGGACTTCTTTGGCTTCGTAAAGGGGACATTCGGCGGGCAGTTGGGCGCGAAGACGTTGTAAAAATTCTTCTGGTGGGACGGGCTGGGTGAGTTCAAAATCGACTAATTCGCCACTGCTGGTGATGCCTAATGAGAGGGCGCTGGCAACCATGATCCGGGGGCCGGGATGATATCCTCCACTATAGGCAACGGGTAAGGCAGCGCGACGAACTGCCCGGTCGAGGAGTCGCAGCCAGTCTAGGTGACTAATTTGGGCCATTTCGTCTTGTTTGCCCCATTTGACTCGCAGGCGTTGGACAGGTTGGACTTTGGTGTTGTCGTGAGTTTCTAGTTTGGGAATGGGGGGCGGGGTGACGATGATGTTATGGCCGAAGTCGGTTCCACAGACTCCGCAGTGGGAACAAGTGTCAAAGGAGCAGTCGGGGACGGTGGTTTCTTGGAGGGCGCGTTTAAGGTCTTCTTTGAGCCAGGTTTTGCTGATTCCGGTGTCGATGTGATCCCAGGGGAGGGGTTGATCTATAAGGGACTCAGATGAGGTCACCGAAAGAGACTCAGATGAGGTCACCGAGCGGAGTCGAGGTGAGGTATTTTCAGAAAGATGATCGGGAATGGCGTGCCAGGTTCCTTCGGTAATTTGCCGGTATTTCCAGGTGAGTCCGGCTTCGTCAATGGCTTGTTCCCAAGCATTATAGGCGGTATGGAGGCTCTCCCACCAGGCATCCATGCCTGCGCCGCGCTTCCAGGCTTGGAGGATAACGGGGCCGAGTTGGCGATCGCCTCTTGAAAGGAAGTCTTCCATGGCCGATAATCGAATATCGGTAAAGTTGGCCTTGACTCCCCGCATCTGCCGAAATTGTTCCCGAAGGAGTTCCTGCTTGCGCTCAAATTCTGCTGTAGATACGCTATGCCATTGAAAGGGGGTATGGGGTTTGGGGGTAAAGTTGGAGATGGTGAGGGTAACGCCTAGGCGCTTTCGACCGCGAGTATAGCATTCTTGCTGGAGCCAATGGACGGTTTCGGCAATGCCTAACACATCTGCATCGGTTTCTCCGGGTAAGCCAATCATAAAGTAAAGTTTGACTCGATCCCATCCTTGATCGTAGGCACTTTTTACGCCGCGCAGGAGTTCTTCATTGGTTAAGCCTTTGTTAATAATGTCGCGCATCCGTTGGGTTCCGGCTTCGGGGGCAAAGGTGAGGGAACTTTTGCGCGTGCCCCCGACAATGTTACCAATGTTTTCATCAAACCGGTCTACCCGTTGACTGGGGAGGGAGAGGGCGATTTTTTTGTCTTGAAGTCGGTTTCTGAGTTCTAAGCCGACGGCAGGAAGGGCGAGATAGTCGGAGCAACTGAGGGAGAGCAGGGAGATTTCATTATAACCGGTGGCTTGAATGCCGTCGGCGATCGCCTCAATCGCATCATCGGGAGCCACATCCCGCGCTGGACGGGTGAGCATTCCTGGCTGGCAAAACCGGCATCCTCTGGTGCATCCGCGCCGAATTTCCAGGGTTAAACGGTCGTGGATGGTTTCAATATAGGGCACAAGGGCGACGGAATAGGCGGGCATGGGGGGCGCTGTTCGGCGTAAAATGCGATCGGGCACATCGTCACGCAGGGGAACTACAGGGCCATCTGCCGTGGGTTGATAAAATTGAGGTACATAGACTCCAGGAATTTGGGCCAAATCCAAGAGTAAATCCCCACGACTTAAGTTATTATTTAAGCCTTCTTCCACAATTAAGCCAATTTCTGGCAGCAATTCCTCCCCATCTCCAAGAGCCATAAAATCAAAGAATTGGGCGTAGGGTTCGGGGTTGGAGGTAGCCGTTTGTCCACCGGCAAAAATGAGGGGAAAGTTTCCCTCTTGGCGCTCTTCCCAGGTGAGGGGAATACCGGCAAGATCGAGCATTTCTAGGATATTGGTAGCGCCAAGTTCGTAGCTGAGACTAAAGCCAATGATATCAAAGTCTTGCAGAGGGCGGCGGGATTCAAGGGCAAATAGGGGAGTTTGGGTTTCCCGCAGTTTAGCGCTCATATCTGGGCCGGGTAAATAGGTGCGATCGCACAGTTGACGCGGCTGGGTATTAATAATGTTGTATAGAATTTGATGCCCCAGATTCGATGAGCCTAATTCATACAATTCTGGATAGCTCAACACCCAATGCACAGATGTGTCTGACCAGGATTTATACGCTGCCCCTAATTCCTTACCAATATAGCGAGCGGGTTTATGGATATCGGGGGTCAGTAATTGATCGATGGCAATAACCATAATTTCACCTCTCGTGTTACCTGTGTTTCCAATGGGCGATCGTACAAACCTCTAGCATACCGTAGCAACCTTTCCCCTGTCTTTGATGTTCGACCCAGGGCGATCGCGCCGAATTGGATTTACAACAGCTACGCCAGAAACTACAACAATTAAATATCGATCCCGATTCTCTACGATCGTTTCTCCCGCCCTTCTTATCGGTATCATTACTTTAACCAATCGATCGAATCCATCAGCCCAAGTCTCGATCCTCCCGCGATCCCCGCTCTTGAGTGATCTATGTCACTTCAATTTCGCTAATTCGATCACATCTGAGCCTAGAAATTGACAGTTAACTATAGGTATATCAAGAAAGTGAGGTTCAATTATGATGCCCACCAGTTTAATCCGTCGGTTAGTAGAGCAGATCCTCTACTTAAAACGGCTCACCCCCGAATTGGAAAATGCCATTAACGCAGAATTAACCCGCTTAGGCCATATTTCCGATGTGGATTATGAAGCCCTAGAATTGCTGATGACCGAAATGGATGAAGGGCGTATTCAATTGGTTTCTAATCCCTAGGGTTCTGATTAAGATTCCATAGGCGATCGATAAAAGATCGTAACTGCTGATGCTGTTCACTCCCCTTAGCGTTACCGGGGGGCATTGTTCCTAACTGGGTAATGATAGGAATCACATCGGTGTCTAAGGCTGGATGAAAAGCATCGAGCGGCCATAATAAATCTGGGCCTTGACGTAAATCATAATAAATGGGCAGATCCGTTGACAGAGGGCTATAATCCTCGGCAGATGTTACCAAAAGTAAAGGGCGCACCCAAGCCAAACCCCTAGGGGTAACAATCTGAATCACTTCACTATAGAGGCGATCGCCTCTAACTTCTAAATATACAATTTGATACGGTTGGATATTGTCCCGGTTCTCCATGGTCGAAGATTAACCAATCATCAATTATCCGTTATGGGTATAGATTCTGAGTATACTCGTCGTCGATCAATTTAACAAAAATTCACAGATCTCGACAGGGGATGCTATAATTCCACTTTAGCTAGATCGCCGAGAAGCCTCACGCCATAATCTGTGATTTGGCGTGAGATGAATTGGCGGTTAATTAAGTAGGCTCGATGCCTACTTAATTAACAATATTACTCTAATTGCATAATAGTTGTCATTTTTGAAAATTGGTGCTACAATAAAAGCATACACCAAGTTAAAGTAGATATGCGAACCGCTTACCAGTACAAGCTTAGACCCAATAAAGAACAAGTCGCAGTAATAGAATTGTGGCTGGATTTATTGCGTCGGCAGTACAACTATCGCTTGGGTGAGCGGTTCTCATGGTGGGAAGAAAACTGCTGTCCGGTAAATGCTTGCCCGTTAATAATACCAATTCCTCAACTTAGAGATAATCCAGACTATTATTCTCAAAAAAAGGATTTGGTAAATACCAAAGATAAATTTCCTGAGTACAAGTTAGTTCATTCTCAAGTATTGCAAGATTGTATTAAACGGGTAAAGCTTGGCTTCGATAGATGGTTGAAAACGGATAAAAATGGGCAGAAATTAGGGAAGCCAAGGTTCAAGGGAAAAGGTCGTTATCATAGTTTTACTTATCCTCAAATCAAGCAAGATTGCATAGAAGGAAATAAAATTACTTTACCCAAAATAGGTAAAGTAAAGTTAATTAAACATCGACCGTTGCCAGAAGGTTTTCAAATTAAAACCGTCACTATTAGCCGTAAAGCAGATGGCTATTATGTAACCTTGTCGTTGGAGGATAAATCAGTTCCAGTCTTAACTTGTGATGTTGAACCAATCCTAGAAAATACCCTAGGTATCGACATGGGGCTGAAAGACTTCTTGGTAACGAGTGATGGAGAATCGGTTCCAATTCCTCAATATTATCGAAAGTCTCAGAAGCGGTTAAAGACTCTACAAAAACGTTTATCCCGTAAGAAAAAAGGCAGCAAAAGATGCTTAAAATCTGTGAAATCTGTGGCAAAGCAACATAAAAAAGTTGCCGACAAGCGCAAAGATTTTCATTTCAAAACAGCTAATGAATTATTATCCAAAGCGGATGTTGTGGCCCACGAAAACTTAAATATTAAAGGGCTGGCGAAAACTAAATTGAGCAAGTCGATTAATGATGCTGGATGGGGACAATTCTTAACTATTTTAACTGTCAAAGCTGAGAATGCTGGGCAAAAAACTATAGCTGTGAACCCCAAAAATACTAGCCAAGACTGCTCGAATTGTGGTGAAAAAGTCCCTAAAGAATTATCTATCAGAACTCATTCTTGCTCACATTGCGGTATCGTCATAGACCGTGACTTGAATGCCGCAATAAACATAAAAAATAGGGCGGCAGGGCATTCCGTCCTTAAAGCTCGTGGAGCCCGACGCAATGGCGGGGCTGTGAAGCGAGAAGCCCACACTATAGCGTCAGCTTAGTGTGGGAGTATGTCACGTATACAAAAGAGCGCTGTATCAAGCCAATCAGAGTTCTTAGCATTTAATCGCTCAAATACAAATGCTTTCCTTTGACCCATTACCCAGAGGTATAAAGCTATGTCTGTGGAAACCATTCAAAAACCGTCAACAACTCGCAAAATTGCCCCTCGTTATCGGGTGCTTCTCCATAATGACGAGTTCAACAGCATGGAATATGTCGTCGAAACCCTCCTAAAAACGGTATCGAGCTTAACTCAGCCCCAGGCCGTCAGTATTATGATGGAAGCTCACAATAGTGGCCTAGCCCTAGTGATTACCTGCGCTCAAGAACATGCTGAATTTTACTGTGAAACCCTGAATAATAACGGACTCACCAGTACCATTGAGCCAGATGAGTAAACCCTCAAACCAATGAGGAACATACAAAAAGCGTCAGCCGTTCAAAGAATCCTCCTCTTTTTGGTGGTGCTTTTGTGTGTTTGGTTACCTATTGCCTGGCCCATTTATCTCTGGGTTCCCGATCCCAACTGGCAGAGTATTTTGGCGATGGGGATATTGTATATCGAGTTCCTGTTGCTGGTGTATATCTGGTCTCGCTGGGTTGACCGGATTCCCCATCTCTTCAAATATTATGGGGTGCGGTTAACCCAAGCCAACCGCTTAGAGTTTTTAGCGGGTTTGTGTATTGCTGTTGCCTGTCTTTTCGGGTTGTTTACCCTACAAGAGCTAATGGGTTGGGTGAGTTGGAAACCCTTACCGGCATCGATTACCCTAGTCATTCTAGAAGCAGCCCTGGTGGGTTTCGGAGTCGGTTGTGCAGAAGAGCTGTTTTTTCGCGGATGGTTCCTGAGTGAACTACAACGGGACTATTCCCCGAACCGTAGCGCTTGGATCAACGCCTTGATCTTTGCCGTGCTGCACTTTATTAAACCTCTAGGGGAAATTGTGCGAACCTGGGTTCAGTTTCCGGGTTTGGTGCTTTTGGGTGTCACCCTAGTTTGGGGGAAATATGCAACCTATGGACGGTTAGGATTATCTATTGGTTTGCATACGGGGTTAGTAGCGACCTTTTATGTGATTAACGTGGGTCAGTTGATTGAGTATACCCAAAGCGTTCCCCCTTGGGTGACTGGTATTGATCGAAATCCCCTAGCAGGTATGATGGGGATATTATTTCTCAGTGGGATTGGCTTTTGGCTCAGACGGCGATCGCGCAAGCTTCTGAAACGCTGCTCAAATCCCTGATAACCTAGGAATCCTTACCGGGTCAACTCGAATCTTATGAACACCGTTGTCCTTGAGTCTCACCCTTGTATCCTGGTGATTGAGAGTGATACAAACTTAGCTGAAAAAATGAGTCTGGACTTACAAGAATCGGGTTACGATCCAGTTTTGGCCAGCGATCCGAAACTTTCTCTGACTCAAGCGGATCGGATTAAACCTGATTTAATTATTATCGATCGCATGTTAGTGGGCGATTCGGGGTTAAGTGTTTGTGAAAAAATGAGGGGACAGGGCATTGTGGCCCCGATTTTAATGTTAATGGCCAAAGATACGGTAGAAGACCGGGTCGCTTGTCTAGAGTCCGGAGCAGATGATTATTTTATTAAACCCTATCGACCAGAAGAATTTTTAGAACGCTTGCGACTGTATCTGAAAAGCAATACGGAAAATAACGAACAGTTGCGCTTTAGTGACCTGATTTTGGATCTCGGTACTCGCAAGGCCTTTCGCGATGGACGGGCGATCGAGTTAACGATGAAGGAGTTTGAACTGCTCAAGTGTTTGATGGAACATCCCCGCGATGTGTTAACCCGCGAACAGATCTTAGAACAGGTTTGGGGCTATGACTTTATGGGAGAATCCAATGTGATTGAGGTCTATATCCGTTACTTGCGACTGAAAATTGAACATGAGGGTGAAAAGCGTCTCATTCAGACGGTGCGCGGAGTCGGCTATGTTTTACGGGAACCTTGACATGGTGAAGAAGAACACGGTTAAAAATTTTTCCTCCCGGCATCTCTCGATCCCCCTATATCCCCCTTTTTTAAGGGGACTTTCACTGCCCCCCTTTTTTAAGGGGGGTTGGGGGGATCTAAACGTACTTCAAAAGAGGGGTAATTGGGCTGTATTAGGATTGTGTTTGTGGTTGAGTCTGGGGGCGATCGGATGTGCCGGATCGACTCCTCCCCCTGTTGCTGTCGATCCCATCTCTGAGGAAAACCCCAAGGGACAGCAGTTAGAAGTGTCTGCACAAGTGGCAATTTCTGGAGAAACGATCGATCTAGAAGTGGCTCGTACCCCTGAGCAACAGGCTTTAGGATTAATGTATCGACCCCAATTACCCGATAATCGGGGGATGTTATTTCCCTTTAGTTCTCCTAGAATCCTGACATTTTGGATGAAAAATGTCCCGGTTCCCTTAGATATGATCTTTTTGCTCGATGGAGAAGTGAAGGCTTTAGCCGCTTCGGTTCCTCCTTGTACCACTCCCTCTTGTCCCGTTTATGGCCCGAATGAACCGGTAAATCAAGTGATTGAGTTACGCTCTGGACGTGCCGAAGAATTAGGCCTACAAGTGGGCGATCGCCTGGAGATTGAGTTTTTAGATTCTCCCTAATCCATAGATGGTTACTTAAGGGCTGGATCTCTTGCTGGTCAAGGGTTTTTACGGGTTTATCTTCCAATCTCTATGGCTCAGAGTTGATCCCCATTAACAAAATCGATTAAAAATCTGTACAAGCCTTTACAAAACCTTAAAGTTTTGATAGTCTGAAAAACTTGAAGCGTAATAAAGCCATCAACCCAACCCCAATATCTGGGAAAATGGGTAAACCGGCGATCGCAGACGATCGAGATCTCCTGGAACTTTATATCCTGCTCATCAGACCCTTAACTTTGGGTCAGATTGTGATCGAGATCCTCTTGCATGAGGGTAGACGATCACATCCTGAATTAAAGCCCTTGAATTATGCTTAGATGACGGGGACAGAATATAAACTGACTCCCCCACCCCCCAATTAACAAATCCTGATTTCAAAATAAGTTTTTAAGATAATGAGGTGAAAAATTTGATTATGTCCCCCGGAAGCTACGCCCAATTAATTCGGTTTTTACAAGACGAGTTATCTATCTCTTCTTCTTCGATCTCCTTAGCGATGAGACAGTGCGAACACGATCCCGGCCCCTTACCCATGGTCTTGTGGCAATATGGCTTAGTGACTTTAGAGCAGCTCGATCAAATCTTTGATTGGCTGGAAACTGCCTAGATCTTAGGTCAAGTGGAATCAGACTATGGAGGTTAGAGTTGATCGTCGCTCTAAAACGGATTCTAACTAATGCCTGGATGACGCTTCATCAGGTAATCATCAACAAGTTAAACATCCAAAAGCGGGTTGAATATTCAACCCGCTTTTGGCAATTGTTGCTACAATCAGTTGGGAATTGAGAGTGTTGATTCAGTTCATTGCCCAAATCGTGAAAGTTGAAGTGTTCTATGGAACTATCAAAACTGATTTTTAGGGGTCTTAAAGCCGATCATTTCCGTCATCCCCTGGATCGGGAAGCGACGCAAGCGCTCAAGCAATTACCGGGACTCGATATGGCGATCCGGAATTTGCTCGCTCCCGTGGGAGAAAAATATTTCTATTTGGATAATATTGCCTCTAGTATTTTGGTGAGCGATCGCCAACTGCCCCATTTACACCAGTTGCTCCTAGAAGCCTGTCAGATCTTAGACCTAGAACCCCCCCAACTCTACATTAAACAGCATCCGGTTCCCAACGCCTATACCTTCGCCATGCGGGGACGACAACCGTTTATGGTGGTTCATACCTCTTTGATCGAACTGCTTAATCCCGAAGAAATTCAAGCCGTGATTGCCCATGAATTAGGCCACCTCAAATGCGACCATGGGGTATATCTGACCTTAGCCAACCTGATGGTACTCGGAGCTAGTTTAGTCCCCACCTGGGGAACCGTAGTCGCTCAACAACTACAGAGCCAGTTAATGGAATGGGTGAGGTGTGCTGAGTTTTCCTGCGATCGCTCCGCCCTCCTCGTCAGCCAAAATCCCAGAGTCGTCATGTCCGTCCTCATGAAACTCGCCGGGGGATCGCCCTCTCTGGCTCCCCAACTTAACCTAGATGCCTTTATTGACCAAGCCCGTGCCTACGATCGCATTGATGAGAGCCAACTCGGTCAACTGCTCAAAGAAGCCCAAAGTTCAGAACTTACCCACCCCGTTCCCGTTCTCCGGGCACGGGAAGTGGATCGATGGGGAAGAAGCCAAGATTATCAAAACCTGTTGCAAAATCTGAAAATAGGTTATAATGATCGAGCTATCCACAAGGGCGGATGGCGAAATTGGTAGACGCACCACACTCAAAATGTGGCACCTTCGGGTATGAGAGTTCGAGTCTCTCTCCGCCCATATCGACAAGGAGATAAAAAAGAAGATACAGCCAGAAAGCTGTATTTCCTGCATCTCCATCCCCCCAACCCCCCTTCAAAAAGGGGGGCTGTTTACAGCCTGCTTTCCAAGTAGGGGGATTTTCTGCAAGCGGACATGATTAGAAAATCTTGCTTTTTTAATAATATCGCTATATAGTTATATTAATAACTAAACATTTATCAACTCGTCTCTGGTTAGGGCGAGGTCAGTACACAAGCAAGCTTTGGAGAAAAAAAGATGACAGACGTTGTGGTAATTGGTGCAGGTTTAGGTGGGCTGCCCGCAGTACATGAATTACGCAGCTTACTACCCAAGAGCGATCGCATCACCCTCATTAGCGATCACTCCCACTTTACCTTTATCCCTGGATTAATCCGAGTCGCCCTCGATATGGCTTCTCTAGAGTCCATTCAAATCGATCTCGAACCCCATCTGAAACGCTTAGGCATTGAATGGATTAACCACAAAGTCACGGATCTCAACCCCCATACCCAAACCATTACCGTAGAAGGCGGGCAAACCGTTGACTATGATTATGTAGCGATCGCCACTGGAGCCTCCTTCGCCTTTGACGCAATCTCTGGCCTCGGCCCCCATGGCGGTTACACCCAATCCGTTTGTACCCCCGATCACGCCATACATGCGCGAGAAGCCTGGTTAAAATATCTGGAAAACCCCGGCCCCATGGTCGTGGGAGCCATGGCCGGAGCGGGCTGTTTTGGCCCCGCTTACGAATTCCTCCTCATGGCAGATTGGGAATTACGCCGTCGAGGATTACGCGATCAAGTCACCCTCACCTATGTCACCCCAGAACCCTACATCGGCCACCTCGGCGTAAATAATGTCAAAAACTCCCAAGAATACACCAGCGAACTGCTACAAGAACGGGGCATCCAAACCATTACCAATGCCGAAATTACCCACATTAGCCCAGACACCGTTACCCTGAAAACCGGTGAACAACTCCCCTTCAGCTACTCCATGATATTACCCGCCTTCCGGGGAGCCACATACCTGCAACAACTCCCAGACCTTGCCAACGCCAAAGGCTTTATTCCCGTAACCCCCACCTATCGGCATCGGGACTTTCCCTCCGTCTATGCCCTAGGAGTAACCGTTGCTCTCGACCAACCCGATCGAACCCCCATTCCCATCGGTTTACCCAAAAGTGGAGCCATGACCGAAGCAATGGCCGTAGCTGTGGCCCATAATATTGGTGTCGCCAGTGGAGCCATTTCAGCCCCCTTCCAGCGCCCCACCCTAGAATCCGTTTGTTTAGCCGAATATGGAGATACAGGCATTGTGTATGTGGCCATTCCGGTATTACCCGATCCGAGTTTGGGAGAGCGCCAAAACTCCTATGCTCTTAAAGGCCATTGGGTCGTTTGGGCCAAAGAACTCCTGGAATATTACTTTATAGTGAAAATGAAATGGGGTTTAGGAGTGCCCTGGTTTGAACGCTTGGGACTGCGGATATTATTCCAAGTCAATATTTCCAAACCCTATATCGAACCCCAATTCATTACTAATGGGTAGAGTCATATCCCAACTTTTGCCTAGCTAACTGTAGTCATGGTTTTGTCCGTTGTTCATTCAACTGGGTCTAAGTTAAAGTAGACATAAGGGAATTTCTTTGTAAGTAGCCTGGATATAACCATGACTTCACCCCTGATCAAAAAATATAAACTTGCCTTTGAAAAATATTGGTTAGCAATTCCCATTGGCCTGATGGTAGGGGCACTTGGGGGTGGAGGATTTGCAGTGCTTCAAGAACCCCAAGGTCTTCCCAGTTATAAATTCCAAGCGGTTTTGCGAATTACTACGCCTCCAGTAACGATTTCGGAAACCGGAACCTCTATCCAGGCCCAAAGCCAACAACTTAAAGAAAATGCTGAAGAGTTGCTCTTAACCGGTGAGGTCTTAGAAACGGTTGCGGATCATCCCAAAATTCAGATTAACCCTAGGGAATTACAGAAAGAGGCTTCAATTCGGGACAATAGTCGAACCCCTTCTCTGTTGTATGTGTCTTTCACTTGGGATAATCGATCGCAAGGTAGACAAATTACTGAAGTGTTAGTGCAAGAGTTGATTCAACAAAGCCGTCGCCTCAATACCAGTCGCTTGCGGTCGATTATTCAAACCCTCAATGAGCGCTTACCGAAGGTGGTAGAAGAGCTGCGTAAGGCGGAAAATGAGCTGGAAGCATTTATTCGACAAACGGAATTCGCAGAAATTAAACGGACTCAATTACCGGGTTCAATTACGCAAAATGAACAGCAGCAACGACAATTAGAGTTGCAAATTGAAACGGTGGCAACTCAGATGGCGAGTCTGCAACGGCAATTGGGTTTGAATCCCGATCAAGCCTATGCTTCAGCCGCTTTAAGTGCCGATCCGATCATTCAAAGATTGCGGGGTCAGTTGTATGAGTTAGAATCTCAGGAGTTGTTGCTTCGTCAAACCCTGCGCCCGGATAATCCGCAAATGGTGGAGTTAAGACGACAATTAGCCTCGTCAGAGAATTTGTTAACAGCGCGAGCGGCTGAGGTGATTGGGGGGGATGGACTGGCTGCCCCCTTGAGAAGTGGTGACCAAATTCGTAAGGATAGTAGTCTCGATCCGGCACGGCAGGCGATCGCCCAAGAATTGGTAGGTCTGCAAACCCAAAAAGAAACCCTAGAGAAAGAATTGGCAGTCGCGAAAACCATTGCCGCCGAATTGAAACAGGAATATGCTGGGTTGCCCAATACTCAAGCAGAACGGGCGAGATTAGAACAGCAGGTGGTTTTGACCAAACAATTTTATGACACCATTCAAGCCAAATTGATTGATGCCCAAACCGCCGAAGCGGAAACGGTGGGTAATTTAAACATTGCCCAACCGCCCCGATTAGCTGACACCATTGTTCCGCCAGCCCCTTTACCGATTTTGCTGCTCCTACCGGCTGGCGCAGTCGGGGGCACAATTTTAGGAGCAGCAGCCATCTTTGGTTTGGGTATGGTATTCGCTACCGCTATGCAAACCGTGGAAGATATTCAAGCCTTTGTTAGTGAGCGTGAAGTGCAAATTTTGGGGATTCTACCCTTTGTCGAAGAGTGGGATGCTTTTGGGGTAGAAGTGCCGCTCATGCTCTCTCGCCATTCCCCCTATTTGGATAGTTATGAACGATTCCGCTCTACATTGCGGCAAGTGGAAGAAAAGCCCAAAGTGGTCTTAGTTACCAGTGGCGATCGCCAGGAAGGAAAAAGTGTCACTGCCTATAATTTGGCGATCGCCTCCGCCAGAGCCGGAAAACGTACCCTCCTGATCGAAGCCGACTTACGCAACCCCTCCAACGCCCACAACCTAAAAGTCGTTCCCGATCCCGACTCCACCCTGGAACCCCTGCGCTACTACAGCCAAATTAGCGACTGCATTCGCCTGGTTCCCAACATTGAAAACCTCTACATTGTCCCCAGTTTTGGCCCCTACGAATATGCCGCCGCCGTAGTCGAATCCGCCGAAATGCGCCTTCTAATCCAAGATGCTCGCCAACGGTTTGATTTTGTCGTCGTTGACGCTTCTGCCCTCAATCTCTGTAACGATCCTCTCATTTTAGAGCGCTATACCGATGGCGTAATCCTCGTCACCCGTGCCGGTTATACCATCAGCGACCATTTAGCCGATAAAATTGACCTCCTCGAAGAATCCGAGGACTACAGTTTATTGGGCATTGTGATTAATGCAGAGGAAATGAACATCCAGCCCCTACCTCCACCGGCGATCGTCGAAACTCCCGATCTCAATGGAGACCTTGAGTCTGAAGCTATCCTGAATGAGGGCAATGGCACTCATGCCTTCCCACGTAATGGTCATAATGGTCATAATGGTCATAATGGTAATGGCAAAGCTCCCACACCACGGCCTGGAGAAAAAAGCACAAAACGATAAGCCCACCAAGCCGGATAAAGAGATTCCCTGGAGAAAGAATCAACAAGGGTTTAATATTCTATGAAGAGTTTTCAGATAAAATAACTGGGCAAACCCTTACTCCCATACGATCCCAGGAGCGCTCTTCACCTATCCCAAGCGTTGAACCCAATGACTCAGTTCAAAACTGCCTTTACCATCTTTTTAAGCCTCATTGTTGAAGCTTTTCCCTTTCTGTTACTGGGAGTATTACTTTCTAGCGCCCTTCTCTTTTTTGTAGATGAGCGCAAACTCCTGAACTTTATTCCCAAACACCCCTTACTCGGAGCGCTGGCAGGAAGCGCCATTGGCTTTCTATTTCCGGTCTGTGAATGTGGCAATGTGCCCGTTGCTCGTCGGTTCTTACTTCAGGGATTTCCCCCTTCGGTGGCAGTGGGTTTTTTGCTGGCTGCACCGACGATTAATCCCGTGGTGATTTGGTCAACCTGGACAGCTTTTCGAGACCAACCGGAATTAGTCGTCTTTCGGGTCATCTTTTCCTTGCTGATTGCCACAGGAATTGCTTGGATTTTTAGTTCACAAGCGGATTTGCGCCCCCTGTTGCAACCAGGAATGGTGCGCTTAATGCCTGCTGCTGATTCTAGCAGTTCTAATTTTAATTCTGACTTTGATGAAGAGAAAGATGAATCCTTATCGCTCTTGCAATCGGGAACCTATATTATTGGCGAGCAGGGGAAACGGGTACGTCTGGATCAGTCAACTTGGGACGCAACCCAGTTATCTCAAGATTTAGTCAAACAGCCTTGGTCTTATCGCGCACGCTTGTTTATGGACAATACGCTGCAAGAGTTACGGGAGTTGGGGGGAGTGTTAGTCATTGGCAGTGCGATCGCCGCTATCATTCAAGTAGGAATGCCCCGCGATCTCATCCTAGCCGTGGGCACAGGCCCTGTCAGCTCAATTGTTGCCATGATGATTTTAGGGGCAGTGGTCTCCATTTGCTCCACCGTTGATGCCTTTTTTGCCCTCTCCTTTGCCTCCACATTTACGAGCGCCTCCTTACTGGCTTTCCTCGTTTTTGGCCCCATGATTGATATCAAAAGTGTCGGGCTGATGTTGTCGATGTTTAAACCCAGGCCTATTATCTATTTATTGGTTTTAGCCGCCCAGTTAACCTTTGTGTTGACCTTTCTCTATCACATGGTGGATTAATTTTCAAGGATGATGAATAAACTGCGTTTTCCTCAGCGTTGGCTTCCCACCTTAGATGTGGTCACCACGGGATTATGGGGATTCTTGTTACTCAAATTATGGATCGGTGGAGAACTGAATTTACTGATTCACCCAGCCTACCATTGGCTGATCGTTATGGCCGGAGTGTGTTTACTTGGACTCAGTATAGTCAAGGGAGGGCAACTGTGGAAACATTACCAAAAACGTTTGGTTGACCGTCCTCGAAATTCTGGTGATTTGCGGGAGCATGTTACCCTATTGCCCCAGAGTTTCAGTTGCTATCTGTTATTATTTACGGCGATCCTTAGTCTAACCATTCGTCCCCAAGCGTTTACGTCTGAAACAGCTTTGAAACGAGGAGTGAATGATTTTGTCCCGGTTACAGAAATCACGCCCCAGTCATTTACGGCTGTGACGAGACCGGAGGAAAAGTCTTTGGTGGAATGGGTCAGGACTTTGAATGTTTATCCCGAACCGGATGCCTATACAGGGCAAAAGGTGCAGGTGAGTGGGTTTGTGATTCATCCCCCCGACTTTCCCCCAGAATATGGATTAGTTTCTCGGTTTATTATTACCTGTTGTGCGGCAGATGCTTATCCGATTGGTTTACCGGTTAAGTTTCCCGAATCTCGCGAAACCTATGCCCAAGATAGTTGGATTGAGGTAAAAGGAGAAATGGCAACAGAAGTTTTAAATGATGAGCGCAGGTTGGTAATTGTTGCCCAAGAAATTCAGCCCATTCCCGAACCTAGAAATCCTTATAACTACTAAAGCTATTGTATTATCGATGGGTAGAAGCATGAATATTCCCGATTATTTAATGGATTTTTACACCGCCAAAATCGAACCCAAGGTTAAAGATTGGCAACCTCTGGATCGCGTGGTAATTGGGGTAGTCATTGTGCTATTTGTGGTCATGTTTTTCCTAGTCATTACCGGCAGGAATGCCGCGCCCAGGGTAAGGGCATTTACTTGGGAAAATAAAACGATTATGGCTCAAGATAAGGCATTTATTTTGCAATTTAGTCATCCCATGAATCGGGAAAGTGTAGAAAATAATCTGAAAATTGAACCGTCGTTATCGGGTAAAACCAGTTGGGCCGGTCGCAGAATGGCGTATACGTTAAATAAGCCTGCACCCTATGGGACAGAATTTAAGGTGCAAATTGAAGGGGCAAGGGATCAATATTCTGATGCTCGACAGGGAGCGACTATTCAACCTTTTGTGGGTCAATTTAGAACTCGCGATCGCGTGTTTGTCTATATTGGCAATCAGGGCGAAGAGTCGGGGCGCTTAATTCTCTATAATCTGACTCAAAATCATCTAGAGATCCTCAGCCCGCCTAATCTGGAGGTGATGGCCTTTGAGCCATATCCCGATCGCGATCGCATCCTCTTTTCAGCACGGGATACGGAAGCCGAGAGTGAGGAACTGATCGAGCAAAAGCTTTATACCACCACCACCGGCTTAAAATCTGGGGAAAATCCGGGGATTATCGAAGACATTCTAGACAACGAAACCCATCAAAATCTGGCCTTCGATCTCTCTCCTGACGGTAAAACCATTGTAGTACAACGGGTGAATCGTGACGACCCCGGAGATTTTGGCCTCTGGCTAATTCCGGAAAAAGGAGACCCCTATCCCATGGAAAACCAACCCGGAGGAGAATTTTTAATTACTCCCGATTCCCAGGCTTTAGCCCTCTTACAAGGAGAAGGGGTTGCCCTGCTTCCCCTCTATCCGGATGACTCCGAACCCACGAACCAACCCTTAGACTTTCTGCCTAAATTTGGTCAAATTCTCAGCTTTGCCCCCGATGGTTCCGCCGCGACGATGATCAAATTTAATACCGACTTCACGCGATCGCTCTATCTCGTCACCAACCAAGGAACCGAAAAAGAACTACTCAAAACCAATGGATCAATTAAAGCCTGCGAATTTGACCCCACCCAAACCCTACTCTATTGTTTGCTCTCCGAACTCTTACCCGGAGAGGTGTACCAAGAACTGCCCTATATTAGCCTCATCGATCTAGAAACCAGCAAGCAAATTCCCTTAGTCGGCTTGCCCAACCAACGGGAAATCCAGATCAGTTTATCCCCCGATGGCGTGGCGATTTTGTTCGATCACAACCAAGTCGATGCCCTCGAAGACTCCCCAGCTACTCCTCCAGAGAACTCAGTCAACAGTAACCTTTGGATCTTACCGATTATTGATGCCGACCAATTAAAGGAAGATCCCCAAATTAAACCCGAAGTTCTGCCCTTAAAAGGCTCCGATCCTCAATGGTTACCTTAACCCGGCTCTCCTCCATCGGCTGACGCAATGGTGTAATCTAGTTTCCTCCTATGCTCAACCGGTTGACGTACACTAGGGGGGACTGGAGTAACAGCTCCGGTCAATCAAAACCCGATTTTACTCCAGTTCAGGGAACCCATCACCAGTTTTCATGGAAACACAAGAGTTATTCAATCGCTATCGACAAGGAGAACGGGATTTTGCCCATGTAGACCTCAGTGGCGCTCACCTCAGTGGGGCAAGTTTACGGCAAATTGATTTGACTGGGGCAGATTTAACTGGAGCCAATTTAACTTGGGTATCGCTCAATGAAGCCAATCTTACAGGAGCCTGTTTGCGACATGCGGATTTAAGTAATGTGGTTTTAACCAGTAGTCAATTAAAGGGTTGTAATTTCAGTGGGGCGAATTTAACTAAGGCGGATTTACGCTTATCCCGAATCCAGGAAGCAGAACTCAATTGGGCGATCCTGACAGAAGCAGATTTAACCAGTGCTGATTTGCAAAATTCAACGTTAGATCAAATTAATTTAGAACGGGCAAAGCTAACGAGTGTGAATTTAAGCAAAACGGAGTTAATGGAAGCAAATCTGCGTCATGCAAATTTGACGGGAGCCAATTTAACAGGGGCGAATTTACGGGAGAGCCATTTAGAGGAGGCCAATTTACGCAATGCAATTTTGGTTGAGGTGAATTTAACGGAGGCGAATTTACTCAACTGTTGTCTGCGATCGGCTGATTTAAGTCGAGCGGATTTACATCGAGTGATTCTTACGGGGGCTGATTTAAGCGATGCAATGCTAGATTATGCCGATTTGAGTCGGGCTGATTTGGCTGGAGCGTATTTGCTGAAAACGAGCTTTAAGAATTCTCATTTGTTGCGAACGAATTTAGAAGATGTTTATCTGTTGCAAGGAAATTTAAGTCATGCCAATTTACGGGGGTCGAATCTCAGACGGGCCGATTTAAGTGGATCTTATTTGAGTGATGCCAATTTGGGGGAAACGGATCTGACGGATGCTCTGTTATTGGAAACTCGACTGATTCGGACAATTTTAGATGGTTGTAATTTAACGGGTGCGTGTATCCAAAATTGGAAAATTGAGGGTGTTGATTTATCTAAGGTCATCTGTCGATATTTGTGGAGACAATATAATTTTACGACGAAACGTCCCACCAGCCGCTATCCAGTGAATCGAGATTTTGAGCCAGGAGAACTGGGGCAAGAGTATCAAGAAAGTAGTACAACGATTGAGGTTTTGTTTAGCGAGCCGCCCAATTGGGAAGTGTTGATTCTGACTTTGGCGGAATTGCAACAGGAAAATTTAGAGCTGCATTTAACGATTGAATCTTATGTGCCGATGGATCATCAATATTTGCTGAGGTTATTAGCGAATCATGTGGTGAATGCCAAAATACTTTCTGAACAGATTTTGAATTTGTATCCGGAAGTTAAGGAACGGTTTACGCTGTGTCGCCAGCAATTATTGAGCCTTTTGAAACATCCAACTTTACCTGAATCTCGACCTGTGGTAAATCAGAGTCCCCCACCCCCTCCGCCTCCGAAACCGATGCTCGATCGCCAACAGCAGTTGTATCAGGAGACCTCGAAGCAGATTAAGTCGATTCTGTTTTCCCAACTACCGGAGCAGTTTGTGGCTAATATTGAACGGTTGTTAAATTATTTGAAAGAGGAAGGGATTGCCCTAGAGCAGCTCCAGAAAAAGGTGATTGTGTCAGCTATAGTGCAGCGATCGCAACAGGATGAGGCTTTTCGTAATAGCTTGCTTCAGTGGGAGAAAAAGGCTTCTCCAGAAATGCGGGTGTCCATGATGGGGAAGTCGGTGCGGGTGGCGATCGCCATTTTATGGAAAAAGCAGAAGCAGGAAAACTCATCCGAATTGAGTTGAACTGTGAAATCTCCTTGATTATTCATACTCAATCCCTGATAATTATTCCATGGGCCTAAGTTAAGGCACGCAAACTCAAGAGGGGGATTTAGGGATGGCAGCTAGTGATGACTTCAAAGCCGCGCTCAAAGCTGGGAATATTAAAGATGCTCTACAAATTGCTTTGAGCGAAGCCGTCGAACTTGATATTAAAACCTGGGTTGCCGACGGCGTTCGCTATGAACGTCCTGCGAACTCTCATCCAACCGACAGTGCAACTCAGGCGACATCAGGTTATCAGATGCGAACTCGGATCAACATCATAGAAGGCAAAATTGATACCGAAGTAGGGAGTCATTTTGTGGGGAATGGCCCTTACACTGAGCTAAAAGACTTTCATCTGAGTCAAATTGACGAAAGCCGCGATATCCTGGAACAGAACTTAGATAACCTAGAGCAACTCTTTGCTATCTTGGCCGCAAGCATGAAGAAAATCTCTTCAGTACAAGCGGCTCAACTCTCTAGCTCTAAACCCTCCAACCTACTCAAGGGTAAATAGATGGGTTTGTGAAAACAGTATCAAACTTGTGCAAATTTCAGATAGCATAGACAGGTGTTTAGGTTTGCTCATATGGGGTCGAGTATCGGCTTCCGGCATCGATTAACGAGGAACTATCATCATGGCAGCCACTGACGACTTTCGGGAAGCAATCAAAGCAGGAGAACTCCTCGATGCTTTGAAAACCGCCTTAAGTGAATCAATAGAACTGGAAATCACGACCTGGATCTCCTTAGCCGATCCCTATAGCGTCAACCCAGATGAGCAACCAGAATCCCAACCGGGTTATCGGATGCATAGCCGGATTAATATCGTTGATGGCGAAATCGATACCGAAGTGGGTAGTCACTTTGTGGGGAATGGGCCTTTTACTGAACTGCGAGAGTTCCACATTAATCAGATTCGATCGAGTCGGCAAATCATTAAACGCAATCTTAACAGTATTCAAAAACTGTTTGGATTATGGGCAGAGATGCAACAAACTGAGTTTGAGACGGTGGTGACTCATCTGGAAACAGTTGCGGGTCAAAATAATGAGAGCGCTCCTTCTTCGGAGGAAAACTCAGAAACCGTGGATTGGGAGGTAGAAGTGCCTCCAGTGGAAGATAGGGGTGAGGAAATGGGCGATCGCCCCCCAGAACCTTCCCTACCCCCCTCAGAAGACCCCGAAGAGGACTTTTTCGACTCTTTTGATACTCAACCGGTTGAAACTCAACCCGAAACCCCCTCAGATCCCCTCGATGACATTTTTGGGGAAAATGAACCCGAATCTTCATCAGAGAGCCAAAAACAAACCGATCTCAGCCTAGAAACCATTGCGGCAGCAGCCGGATTTACCGCCGCCGCCGTTGCGGTTACCTCAGCAGCACAAGCATCTGAACCGGAAGAACAACCAGACGATCCCTCAGAAGACACTAACGATCTAGAGATCGAATCTGAAGAACCTCTAGATGATGAAGAAGAAGAGATCATGAGCGCCTTTGATGCGACTTACTCAGATGCGGCTCAATCCGATCTAGAGGAAAGTTCAGAAGCGATCGCCGAAGGTGCGATCGAAGAACCCCCCTTAATCCCCATTGAAGACTCTCCAGAAATCCCCGAACTAGACACAGACCTAGAATCTTCAACCCTAGAAACTGAAATCGATTCATCATTACCCAGTGTCGATTCTAGCTTAGACCCAGAAGACGATGAAATTATGGCTGCATTTGATGCTGATGATTCCGAAGTTGGCTCGGAAGAATTAAGTGTAGAACCCGACCTAACCCCTTCAGAATTAGGAACCTTACCCGTCATCGATGCAGTCCAACTAGAAACCGAAAGTGCTGATTCATCTTTGTCTGAAATAACTGACTCGAGCGATCAAGATTTATTAGAAAGTTTCGATACAGAAGAAGGAACCCCTGATTCCCCAATAGATTCCTTACCCACCGATATCCAAGAGTCCTCTGCTGAAACTTCTCAACAGCCAGAAGAAAACTTGCCCGATCTAGAGTCGTCCGACGAAGATTCAGACGAAGATGATATTATGGCAGAGTTTGATGCTCAATATGGAACAACACACCAAGAAACAGACACAGAATCTTCTGGCGATCTCTCTTCTCAAGAATCCTTAGAACAAGCTTCAGAAACGGAGGGGTTATGGGAAGAGGAAGAATCAGTAGAAACGCCCGTATTTGAAGAATCTTTAGACGAAGAATTGGTGGTAACGGAAGAAGATCCGTTTGCAGGTGAAGAAACTTCAGAAATGCAAGAATTGGAAGAATCTCTAGACGAAGAATTAGTGGTGACGGAAGAAGATCCGTTTGCTAGTGAAGAAACTTCAAAAATGGAAGAATTGGAAGAATCAGCAGAAGCAGATCCGTTTGCGGGCGAAGAAACTTCAGAAATGCAAGAATTGGAAGCATCGGCAGAAGAAGATCCGTTTGCGGGCGAAGAAACTTCAGAAATGCAAGAATTGGAAGCATCGGCAGAAGCAGATCCGTTTGCGGGTGAAGAGACTTCAGAAACGCCCGTATTTGAAGAATCTCTAGACGAAGAATTGGTAGTAACGGAAGAAGATCCATTTGCGGGCGAAGAAACTTCAGAAATGCAAGACTTGGAAGAATTGGTAGAAGAAGATCCATTTGCTAGTGACGAAACTTCAGAAACGGAGGGATTATGGGAAGAGGAAGAATCAGTAGAAACGCCGGTGTTTGAAGAATCGGTAGAAGAGGAATTGGTGGTGACGGAAGACGATCCGTTTGCTAGTGACGAAACTTCAGAAATGGAAGAATTGGAAGAATTGGTAGAAGCAGATCCGTTTGCTAGTGAAGAGACTTCAGAAACGGAGGGATTATGGGAAGAGGAAGAATTAGTAGAAACGCCGGTGTTTGAAGAATCGGTAGAAGAGGAATTGGTGGTGACGGAAGAAGATCCGTTTGTTGGTGAAGAGACTTCAGAAATGCAAGAATTGGAAGAATCGGCAGAAGCAGATCCGTTTGCTAGTGAAGAGACTTCAGAAACGGAAGGATTATGGGAAGAGGAAGAATCAGTAGAAACGCCGGTGTTTGAAGAATCGGTAGAAGAGGAATTGGTGGTGACGGAAGACGATCCGTTTGCTAGTGAAGAGACTTCGGAAATGGAAGGGTTATGGGAAGAGGAAGAATCAGTAGAAACGCCGGTGTTTGAAGAATCGGTAGAAGAGGAATTGGTGGTGACGGAAGACGATCCGTTTGCTAGTGAAGAGACTTCAGAAATGGAAGGGTTATGGGAAGAGGAAGAATCAGTAGAAACGCCCGTATTTGAAGAATCGGTAGAAGAGGAATTAGTGGTGACGGAAGAAGATCCGTTTGCGGGTGAAGAATCGGGAGATCTGCTCACGGATGAATCCCAAGAATTGTTATGGGAAAAAATAGAAGAAGCGGAAGGAGATCCGTTTGGGAGTTCCGAGCAAGAGTCATTGGATATTCCACAAGTATCAGAGGAACAAGAAGCAGAAATTTTAAGCGAGTTTGAAACGGATACGATGTCAGAGACGATCTGGAACGATCCAACCTCTTCCGAGGAATTTTCTGGGGAAACAGAAGAGTTACTCGATGTATTTGCAGAAGAGGAAGTGCAAACGCCTTTGGAAGCTCCGGATTTTTCTGGGGGTGTGACTGAGGATCGGGGTGTGGAAGAAGAGGAGGATCTGTTAGATGTTTTTGGGGATACGGAGGAGTTAGATTTTCCGTCCGTTGATGAGGGAACTATAGAGGCTGAAGATCCGGCTCAAGCTCGATCGCGCAGAGATGCGGAAGCGGTGAAGGAAATTGAGGCAGATATGGGGGATCTGTGGGAGGAGTCACCTGTGAGTCATACTGCACCGACGGTGGTGGAGCCAGAGTCAGAAGAAATGATTGACGAATTTGCCCAAGAGGGGTTAGATTCCTCTGGGGAGTCAGATCGAGATTCAGTTTTGGATCGCTCAGATGGACTAGACGATCTGTTGTCTGAGGATTGGGAGACAGAGGAGGAGGCGATCGCCCCTGCGGCCACGACAGAAGAACTGATGTTAGAAGAGGAGGATGAGGTTGACCCCTTAGCAGATTTGTTTGCTGATGAAGAAGAGGCCGATCCTTTTGGCGAGTCTCTAGACTCATTCGAGCAATCAACCCAAGAAGATTCAGAACTCTTTGATGATTTGGATGAAGATCCTTTTGCTGATTTAGAAGATCCTTTTGAGGACAAAAAATCTTAGAATTAGAGTTCTCTGTCGGCTCAGAGATTCTCTAGCCTAGTCGATCTATACTTTTTTCAATAGGAGTGAAATGGTTATGCCTGATTCAACTGAGATAACGCCCACCCAGGATGGGCAACCAACACAAACCTCTAGTCTTCAGCGTCGGTTTAGTGATTTTGTCATTGGGTTGGGTGAAGTCCTCACCGATATGACTGCCTTGGAAGTGAATACGATGGTGGTGGCTCAGATTACGGGGAGCAAATTTGTCCCCCAAGAGGCCTATCGTTATATTTATGAGATTCCGGAGCATGAAGGGGATGAACAATATTTTTATGAGCGTAAAATTCCGCCAGCTCTTTACCATCGCTATTATGGATTGCGTCGTAAAATGCTGATGGAGTATCGCCAGGTACTTAATAGTCCGACGAATGATTTATTCGATCCTCAAGAGCGACTGCCGAATCCAGACGATCCCAAGGATGAGGAAAAGCTACAGCAGTTGCTCTCGAATGGGCGTTTTTTACGGGGTTTGCGTAAACTGCTAGAACTGAAAGCGGCTTTGGATAGTCAAGATCTCAGTTCTGAGTCAACGGATATTATTTATGCCCAAACGGTGATGCAGCTCGATGGTGATATTATTAATCGCTACCATGAGCAACTGTTGAGTTTCGATCAGAAGGAGTTGTTGATCCAAATTCATAATGAGGGGGTGAGTTCTGGGGAACGGCAATGGCGCGGTTTGCTGGAGTTTATGGTGGAGATTGTGCAAAATATTCTGGAAAAAAGTACGGATGGACGGTTTAGATTACCGGCTGCTACGTTTGTTAATCCTAATCGGTAGATGAGACTCCAAAGGAGAGTGTGTTTAAGTTTATCCGAAATACGGCAGAGCGGGTGCGATCGCTGGTAAATCCCCCAGAAACCCCAGGAAGCTTGATTGCGCCTTGTATTCGAGCGGAAGAGGGCGAATTTGTATTTTATCTGAATCCGTTGATGCTCAGGCAAATTGAGGGAGTGCGGTTGGGAGGCGATCGCCTAATTATCCCCCCCCGCCAGTTGGCTCGTCTCCTGGTGGATCTGAGGCAACTGGTAGTTGTTGATACGACCTCTTGGGGAACGATTCAATCTGCCTTGACATTTAAGACATTCTATGTAGGCAATGAGGCGAAGGAAGGCAAGTTTCTATTACGGACGGTGCTATCTCCGGATGGTGACATTATCAACCAAGTAGGTCGAGAGTTACTGAACAAACCGGAGTGTTTGCGAGTGGTTCAAAGCCACAATTGGTTGATTAATGAGCTGTTGAGTTTCTTGCAATTGAGAACGACTCAGTTGGTCGATCGCATTGCTTGGGCGATCGCCATGCTGACGATCTGGATTCCAGACGCGATCTTGGTGATCAGAAACCTGATCGTCGTTCTTCAAGACCCTGGCGCTCTTCAACAAGTCCTGATCTCCCTATTGCTTTGGGTGGTTTTACCCGCAGTCATTGGCACATTTCTGGGCTTTTGGTTCCGGGACTGGTTAATTCGGCGGATGATGACAACGCTTCCCCGGCTCAGTTCTTGGGCTTTGCGAGAATTGTTTACTTCTCGACCCACATTAACCAAACGCATTGCCCAACAAATTTGGGGACAATTCGGGGTCTGATTGAGTAATCAGTTTTTCCCCTTACCAATTATATCAAGTCCGGTTATTCATGTCCGCGAAGCGGAAACACCATAATTAAAAGTCTAGGGAGCGAGACGCTCCCACTCCAGAATATCAAGGTATTCCAGGAGTGCGGGCATCTTGCCCGCTTGTCTTTTCCCATTCACCGGACTTGATATTACCCATTACCCATTACCCATTACCCATTACCCATTACCCATTACCCATTACCCATTACCCATTACCCATTACCCAATCTGTGTCTGAAAGTACGATCGATATTCTGATTCTCTCCAATGGGCCGGGAGAATTAACCACTTGGGTGCGTCCAGTGGTCAAAGAAATTCGCCAAGCTTTAGGAGTCGATAACAACAGGGTTCGCATCTCGGTGGTGTTGTCTCCCTGTCCGAATGCGAGTGGTTCGGAAATGCAGATGGCGGCTGCTTGGCCAGAGGTGAACCGGGTTCAGGGGCCGGAGGATTTTATCCCTTTTTTATTGTGGGGGAAAACGGCCCAAAATTGGCCATGGAGCGATCGCGGTCTGGTACTTTTTCTGGGTGGCGATCAGTTTTTTACCCTGGTTTTAGGCAAGCGGTTGGGCTATCGAACCTTGGTTTATGCAGAATGGGAAGCCAGATGGCAGCCTTGGATTGACCAATTTGCGGTGATGAATCGGCAAGTTTTAGACAAAGTTAAGCCTTCATTATCCCATAAATTCACCGTAGTGGGAGATTTAATGGCAGACTCGGCCGAGTCTGTCTCAACATCAGAATATCCAGTTAACGGGGAGTTGATTGCCCTATTACCGGGGTCAAAACCGGATAAACTACGGCCGGGATTACCATTTTCGTTGGCGATCGCCCAATTAATCCATCAACAGCGCCCTCAAACCCAGTTTATCATTCCCGTTGCGCCGACCCTCGATATCCAAACCTTAGCCCAATTTGGTAATCCCCAATTCAATCCTACGTTGCACCATTGGCCCACAGGGGAAGCGGAGTTAATCCAAACCGGGCCCATACCGCGCCTCAAAACCCCCAGTAGCTTAGAAATTGACCTCTGGACTCCCTTTCCTGCCTATGACGTGCTAAGGCAATGTCAATTGTGTATCACCACTGTGGGGGCAAATACGGCAGAATTGGGGTCTTTGGGGATTCCCATGATCGTGTTATTGCCCACCCAACAGCTCGACGCGATGCGGAGTTGGGATGGCATTTGGGGACTATTAGCCCATTTACCAGCCGTGGGTTCGAGTCTGGCTAAAGCGATAAATAAAGCGATTTTATTCTGGAAACAGCAGCGAGGGGAATTTTTTGCCTGGCCCAATATTTGGGCAAATGAAATGATCGTGCCGGAATGGGTGGGACATTTAGAGGCTGAAGCCGTTGCCCAGCAAGTGATTGAGTATTTAGAGTATCCAGAGCAATTAGAAGAAATGGGCGATCGCCTCGCTCAGGTGCGCGGACACCGTGGAGCGGCAGCAGAATTAGCTCAGATGGCGATCGCACAAATAGACATCCCCTATAGCCCTGGGTGCTAGTCCCGTGACCCGGCTAAAGTCTTGCCATGAGGGGATTAAGAAGCCAGAGAATTCGACATAGGTAGATAACTCAAATCCACCTGTTCAACCTGGGGAGTATGTCCTAACCAACACACAGAACGACTCCTAAACTGTTGAGCCAAACCACTAACACAAAAGTAGGTCGGTTTAGGGGCACAAGTATGGCGCAAACCCAACAAATCTAGCTCTTGTGCCGTGGATTGAACCACATGAACTGCTGGATTAATGATTTGTACAGTTTTGGGCAACAGTTGACGAATCACCGAATCTAACAGAGGGTAATGGGTACAGCCATAAACCAGGGTATCAATCTTTTGTTGTAGCAAAGGTTGCAAATAGGAGCGAGCCACCTCATAAGTATAGGGATCGTTAATCCGATTTTGTTCAATCAGGGGCACAAACTCTGGGCAGCCCACTTGCCAAACCTGAACCGTCGGATCGACTTCAATCATAGCTTGGCGATAGGCTTGACTGGCAGCAGTAGCAGGAGTAGCAATTACCCCAATACGTTTACCCACAGAAACAGCCGCTCTCGCGGCTGGTAAAATCAATCCCAGGATGGGAACCGAGAACTCACCATTAATGGCTTCTAAGGCCAAGGCATTACTGGTATTACAAGCCATCACCACCATTTTCACCTGTTGGTTTTCCATCCAGGTAATAATTTCCCGTACAAATTGAATAATCTCTTCTGGCGATCGCGTACCATAGGGCAAGCGTGCCGTATCCCCAAAATAAATAATCGATTCCTGGGGAAGCTGACGATACAGTTCGCTCAGAACCGTCAGTCCACCCACACCGCTATCAAAAACCCCAATTGGCCGATGGTTGATGGTCATGCTTCGTATTTACTCCAAATCACTCACTCACACCATGGGGTTTAGCAATGGGTGCTTCCCCCCATTAATAGTTTTGCTGAATATGGCGCAGAATGCCATTGGCAATTCCTTGAGCCATCTGGCGACGGAAAACCGGATTAGCTAACTTCACCGAATCTTCCCGACCCGTGATAAAACCAGTTTCCACCAAGACAGAAGGCATGGATGTTTTCCTCAGCACATAAAATCTAGCACGCCGCACTCCGCGATCGCGAATATTTAAAGTTTGCAGAATACTATTCTGGATATCGCGAGCTAAACGTTCACCCGTTTGATAGTAAAATGTCTCCAGCCCATTCACTTCCGGACGGCTCATACTAATAGCATTCGCATGAATACTCACAAACAACGTCGCATTAGCTCGTTCGGCCGTCGCTACCCTAGGCGCTAAATCAATTTCCCGGTCATCCCGACGAGTCATCACCGTTTGCACCCCATTCTGTTCCAGGATAGCCGCCACTTGATTGGAGATATCCATCACAATATGTTTCTCTTGCAGTCCATTGCCCACTGCTCCAGGGTCTCTGCCCCCATGGCCGGGGTCAATCGCCACCCGAATGCGAGAATTACGAGGAGGAGTCGGAGTAGACGGACGAGGATTGGTTGTCGGAGGAGGTAAAGGTTGGGGACGAGGGGGAGTCGGAGGCAAAGGATTAGCCGGTGGCGGCACATTAATCGCAATTCCATCTTGAGGCGGTAGAGCAGATGGAGGTTGCGTCGGAGCAGGGCCCAGGGAAGAATTCACCGATGCCAGTTCCCGATTTCTGGGCCAAGGCTGTTGGGCCTCTTGACCCATGGAACCACGACTGCCGGAAATGGGAATAATCACTGCTCCAAACTTATTGGTTAACCCTTGCCAATCTGGACTGGCAGGAGTTACATCTAAAGTCACCCGCACGATAGAATCCTCCCGTTGGCTCATCTGGATTTGCCGTACCCCTCGACTATTAATCGGTAACGGTCTTTGGTGTAAATCCGGCGCTAAGGTCACCCCCTCAAAATCGATCGTAATTTGCTCTTGATCTGAGGTGCGTCTAACCGACTTGACTTTAGGCTTTTCGCCATTTACCCGTAAATAAAAGCCACCATCGGTCACCCGAATGGCTTCGACCACCGATGAAGCACTGCTAGGGGGGGCAGGCGTAGCAACAGGAGGAGGAACGGGTCGTTCATCCCGTTGAGGATTGGGAATTTGAACCGCCCATCGACGGGGGGAAATGCCTTGGAATTTGACTTGATTGGGGTCAAGGGTATAGCCCGGTGCAAGTTCCACCACTAAGCGGGTGGTATTAGAATTGAACTGGCCGGTGCGGACTGTGGCAATGCCAGGAGTATTGATCAACTGCTCTCGTAAGGCTCTGCCTAACTGAATGCCGGGTAAGTCAATCACCAGACGAGTCGGCCCGTAAATGAGCTGCGCCCTGGGCTGAACATTGGTATCGGTGGTAAATTCTAAACGATTGTTTCTGGCATCAAAGCGCCAATTTTCTAAACTGGCTGCATACACGGGAGATGAGAGCAGCCATAATCCTAAAACACCTGGTAAGAGCCAATGAAGTTTCACGCCGTTTCCTCGCTGATGATAGTGATACGCCCTTGCTGCTCCGACTCACTACCTAAGCTTTGGAAATGAACCCGCTATGAGGGCGTGAAACTTTCCGAACGTAGCTCTAGTAGTATTGCCGGATGTACAGCAAAATTCCATTGGCGATCGCCTGAGCCATCTGACTTCTAAAGGCCGGATTCATTAACCTGGGAGCATCCTGGGCCCCAGTCACAAATCCAGTTTCCACTAATACGGCGGGCATCGAAGTTCTACGCAGGACGTAAAAGCGAGCGCGTTTTACTCCCCGGTCTCTCATCGGTATGCTCCGGAGGATGGAACCTTGAATCATCTGGGCTAGACGAGCGCCACTGTTGTAATAGTACGTTTCTACTCCATTGACATCCGGGCGACTCATACTAATTGCATTGGCATGAATGCTAACAAAGAGGGTGGCGTTGACTCGCTCGGCCAGATTCACCCTAGGAGCAAGGTCAATTTCTACTTCGCGATCGCGGGTTAACACCACTTGCACCCCATTTTGTTGCAAAATAGCCGCCACTTGCCGAGAGATATCTAAAACCACATCCGTTTCTCGCAATCCACGAATGCCGACTGCACCGGGATCGCGACCCCCATGACCCGGATCGATCACCACCCGAATCCGAGAATTGGGCGTGCGTCCTGGAGAAGGCAGGGGCCATTGGGTACGGGGTGGAGTCGTCGGCTGAGGAGGGAGAGGATTAGCCGGTCTAGGGACGGGAATGGGAATGTTTGCGGAGGGAGGATTAGGAGTTGTGGCAATGGGGGGGAGGGCAGTTGTGCCTGACCCCAAGGATAGGGAAATCACCTGAGAACCCGGTTGATTAATCTGTCCCAAGCTAAATCCAGAACGAGGGGTCATGGAAATCACCACCGTTTGCTCGTCAGCTTGTTGCACATCAAAACGGGTAAAGGGACTATTTCCCCCTGTAGGCATCTGGGGCGGATTTTGTCCTAAGCGAGCGGGAGATAATCTTAAGGTATAGACCGAAGGATTGGGCCAGTCGCCCACCGCATTCATTCGGCCACTGGCGCGAATCACCAATTGAGAATTCGTGCTATTGCCAGACACCTCGATCGCCTGAATTAGGGGCGGTTGACTCGGATCGGGCACATTGGGATCGGGGGCTTCAATCTCGCGACCGGCCGGCCAAGGGTTAGCACTAGCCACATCAGTTCCACTGCCTGCTCTGGGAATCAGAACCACCCCTAACCGACTGGATAAGGCTTGCCAATCTGCACTATTCGGGTTGACATTGAGGGTAATGCGGGTTCCTGTTTCATCCCCCTCTAAGGGACTGAGAATCAGTTGATTAACCCCTCGGCTATTAATGTTTAAGCGTCTGGGGTTTAAGTTATCGGGTAAACTCACCCCTTCGAGATCGATTTCAATTTGGCGCTGGTCTGAAGAGCGCTCAACCCTGGCAATTTCTGCGGGAGTTGTGGTGCGAATGAAAAACCCATCCCCAGTGATGCGAACGGCTTCAATTTTATTGCCCGTGCTGCTGCGGTTGGGGGAGGGTTGTTGAGCCACCGGCCGAGAAGGGGGAGGTGAAGTTAAGGTGGGCTGAGGATTAGAGCGCCTTGGGGTGCTGCTCTCTCGTTGGGGTTGGGGCAGTTGCACCGTCCATCGGGAAGGAGAAGATCCCACAAATCTGACTTGAGAGGGGTCGAGGGTGTAGCCAGAGTTTAATTCAATGACGATGCGGGTGGTGTTGCGCTCAAATTGCCCAGTTCTGACTTGTTTAATGCCTGGGGTAGAGACCAGTTGGGAGCGAATTTGGTTGCCCAAACTGGTTCCCGGTAGATCGATTACTAAGCGGGTGGGGTTAAAGATCAGTTGAGCGCTGGGTTGAACTCGGCCATTGGTGGCAAATTCCAGACGATTGTTTCTGGCATCAAACCGCCAATATTGTAAACTGGCTGCTTGGACTGGAGCTGACCAAAGCCAGAGTCCTAAAAGGCTAGATAATAACCAATGCAGTTTCACAGATGGGCCTCTAGAAGAGTGACTAAATTTCATGACGGTTGATTGGGAGGAGTCTGTAAGTAACAGTCAAGTCACTATATTACAAGTGCTGACCAAAAAAAAGATGGGGGGGCAATCTCGGTAGCGATCGCGATCTAGTCGCGATTCTAACGGTATGATTGCACCCCCACTATCTGTTGTTCAATGCTGATTGTAATGCCGATGGGCGGCGATCGCCTGATTATTTGCTCGATTCCGATTTGGCGATCGCTGCGGGTTCTTTGCTCGGTTCTCCACTGGATGGTTCTGATTGTTGAAAAGCCACTCTCAATAAGGGGGGCGCAACAAACGTGGTCAAAATGACCATCACAATAATCGCCGCATCCAAGGATTCTGGCAATACACCACTGGCAGAACCGACTCCAGCAAAGACTAATCCGACTTCGCCCCGTGGAATCATGCCCACACCAATGGCAATCCGATTCACCGGTTCACCGCCGAAGAGGGTAAATCCACTGACTACTTTACCAACTATCGCCACTATCACCAGGAAACTGGCAATAATCAGGCCTTCTCGGTTACTGGGCACAGCAGGGTTGAGAACGGATAGATCGGTTTGCGCCCCTACCGTGACGAAGAAGACGGGAACGAGCATAAATCCAATCGGTTCTACTAATTCTTCGAGTTCTCGATGTTTCTCCGTTTCTCCCAAAATTAGACCGGCTGTAAAGGCTCCTAAAATGGCTTCGAGTTGGATAATTGCACCGATATAGGCAAAGATAAAGGCGATAATTAATCCACCAATTAACAGTGTTCCTGGGGTGGTGAGTTTGTTAAGCATCCCCATAAAATAGGGCATTAAGAGACGACCCAGGAAAATCGAGCCAATTAGGAAAGCAGCAGCACTGATCACCAAATAAACAATGCTCGATACTTCAACTTCTCCTTTTTCCGCTAAGGAAGCCACGATCGCCAGAATAATAATGCCGAGGATATCATCTAATACGGCTGCGCCGATAATGATTTGTCCTTCTTTGTCATTCAGACGTTTAATTTCTGCCAGCACTTTCGCCGTAATGCCAATACTGGTCGCCGTCAAAGCTGCACCGGCAAAGATGGCGGGAATATTGGGCACGTTGAAAAAATAAATCAGTCCCAATGTACCGGTTAAAAACGGGACGACTACCCCAGTCACGGCCACTAATGCCGATTGCACTCCGGCATCAATAAGTTGTTTTAAATCTGATTCTAAACCAATTTGAAACAGGAGAAAAATAACTCCTAATTCTGATAAAACGGAGATGACTTCACTTTCAGCCAGAAAAACACCATTGGCTCCTTCCGGGGTTAAACCGGCTGTTTTTTCCAGTAAGGTAATAATCAAGGATTCATCGGCTGTTGCTCCACCTTCTGGAAAAACCAGAAATTTGAACACAGAGACCCCGATAATCACCCCTCCCAAAAGTTCTCCTAGGACGGGAGGTAAGTCAAGGCGAGCGCATAATTCGCTACCAATTTTACTGGCAAGATAGATGGTAACGAGGCTCAGAAGAACCCCAGCTAAGACGAGGGTAGCGCTGGGTGGCTCTTGGCTTTCAGTTGCTGTGGCTAATAAGGGGGTGAGGCTGGTTGGGGTGTGAGAACACACCCAAGGGAGTATTTCAACCATTATGTTATTTAACTCATCGATGTCTACTGTACAGGTTCTTTACAAATTTGACATACTCCCCACTCTAAAGAGATGGGGATTCTCCGGCTAATCAAACAGACTAAGCTGCTTAACTGACGGTTGGTTTGACAAAGCTATCGGATTGCCAGAAACCCTGGTCTTATGCCCGTTCTTTATCCATTTAGAGTCGTGGGTATGCCCTGCCCCGACTTTTTCTATGTTTTTGGCAGCATTCTCATCTCTATCATGTTCAGTTCCGCAATTGAGACAAACAACGGAACGAATAGATAAGTCTATTTTGCCCCATTTATAGCCGCACTCTGAACAAGTTTGAGATGTTGGTTCCCAACGACTGATAACATTAGAGAAGGCTACACCTAAATCTCGCACAGACTGCTGTAAAGGAACACTTGAAACATCAGATAGCCAATGCCGTTCAGGAGTCTTTTTAGCTTGAGTGATTACCTGTTTTTGTAGCTCTGAGTTACTCGGCCACTTTTCTCCTGATGGGGTTGATTTAACTCTAGTCAAAGCATCATTCCACACAACGCGACAACAGCCAAACAACTGGGCAAGTTTTTGTGTCTGGCGCTGGGTTGGATAGATTCGATATTGGTATCGCGCTCTCATCT
>NZ_JAQPOK010000067.1 GCF_030068445.1 Roseofilum halophilum BLCC-M91 | reverse complement strand
TTTTGATTTTTCTCCTACTACTAGCTCTATGATTGATACTCTTCTGGCTGTAGCCCTTGACTTAATTAATCCGAAACATTTAAGAAATTGGTTTGCTCATTGTTGCTACTGTACCTCATAACAGCGCGAAGCGCTGTATCCCGATCGCCAAATAATCCTCCGAGAATTTCTCTCGCATTGCGATCTGCTCGGCGATCGCCAAACTGAGGCATAATTACCGCGCCATTAACCACGTAGAAGTTAATGTATCCGGCGGCAAACTCCTCCCAGTCATATCCGGCTCTAATTCGACTCGGCCCTTCCAGAACGACGACTTCTAGGGGGTTTCCGTCTGCGTCAGTTTGCGATTCCAAGATCTCTAAATGTCGTTTTGTTACCTCATGGTCGGGAGATTCGGGATCAGGATCGTACCCAGCAACCACCACCCCAGGACGAGCAAAACGAGCGTAAAAATCCGTATGTCCATCGGTAATATCTGCACCGCGAATCCCCGGCAGCCAAATGATTTTACGCAGTCCCAATAAGGCTTTTAATTCTGTTTCGCAATCGAGTTTAGTCCAGCCTGGATTGCGATTATCGTTAATAATACAACTTTCAGTGATAATGGCCGTACCCTGACCATCGACCTCGATCCCCCCGCCTTCAAACACCAATTCCGTGTTGATAACCGGGACTCCTGCTTGTTGGGCCACAAATTGAGCCACTTGAGCGTCGTGATCGTGATACTGTTTATTCCCCCAACCATTAAAGTTAAAATCAATACCGGCTTTTTGACCCTCGGCATTGACTACAAAAACCGGCCCCGTATCTCTGATCCAGAGGTCGTCCAATTCAGTAACAATTAACTCCACATCCGAGCCGCATTTTGCCAAAGCCACATCATAATCTTCAACTCGCACTAACATCTTAACCGGTTCGTATGGGGCGATCGCCTTGGCAATTCTGGCTAAATCGTCCTGCACGTCCCTAAAATACTGCCGTCCCCAGATATCCGCACTCGCACTAAACGCCATCCAAGTACATAAATGGGGTTCCCCTTCATCCGGCATGAAAAAGGAAGAATCAGAAACCCTAGAAGGGGGAGAACTGGCTACTGAACAACCGGTCATTTTCTTTCCCACCAGAATAGAACCCGAAAGTGTTGCCATGAATTGGAGCAAGAATCGTCTGTTCATGATTGTATTCCCTATTCCCTATTCCCTATTCCCCATTCCCCATTCCCCATTCCCCATTCCCCCTATTTGGGTTTCAGGGTTTTGATCAGAAAGTAGAACCCGATGGTTAGAGCGAGGATGATGGAGGAAATGCCGAACAGGACGAGGGGATGATATTTGGTGATATCTAGGATAATCACTTTCCGGGCGATCGCCACCATCGCTACCAGAAAGATGATTTCCACATGGATGACTTCTTCTTCGAGATAGACTTTGGTGGCTTCGATCAGCTCTAATCCAATAATAATTAATAAAAAGTAATCGAATATATTCAGAATTTGTTCAATATTGAGCAGCAAAAAATGAGGAGAATCCTGCATTTGCTCGAATAAAATGTAGCCTAATTCAATCGTCCCCAAAAAAACGACCAAAACCAGCATTAACAACAAAAACAAAGCAATGATGCGTTCAAAGGTCTCTAAAAACCTCTTCATGATTTTGATCAGGCGATTCATACTCTCCTCTTACAGATGCTCAGTTTTAGGGTTGTTAACGGGTAAATAACAGCGATTATAGGGGATCGTGACTCTGGGATAAAATTCAGAGAGAACCTTTAGCCGCAGATCGACATCAGTTAAATTAAAGATAAGTCGTACCTCCTCCTGATTGATTTAACTAAAGTAACCTATGAGTTCTCAACCTCCTGGCCCTCCGAAAACCCTGCTGGGTACGCTCACTCAAGTGGCGCAAACCATCCAAGCGAAAGTTAAGCTCACCCAACTGGCGCTGAAACCGAAGGCGAGGGTGGCGAAACTGATGGTGGAGGAAACGGAGGGACAAGGGCCCCAAGAATATCCCCTATTGGGCGATCGCATCTTGATTGGACGCTCTTCAAAATCCTGCGATATTGTCATCCGTAATCCGGTGGTGAGTCAGATCCATTGTTCCTTGATTCGGGACGCGAAACAAGGGTTTACGATTAAGGATGAGGGGGCAACCAATGGTATCTATCGGGGGCGGCGGAAAGTGCAGGAAATGCGCCTTGCTCACGGCGATCGCCTCACTCTTGGCCCCCCAGAACTACAAGCTTCGGTTACCCTGCGCTATACGAATCCCCCCCCTTGGCCGATTCAGACCCTACGCTATACGGCTTATGGATTTGGCGGTCTAACGGCTTTGTTGACGATCGCCATTTTAATCGAATGGCAAAAAGTTAATATCTCTCCCCTACCGCGCAATATTCAAGGGCCGGTGGTGGTCTATGCCAGGGATAAAGAAACCCCCTTAGTTCCTCCCACCAATCAAGCGCACCTAGAGCGAGGGAGTCTATCTGAATTTCCGCCCCATTTGGCTCAAGCCTTAATTGCCTCTGAAGATACCCGCTTTTATTGGCATTTTGGCATCGATCCCATTGGCACGCTGAGAGCGATTTTAGTGAACCTGAGAGGGGGGGGGATTCAACAAGGGGGCAGTACGATCACCCAACAGGTGGCTCGCAGTTTGTTTCGGGAGTATGTGGGCACATCGGATACGGCGGGTCGGAAGTTGCGGGAGGCAATTGTCGCTCTGAAGTTGGAGACGTTTTATAGTAAGGATGCCTTGCTGCTCACCTATCTGAATCGGATTTATTTGGGTAGTGCTAACTATGGATTTGAGGATGCGGCGCGGTATTATTTGGGTAAGCCTGCCACGGAGTTAACGATCGCCGAAGCAGCAACATTAGTGGGCATTTTACCGGCTCCCAATAGTTTTAATCCCATTCGAGATTACGATGCAGCCATTCGTCAACGGGATGGGGTGTTGTATCGGATGGAAAAATTGGGCATGATTTCCACAGAGGAAGCCAACCGAGCCAGGCGATCGCGCATTGAAGTCAACCCGAAAGCGATCGAACAGTTGAATCGCTCCATTGCGCCCTATTTCCATGATTATGTGTTTATGGAATTGGAGCAATTGTTAGGAACGGGTTTGGCGCGAGAGGGGAATTTTATTATTGAAACCGGTCTCAATCCGCAGATGCAAGCAACGGCGGAACAGAGTTTAGAACAGGCGATCGCCACCACGGGAGAGAGTTTTAATTTTGATCAGGGAGCCGTCGTCACCCTGGACAGTCAAACCGGAGAAATCTTAGCCCTATCCGGCGGTAAAAATTATCGCCAGAGCCAGTTTAATCGCGCCGTGCAAGCCTATCGTCAACCCGGATCGACGTTTAAGGTATTTGCCTATGCTGCGGCTCTGGATGAGGGCATTTCCCCCTGGAAAACCTATTCCTGTGCCCCCTTAACTTGGCAAGGGCAATCCTATAGGGGCTGCGAGCGTAGTGGGGGCATGATTGATATGGCAGTAGCCATGGCTCAATCAGAAAACTCCGTCGCTCTGCGTATCGCTCAAGATGTGGGATTAGATGATGTGGTGCGGATGGCTCGGATGTTGGGTATCAATGCTGACTTAAAGCCTGTCCCCGGTTTAATCCTCGGTGAAAGTGAAGTCACCCCCCTAGAAATGACCGGCGCATTTGCTGTATTTGCCAATGCTGGGGTTTACCATCGCCCCCATGCCATTCGTCGCATTCTCGACAGTAGCGACTGCACTGTACCGGATCAACCGGATACCTGTCGAGTCATTTATGATTATGCCCAAGATCCCAAAGCCAATCGCACCGTACTTTCACCAGATATCGCCCAAATGATGACGACATTGCTACAAGGAGCGATCGGTCAGGGAACGGGCGGGAATGCCTATTTGGGGTGGGGAGAAGCCGGAAAAACCGGAACCACCAATGATGGGGTCGATTTGTGGTTTATTGGGTATATCCCTAGTCGCAGTTTGGTGACCGGAATTTGGTTAGGCAATGATGATAATACGCCCACCTATGGCAGTAGCGCTCAAGCGGCTCAAGTTTGGGGGGATTATATGGGGGATTTGATCGATTAGTAAGTTCCAGATTTTTGCTTATTTGATGAAACGATCCGAGGTCAAGGGTATCGCTTTAATTCTTTGTTATCTTAAGAGGTGTACTCCAGTCAAATCGAGGCATAAATTGGCTAGAATGGGACAAAGATAGCTGTATGAGGTCGCAATGATGGTCGTCCAAACTAACCCTCAACCTAAACCCCTATGGCTCCAACTGCCCCAAGAATTGGCGCTGCATGTGACACCGGAGCAGTTTACAATGCTGGCTGCGGCCAATCGCGAACTTCGACTTGAGAGAACTGCAATAGGAGAATTAGTTGTGAATCCTCCCACAGGTGGCAATACGGGTCATCGTAACCTCAGCATCACCGGTCAACTCAGTGTTTGGTTTGAAGCCAACGATACCCTAGGCCGAGCGTTTGACTCTTCCACAGGATTTGAACTCCCCAATGGGGCAAACCGCTCTCCAGATGCTGCTTGGGTGCGTTGCGATCGCTGGGATGCCCTTACTCCCGAACAGCAGGACGGTTTTATACCCTTATGCCCGGATTTTGCGGTTGAATTGCGCTCTAAAACCGACAGCATCAAGGAACTACAGGCAAAGATGCAGGAATATTTGGAGAATGGGATGCAGTTGGGTTGGTTGATTGACCCGAAAAATAAGCGGGTGGAAATTTACCGTCCGAGTCAAGCGGTTGAGGTGTTAGAGAATCCGATGGCATTGTCTGGGGAGGAGGTTTTACCAGGGTTTACGCTGACGCTGAAACGGATTTGGGCGTGAAGGAAACAAGGTTTACAATGCAGAGCAAGGCCAATCCAGAGGTACAGGAAATGAGTTCGCTTAAAACACCTTTAGAACCAGCATTACCGACCAATACTTGGATTGCGGCATCCTGGGAAGACTATCTGCAAATGATTGCCGAACCAACGCTGGCCAAAGCCAAAGGCTATTATCATCAAAATCACATGAGGATTGAAATGTCACCCGTCGGCCACGATCATGCTGCTGATAATGCCCTCATTGACTTTGCTGTGCAACTGTTTTGTACCGTGCGGGGGATTGCCTTTAAGGGATTGGTCAACTGTAGCTATCGTCAGGCGGGGGTACTCGAATGCCAACCCGACTCGTCCTATTACCTCCGAGAACAGGCACAGGTGATTCCTTGGGGAACAACTGTTGTAGATTTAAACCGCTATCCTGCACCGGATTTAGTGATTGAGATTGCGGCTGCTTCATTGTTGGATGACCAGGGCAATAAGCGATCGCTCTATGAGGCGCTGGGGGTCAAAGAATATTGGGTCGTGGATGTACGGGGGATGACGGTGTTGGCCTATGCCCTAACCCCACAGGGTAGCCAGAGGCTTGATGCATCACAGGTCTTAGGCGGGTTACAGATAGAGGTGCTGGCTACAGCACTCGAGCGCAGTCGGCAGCAGGATCAAGGACAGGTGGGAGCTTGGCTGTTGCAAGAGTTTTCGGGAGCATAGACAGTTTTTGTAGTTGTTAAGCTGAACTCAGTATGCTTGGTAATGGTTTACTAAAAGGTGAGGACTGAAAAATTTCAGAAATTTTTCGTATAACGTTACCTATAGGGGCAGTGCGTCGCGGTAATAACAAAAATGTCAGTAAAATTGCTGAAATTTCTAACCTGAGTAGCTACCAAGAATTTAATGAGCAGCAGATAATTGACCGTAATAAAGCCATCCTAGACAAATTCTTCGACTTCCTACACAGCGAGGATTTAATTGCCAATTAAGACGACTTGGAAAACGAATATCAATGAGCTGTAGAGTTCGATCGCTTTTACCGGGTTGATAGCGATCGCGCTCGCAGCACGGGAGGCACAGGTTTAGGGTTAGCCATTGCCCAGGCGATCGTCCATCATCATCAAGGTCATCTTACGGTTACCAGTCAACTCGGTCAAGGCAGTCTATTCACTATTGCTCTAACTTGCGTAGGGTGTCAAACGGTAGGAGGCAAACATTGATTATTGGTGACCATTAGGGCATAATTAGCCGTGAAAGAATTACTGGCTGTGCCTGAATGCTAATCTGATGGTGGTTTTTTGCAGGCGATCGCACTTAATTTCAATCTTACTCATTTCATTCTCCCTTTTGCTACCTGAAATGGGAAGGGGGGAAACACCCTCAGTTACCAAAGAAAGTGATGGAGAAACCTTTGCTTGTGCGGTGAATACGGGGAAAAATTCCCAGAGTTTAGCGGTTTCTCCCTCGACTGAATCCCAGAGTGGGGGAAGTTTAGAGCGCTTGCAGGTGAGTCGCTTCGAGTTTGTCGGGGCTACGGTTTTTTCTCAAGATCGGTTACAGGAAGAGATTGCGGAGTTTACGGACAAAGAAATCACGTTTACGGAGCTAATGGAAGCAGTTTCTCGGATTACGGGACTCTATAATCAGGAAGGTTATATTAACTCCTATGCGGTTCCCTATCCGCAGAAAATAGAGGATGGGGTGGTGAAAATTGCGGTGATTGAGGGAGGGTTGGGGACAATTTTCCTGACGCGAGAGGGTAGGGGAAGACTCAAGCCGAATTATATTTGCAGTCGATTGGCGATCGCCGCTACGCCCTTAAACTTAGATAACCTGCTCAATGGACTGCGACTGCTGCAACTCGATCCCTTAATCGCCAATATATCCGCAGAAGTCGTTCCCGGAGCAACCATTGAGCAAAATAACCTCAACGTTCGCTTTCAAGAAGCCAAAACCCTTAGCTTTGAAATCGGTGGTGATAATGGTCGTGCCCCTAGTGTAGGCAGTTTTCGCCGCCAAGTCCAGCTCAGACAAGCCAACTTACTCGGATTTGGGGATAGTTTTCGCATCGGATATGCCAATACCGATGGTAGCGATACCTTCTTTGCTGATTATACAATTCCTGTCAATGCTCGCAATGGAACCCTAAGTGTTTCCTATGGAACCGGATCGAACCGAGTAATTGAAGAACCTTTTGACGCGATAAACTTAAGGGGAGATTCCCGTTATTTTGACCTTAATTTCCGTCAACCCATTTGGCAACAACCCGAAAAAGAATTGGCGTTAGGAGGGGTATTTTCTCGGCGAGAAAGCGATACCTATATTTTGGATGAACCCTTTCCCCTAGCGGAGGGTGGGAGCAGTCGCGGTAAAACCCGATTATCAGTCATCCGATTTTATCAAGATGGGTTATGGCGGGGAAATGATCGGATTTTAGCCTTTTATTCTCAGTTTAGTTTAGGCTTAGATTTATTTGATGCCACCGTGCGCTCTGAGGCTCCCGATGGGCGCTTTTTTGCTTGGCGGGGACAAGGGCAATGGGTACAGCGATTTGCACCGGATCAAATCTTATTATTGCGCGGTGATATCCAATTGGCAACTCGCGCTCTAGTCCCCTTAGAACAGTTTAGTTTAGGGGGTTGGGAAAGTGTACGCGGTTATCGCCAAGATATCCGCTTAACGGATAATGGGGTGTTTGGCTCGGTAGAGTTTCGCTATCCTTTGATGGGCAATTCTCAAGAGCGATGGGGGGTTTTACAGCTTGCCCCATTTCTAGATTTTGGCACAGCTTGGAATAGTAGCGATCGCCAGAGTTTACAACCCCAAACTTTGGCTTCTGGCGGTTTGGGTTTGCGCTGGCAACTGGGAAATGATTCTAGTGCTAGTTTATATTGGGGTATTCCTTTGGTTGATGTGGAGTCGAGCGATCGCACATGGCAAGAAAACGGTTTATATTTTACTGTCCAAACCCGTTTATTTTTCTAAGACGGGTGCGACAATGGGGCATTTATCGCCACCTAATTTGGATGGTGTTGGCGCTATTTGTCGCCAGCTTAACGGTGATATTGCCCGGATTTTCTGTGGAGCCTCCCCCCATTATCGCTCAAGTTCCCTCAGAGCTTTCCGATCGCTCCCCAGACTTTTGGCGACAGGAAGCTAACTACTATGCACAAAACGGTGATTTTGTCAATCAAGCGGTAGCTTTGGGCAATCTTTCTCTAGCGCTGCAAGAACGAGGGGAATGGGAAGAAGCGCGAGAAAGCAGCACTCAAGCCATTCAATTATTAGAGCAGCTATCCGCGACGAAAGAACGGGATCGAATTTTAGCTCAATCCCTGGATATTCAAGGCAAGTTAAGGTTTTCTGTGGGTGAAGTTTCCTCAGCGTTAGGGAGTTGGCAACAAGCAGGAAAAATGTATCAACAGTTAGGTTTAACTCAGGCAGAAGATCGAAACCGACTGAATCAAGTGCAAGCGATGCAGGAGTTGGGTTTATTTCAGCCTGCTTGCGAGTTGCTCAATGCTCGAATTGATGAGAATGTTTCGTTTTGCGCGGGTGGAGTAACCGACAATTTACAGGCAAGTCTCAGTGTTGTTTCTGGCGATCGCGCGATGGTGCAGCACCTACAAGCTTTGGGTGATGTCTTGCGGTTAAAGGGAGAGCTGGAAGTTTCCGAAACCGTTCTGAAGCGAGGCTTAGAGATTGCTAAAGCCAGTGACGATACAATGATGTTAGATCGGTTGCATTTGAGTATGGGGAATACGCTGAGAGCGAGGGGCGATCGGCAATGGGCAATTGCTCAATCTGCCACCTCCACCATTCAATTTAACTTTCAATTTTGCCCCACCTTATCCGAGCAACCCGACTACAATTCAGCCTTACAACACTATCAAAAAGTTTATTCCAATAATCCTTTACTCAATCTCCAATCTCACCTCAATCAACTCAAACTGACAACCGCTCTTAATCCCGCGATCGTTGACTCCAAGTTGTTATCAGACACTCAATCGCTCATTAACCAAACCCCCAACCTATTCAACACCCAATTTGGAAATAACCTCATCCTCAACTATCTCCAAACCGCCACTTGTATCAGCACCATTCCCTGGCAGAATATCGCCCAAGATCTACAAACGATCATCAATGCTTCCGAACAAAGAAAAGACCTAAAAACCCAATCCTACGCCCTCGGATACCTAGGCAGACTTTACGAACAACATGCCCAAGACTCTAAAGAACACCTTCAAACCGCCAAAACCCACACCCAAAAAGCCTTATCCATTGCCCAATCCCTCGACTTAAACGCCCCCGAACTTGCCTATCAATGGCAATGGCAACTCGGCAGAATCCTAGAAAAAACCCAATCCCCCCGTCGTGAAATACTCTCTGCTTACAAAGCAGCATTTAACACCCTGCAATCCCTGCGCCAAGAGCTAGTTTCCTCCAACCGCGACTTACAATTTTCCTTCCGCGATGAAATTGAACCCGTCTATCGCAAATACGTCGATTTATTACTCCAAGACAATCCCAGTCAAGACAACTTAAAAGAAGCCCGCAACGTCATCGAAGCCTTGCAGCTTGCAGAATTAGACGACTTTTTCAACGATGCCTGTGTGACCGCACAAGAGTCTGAGTTAGATGATATTGCTTCAGATACAGCGGTTCTTTATCCAATTCTGTTAGATGGTAAGATAGCCGTTATTTATACCCTTTCAGATACCCTAATAGATTATACAATTGAATCTCTATCGAATCCTCAAAGATTTGAACGAACGATCAATGCACTAATTAATGATTTAAAAGAAGACATTAATAATAACCATCAACGATATGGTAAGATAATATATGATTATATATTCTCTGATCAACTCAAGTCCTTTTTAATTACTCATGATCAAATCAAAACCCTAGTTTTTGTCTTAGATGGGCAACTGCGTAATTTACCCATGGCAACTCTTTATGATGGAGAACAATACCTAGTTCAAAAGTATGCGATCGCTGTTGCTCCAGGTTTAAATTTGCTGACTTCCGATCCTTTGGATGCCTTGGATTTAAGGATATTAACTGGCGGCTTGGGCAAACAAGCACCAAGCTTTGACTTTGTTAATGCTCGTTTAATTCCTCTTGCTCATGCACGGATTGAATTAGAAACTATTAGTCAGACATCTCAAAATGAAGTTCCTGTCGTTTTAGATGAAAATTTTACCCTAGAAGTTATTAAATCTTACTTAGCTAACTCATACTACTCTGCCGTCCATTTAGTAACTCATGGTCAGTTTAGCTCTAATCCTGAAGAGACATTTATCTTAACTTGGGACGAAAGATTGAGAGTTAATCAGCTCAATGAACTGATTCAAAGTCAATCTAGCTCTGAACCGATAGAATTACTCGTTTTGAGTGCTTGTGAAACTGCTGAAGGGGATAACCGCGCTGCACTAGGATTAGCAGGGGTGAGTGTCCGAGCAGGAAGTCGCAGTACCTTAGCTACTTTGTGGAAAGTTGACGATCGATCCACGGCTCAATTTATGAGCCAGTTTTATCGGGAACTTATTGAGAATAAGAAAAGCAAAGCAGAAGCTCTAAAAAGCGTTCAACAATCTTTTATAAGTGGCGAACAAGGCAGAGATCGTACAGATCCTAGATTGTGGGGTGCTTTTGTTTTGATAGGACATTGGATTTAAAACTTTCACCTAGTATCGTGTAGGGGCGAACGGCCGTTCGCCCCTACAGATTTTGTCACTCAACCATTACGAAATACTACAATCCCAGGTGGTTAATTGAGTAACGTCTCTACTTTCCTTGATAAGTCCAACGCTCCAGCTTCTTCATAGAGTTCTTTAGCGTTTTGAAATTGCTGTTTAGCTTCATTTTCTTTATCATCTATTTGATAAAGTTCGCCTAAACGTACTTTGCCTAAAGCTTGAGCGTGTAAATCGTTTTGCTCAAAAGCAATATTAATGGACTGTACATAAGCTTCTTCTGCAACATCTATACGCCCAACATCCCAATACAAATCGCCTAACTCTCGATATAAAGTGCTGGATTGAGCATCTCGATTAACCGTTTTTTCTAGCAATTGAATGGCTTCTGCTCTCAAAAGATACTGTTTATAAACAGCAAGTTGAGGCAGTAGAGTATTAAAATTTTCAGAATCATCAATAGCCACTTCGACAATTGAAACCTCCTCTTCAGAGAGAATATTAAAACGTTCTTCTGCAACTTCACTGCCTGAATCAGCTTTTACTGTTAGGGTGTAACTGAGACCCGGTGTTAGGGCAATATCACCATCATAAATAAGTTGGGTCTCTTGGGTTTCAGTTTTCCAAATTTCTCCTTCTATATCTTCTTCAATTGTGATTGTGTAAGTGCTGGCATTAGGGACAGACTTCCAAGCCAAAGTTGGTTTAGGATTGAGTAGCCTGGTGTTGCGAGGAGTGATAATTTCAGGAATAGATTGAGCAATTATCTGGCTTCCACCTCGACCACAATGGGGATCTGCGGTATCTTCACATCGAAGAACAACAGGACAAAGTTCGGTAGAATTTAAAGCAATTCCTGGTAATAGTTGTCGGGTTTGATTATCCGCTAAACAGCGTAAGATAAGACTAGATGTGGGTGTTGATTCTAATCTATTTTCTGCACAAATAATACTGTCTGCATTTAAAGGTTCTTTTCGATCTTGATTGACTTTAAATGCTTCCCCCTGAATTGTTTCTATGGTTCCAATTTCAATACAATTTTCAACTGCACGGGCTGAAGTTCTAGAAAATAGTACCCAGTAAGTTAGCCACCCTAAATGAGCAGATAGCGTGAATCCGATGGCAGATGCCCAAAATAATGTTGTTTTCATTTTTAATTTTCTCCACTTTCTTCTAGTCTCATTTTTCCCATTTTAATCCATTCGGCTTCATCTGGATATTCATCTTGAGCAAATTCAACACAGAAATCCCATTGCTCTAGAGCTTTATTGGATTTACCTTTAGCTTCTAAAACTTGTGCTAAAACACAATTGGCAACTCCTTCTTGTGGTTTAATATCAATAGCAATGCGTAAATGATCTTCTGCTTCCAGATAATCTTGTTGCTTCATCGCACTAAATGATTTCTTGTGTAAAAGAGAAATCCCTAAGTCTTTACGAATCAAGTATTCTCCGAGAGGGGATTGTGTGTCACTCGCTATAATTTGCTGTAAACAGACTCTCTGTAACTCGGATGCACGTATAAACTTCTTATCTTTCATATAAATCAAGGCTTCTCCTTTACATCCCCAAGCATCTCCTAATAGTTTTGCTCGTCGATACATTGTTAAGGCTAGGTCATTTTCTCCCCACCGTTCATAGATACTGCCTAAATTATTGATGGCTGAAGATTGTTGAGGATTGACTATAATTGCAGATTGCAAATAAGTGATTGCTCGATGGTATTGATCTTTTCTAATATAGTCAACTCCAACTCGGTTCAAATAGGTAGCAATTTGGGGGCGAAATGCAAAATAACTCGTTAATCCAAGACAGGTCGCAAGGATAATTCCTATTTGAATTTTGGAACTCTTCCAAGATACAAAACTCCATTTAGATTGTCCTACTAAGTCGTCCCAGGTGGGGGAGATGTAGTCAGGATGCTGCCAGATGACGGGTAACCAGGTGGCGCAGGGAATTTGATCTTCGAGTCCCTGTAACTTTTCTCTGGCTTCTCGGACGGCGACTTCAAAGGAGTATCCTTGGGAAAAGTTGAGGAGAAATGAGGTTAGGAATTTCTGGGCGACGCGATCGGGAACGTAGTCGCGCATGACGATCATTTGGGGAATTTGGGCATCGTCTAAGCGTTGGGCTAGTCCTAAGCCGTCGCAGGAGTTGAATATGGCGAGTTTTAGGCCTTGGGCGACGGATTTTCGCAGACCATACCAGATGTCGTCAATGGTTAAATATTCATCGGGGTTGATGTAAATTTTGCCGGTGTCGCCCTCGGTTTCACTGTGTCCGGCAAAGAAGAGGATATCCCAGGGTTGTTCCCATAATTGATCGTTGATTTGTGCGCGTTTGGGTTCGGTGAGAAAGGTGACTTGTGCGTTGGGTAGGGAGTTGAGGATTTGCTGGTCTTCTGTGGTGTCGATTCGGTCTTGGTGTCCTAGGATGGCTAGGATTCTGACTTTGCCGGGTGGGGTGGTGCTGAGGGGATCGGAGCGCCGAAAGTCAAGATCGCTAAAGGAGACTTCTGCATTGGGATATTTGGATAGGAGCTGCCAATTGTGCCATGGTAGTTTTTGTAGCTCATTGCAGGTCGTCCGCAAAATCAAGCGAATGGGATCGGGATCGGTGGGGTTGAGTGCTTCTCGGATCTGAAGGTCGATCGCCCGGAAATCGGGGGAACTGAGCCATTGATTGAGGCGATCGCACAGGCGATCGCCTGATTCTTTACACTCTTTGATCCGACTCAAGACTCCATCGTATTTAATCCCTTTTGGCTTTATCCCCCGTGTATTCGGCAGTCCCAAAGGACGATACTTGTCTATCCAATGGCTTTCTACCAATTGCGCTAAATTCGGTTCGGAGGGTAAGTCTCCTGATAATTGTATATTTGGGCGCTTTCCGTCTTCCCCCATTTGCAACCGTACCCGAAAGCCATCCTCACTCAAACTGCCTTCGAGTTCCAAAACTACCAGTTTTCCCACGTCTTTAACCTCCTGAGTGCCCGATCTTGCCTTGGCTTGTTCTTAATGAGAGGGGCATATGGAGATACCCCCCTATAGGGTTCTCAGATTTTAGGGGGCAATTTTATGCAAACTTTACAAAATTTTACAATTAAGGCACAATCATCAGTGGCGATCGCGAAGCGAAACGGAGTTTTATCGCGAAGCGTTTCATGTCGGCGACAGCCGAAAACGGAGTTTTATCGCGAAGCGTTTCATGTCGGCGACAGCCGAAAACGGAGTTTTATCGCCTTCTAGAGCCAACAAAGATCGATTGCAACTTGGTACAGCTAAAGTTAGAATCATGTGTGCATTCAGCTCTGGTGAGATTAGGCCCCCTAGAGACCCTTGTCCACAAACCGGATACAGACGCATATAGAGGTTCCCCAAACCTCATATTCAGACCAAATCATAGCTCAGTCAACGTAACACAATTTAACCTTATCAACCGATCTGTAGGAGGAAAACGTGACCGCAATTAGAGTGATTCCAGCGAGTGCTGCCGGTTCAACCATGGGGATTAATGTCATTATCCGGCTCTTGTTTGACTATCGCCCTCACTTAATCAAACTCTTTAGAATCAAGAGACAAGACCACTCCATCACTCGTTATACCTTCATTGTCGTTTTCCGGGAACCTGGCTCTATTGGACAACTGGTTGCCTTTATCCACGAATGGGGAACCGCCAGTGGACAAGGAGAGGGAGAGGAGAATACCGCCGAAACCTATGGATTTTCGGAAATCATGACCACCATTAAGCAGCTTAAAATCCGACTGTTAACGGTGGATTGGCATACAGAAATTCACGATGGCTGGAAACAGAAACTTGAAGTGCGCCCCGATCCCACGGTTCTTAGATATCGGCTCGCTGACTGGGAAGGTTGGCTCTTAGAACAAATCGATACTCCTTGGTTCCCCATGCAGCACCTCCATGAGGACGATCTAGATTTGCGCTGGATGGAACACGAATAGATAAGTAATGGGTAATGGGTAATGGGTTATCTCCCTATCTCCCTATCCCATTAACGGGGTCGAAACTCGACCACATCTTGCTTAATTTGTACATCATAGTTGCCAAAGAAGTCATGACCGAGTAAACCGATCGCCATCCGAGGGGCGATCGCCACCGGAATATCTCTGACAACAGCACCATTAACAGCCATCGACTTCACATAACCCAAGTCAAACGTCACCTTAGATCCATCAGCAACCACACTGGTGACAGAATCAACTGGCTCTACTTGCAGCCTCTTCGCCATCTCCTGAGTAATCAGCGTCCCACTCGCCCCCGTATCCACAATCATCTCAAAAGAGTGCTGGTCATTAAACATCACCTCAATCACCGGAATCCCCCCCAAACGGCGCGTAATTTGCGCTTGAAACATCCCTGGAGTCGCACGACGAGAACGGGGAGCCGAAGTCCCCTCACACACGCCACTTAAGGGAATCGACTCTCCAGAAGAGGTGACCATAAAACATCCTTGCACTTCCTGAGAAATGGCCCTCTCTTCTCCCCCTATCATTAAACCCATTCCAAGGGCAACTACTACCCTCAAACCTTTACCCCATAGTTGTTTATTCATAAACTTCTAGTGATTTATCAACCCTACTCTCTAGTTTACCCATTGCCCGGTGTCAACTGCCATATAATAGAGACTTGCATGTACTGCGTCTTTTTAAGAATTTGAGCATGAAAAAGCGTGCCCCCCGCAATCGAACACTAACCTGCTCAGAGGAAGAGCTATCCAGACTCAGTCAATCCTTACTCTATCTCGATCGTCAGATAGACATCGATCGGATCAGTGGCAAAATCATTAACCAAGATCTCTTTAACATCAGTGAATATCTGCCCAAAAACTTTATCGATCTTTTACTTCTAGATCCCCCTTATAACCTGTCCAAAAACTATCATGGCCACCTCTTTAGAGAGAAACAAACAGGAGAATATCAAGCCTGGTTCTCTGCTGTCCTTAAAACCCTCAAACCCCTACTCAAACCCACAGCAACCCTCTATATCTGCTCGGACTGGAAAACCTCTATCCTCATCGCCCCCCTACTAGAGCAAGAATTTTATCTTCGCAATCGCATTACCTGGGAACGAGAAAAAGGCCGAGGTTCCAAAACCAATTGGAAAAATAACACCGAAGATATTTGGTTTTGCACTGTGTCCGATCAATATACATTTAACCTGGATGCCGTGAAACAAAAACGACGGGTTATTGCCCCCTATAGAACGGAAACTGGACAACCCAAAGATTGGAACCAAGAAGACCGGGGTAACTTTCGATTAACTCATCCTTCAAACCTCTGGACAGATATTAGCATTCCCTTTTGGTCAATGCCAGAAAATACCGATCATCCAACCCAGAAACCCGAAAAACTGATCGCTAAACTGATTTTAGCCAGTTCCCATCCAGAGGATATGGTCTTCGATCCCTTTCTCGGTAGTGGCACTTCCGCCGTTGTCGCCAAAAAGCTTAAACGGAACTTTACCGGGATTGAATTAAATCAAGAATATTGTTGTTGGGCATTAAAACGACTGCAATTAGCCGAGAACGATCCATCGATTCAAGGATATACAGATGGCGTATTTTGGGAAAGAAATACCTTAAAAGATCAACAAAAAAATGTTAAAACAGGTGTAAATTATTGACATACTCCCCGCCGTCCGCTTCGCTAAACGACGGGGATTCTGAGGTCAAACAGCAATTGCTGGCATAGCCAGTCTCACATCGCCTAACCCAATGGTTGATGCCCCAACCATTTGAATTATTTTAACAGTTATCGAAATTTTAAGGGTTGAGTGCCTTCCCATGAAAAGCCTGAAAAATGGGGATTATAGCGTTAAAAATGGTTTTCCCATTACCAATTACCCATTACCTATTACCGCGCGAAGCGCTGTAACTGATAGGCTTTCTCAATTCGCTGACCAATATCTTGAACCGCTTGAGAACCAACTAGCTGCCAAAAAGAATTACACTTTCTTAACTTAGCAATATGCTTTTGCAGTTGGGCACAGTTTAAGTGTTTACCCCATAAACG
>NZ_JAQPOK010000066.1 GCF_030068445.1 Roseofilum halophilum BLCC-M91 | reverse complement strand
TAGGGCATACGGGAACTTTTGGGATAGACCCAATAAACGCTTGGGGAGAGAATACCTCTACTTTTTCAGAAGTGATTTTGTCTAAGCAAGTAATCTCAATGAACCAAGAATCCCCGTCTCTTTAGAGCGGGGAGTGTCAATAACCCTCTTGTTTTCCCACCCAGATGTTGGTAAACCCGGCCCCTACAAGCGAGACGCTCCCGCACCGAAGCAGTTTAGAGATTTTTGTAGGGGCGAGCGGCCGCTCGCCCCTACAGATACGGGTGTTCTAGACAGGTTGTCTGTGCATTCTGTATACACAGAGAAAAGCTAATAACTCGATCTTTCTCTAAGTTACCGTTCAGCTATGGGAAGATATTCAGACTCATGGTTACCCACATAGACTTGAGTTGGCCGGAAAATCCGGTTTTCGTTCAGTTGTTCTTTCCAGTGAGCCAACCAACCTGCTACCCGTGACATGGCAAACAGGGGTGTGAATAAATCGCTGGGAATGCCCATTTTCCGATACACCAGTCCGGAATAGAAGTCTACATTCGCATAAATACCTTTAGCGCCTAGTTTGTCTTCTACGACCTTTTCGACCTCAACGGCGATATCGTAATAGCGATCGTAGCCTTTTTGCTTAAATAGCCGTTCAGCTAATTCTTGCAGAATTTTGGCTCTGGGGTCTTTAACTTTGTAAACTCGGTGGCCAAAGCCCATGATTTTTTTCTTGTTGGCAATACAGTCTTCAATGTAAGGAACTACATTGTCTACTGTGCCAATCTCCTCCAACATTGCCAAGACTTCTTCGTTGGCTCCGCCATGGAGGGGCCCGGCTAGGGTTCCTACCGCAGAAGCGACCACGGCATAGGGGTCTGTGAGGGTAGAAGCAGTAACCCGGGCTGAGAAGGTTGACGCATTCATGGTATGTTCCGCATGAAGGATCATACTGGCATCAAATACCCTCGCGGCGATCGGATCGGGGACTTCTTCCGTCAACATATACAAGAAGTTGGTCGCATAATCCAAATCATCACGCGGTTGAATGGGGTCATTTCCCTTACGCATTAACTTAAATGCCGCCACCATGGTGGGTAACTTCGCAATTAAGCGAATCACTGCATCTCGGATATATTGCGGGTCATCTAAAGCACGACGGGAATAAAATAAGCCCAATGCTGCTGCTGAGGCTTGCAGAGCATCCATCGGATGTCCGGATTCGGGGAAACATTTCATCATGTCCCGAATCCGATATTTAATGCGTCGATGATGACGAATTTCGGCTTCAAACTGCGCCAATTCTTCTTTGGTGGGGAGTTGGCCCCAGATGAGGAGATAGGCAGTTTCAATAAAGTTGCTTTTATGGGCTAGTTCGGTGATGGAAATGCCTCGATATTCCAACAGTCCTTTTCCCCCATCAACAAAGCTAATGCTGGATTGACTTGCGGGAATGCCTTCTAAGCCTGGCTTATACTCACAAGCGATTGTCGCCATAGTTTTCCTTACCATGCCTGTGAAGTGTACTGTCCCAGAGTACCAGAACCTTTTAGAAAAGGTATGCTCCTTTACACAAAATTCCAATTCTGGAAAATGTTCCCTTACTGAGGGCTGATGGGGATGGGTTGAAAGGGTTGCTGGGTAAAGGGAAGAGATGATAATGGGCTAGTAGCACATCATCAAGGAGAAAGGGGATCTGATAAGGATTGAATAAAGTCACGGGCGGTGGTCTTTTCCCACCTGGTCTGATGGTAGATTTGACGGTAACCGATCGCCTGATGGGGCGATCGCCATAACTGCCAATGATCCACTCCCGGATCGGCATAAAATCCCCCATCTCCTGTTCCCAAAAGACTCGAACTCCAATGGGTAAAGTAATCATGGCTGAGGCGATAAATGGGGAAAGGCCCCGTTAACACTACCCCCCAGGCATCCACAGCAATCAAAGCTTGAATCTGACCCCCGGCTTGATGCCAGAGCCAACTGGCGGCGATCGCCCCTACGCTGCCCGCACTATAACTAATCACCGTAATTGTATACGCCGATCTTTCGGGATTTCCCCATATTTTGACCCACTCCCTAAAATGGCTCCCTCCATCTAAAGGAAATCCAGTGCAGATGACTTGGGGAGCGGGCAGATCCATCCTTTCCAGGAAGCAATCCGTTAAAGAGGGAGGATGAAACCCCGGACAAATGACAATTGCCATAGTCTTTAAGACTCTGGCGAAGGTTGGCAGCGATCGCCCCTTTTGGGAGGTGCTATCTGGGGACGCGATCCTGACCCGGACAAAACCGGTTTAGGACTGCCAGAGCTACGGGGCTTAAAATAACCTCCTTGGCGGCGACCACTAGAGCGAGGCGATCGCGGTTTGCTCCCCCTAGACACTGGCCCTATACATAAAGCCTCCTGAATCACCAAATCCGCTCCTTCTCTGACCACATGGAACTCCCAAAAATAGTGCAAAATTCTACCCATCAGAGTCCCTTTTAGGGTGAGCTTAAACGATCGCGGCTTTTCCCCTTTCTTGCGCGGAGCTTGATTAATCTTAATCTTCACCTCTCCCGTTTCCAGAGAATGGAACACCACTTCCCCGCGAATCGAGAAATAATTGTCACCAATCAAAGGATGAATACTTTGCCCCGACAGTTCGGGAGAATCCAGGGTTTCTGGTTCCCAGACTCCCATAATTTGCGTATGTAAAGGATCGTCTTTCTCCCGGGTGCGGGGATAGACGACCCAGAGATGCTCGACTTCCAAATCTAAATGTTTTTTCAGTAAGCTCATCATTCGACCCAGCAAAACCGCATCAATTTCTGTACCATCTGATGCGATCAGGGTTCCCTGAGTTAAGCGATCTCCAGGATAATACCGGCCGCGAATTAAGCCAATAGCCCGGTATTGTAAGGGTTCAGAGGGAGCAGGAATGGGTTGAAATTGCTGCTCTGAGGATACGGAAGAAGATGCAGAGATATGAGAAGACATGCTTGACCAATGGGCGAGGAGTAGATAGGAGATAGGCAGTTAAACTGAAACCCTTAGCATAAAGCCAGGGTTACCAACAGGAAAAGCCCATTATAACAAGGGGTTGGATTTCCCATACTTCTATGCAAGCCCAAACCGAGTAAATCCGAACTCTTTCAAGATTTCCCATTCCCCCACTCCCCATTCCCCCATTCCCCCATTCCCTTACAATAATTAGAAGAGTTCGAGGAAATTGGTGTGACGATTAAGCGTAGTAGTTGGGTAATCAATGCCATTTTGATTTTAGCGGTTGTCGCCCTGTTGGGGGTTTCAACCATTCCCCCGATCACAGAAGCCTTTCGTGCCTCCAGTTCGGCCAGTTCTGAGGCTTCCCCGACTCCAACATTAACCTCTCGTCAAGCAAAATTAGAAGCTCAGGAACGCGGCTATGAGTTGGTTTTGGAGCGGGAACCGGAAAATCAAAGCGTGTTGAGGGGATTGTTGGATGTACGGTTAGAATTACGGGATATTCCAGGAGCGATCGCCCCCTTAGAAAAATTAGTCCAACTCAACCCCCAAGATGTCCAGTATCACGTCCTGTTAGCAGAAGCCAAGAATTACACTGGACATCCCGACAGTGCCGCACAGATCTATCGGCAAGTTTTAAGCCAAAACCCCGGAGAAATGACCGCCCTGCAAGGGTTAGTTGACCTGCAACTCCAGCAAAAAAATCCCCAAGCGGCGATCGGGGTATTAGAAGAAACCCTGCAAAAAGCCACCGCAGCCAACGAAACCCAAGCCGGAACCATCGATACAGCCTCCGTTAAACTCCTGTTAGGGCGCGTCTATGCCGACTTAGAAAGGTATGAAGAAGCGATCGCCGTCTACGATCGAGCCATCGAAGAAAATGAAACCGACTTTCGTCCACTGCTCGGAAAGGCGATCGTCCTCCAACGCCAAGGCAAACCCGACCAAGCCAAACCCCTCTTCGCCAACGCCACCACCCTCGCCCCCCCCGAATACAAAGACGAAATCAATCGCCTCATGAACCAGGAAGAATAGGGGAATGGGGGAATGGGGGAATGGGGGAATGGGGGAATGGGGGAATGGAGGAATGGGGGAATGGGGGGAATGGGGGGAATGGAGGGAATGAAGGAATGGAGGAATGGAGGGAATGGAGGAATGGAGGAATGGAGGTAATGGAGGAATGGAGGGAATGCGAGCATCTTGCTCGCTTGTTGACCAACTCCCCATCACCAATTCCCCATCACCAATTCCCCATCACCCATCACCAATTCCCCATCACCAATTCCCCATTACCCATCACCAATTCCCCATCACCCATCACCAATTCCCCATCACCAATTCCCCATTACCCATCACCAATTCCCCATCACCCATCACCCATCACCAATTCCCCATTACCCATCACCAATTCCCCATCACCCATTCCCCATCACCCGTTCCCCATCACCCATCACCCATCACCCATCACCCGTTCCCCATCACCCATCACCCATCACCCATCACCCGTTCCCCATCACCCATCACCCATTCCCCATCACCCGTTCCCCATCACCCGTTCCCCATCACCCATCACCCATCACCCATCACCCATTACCCATCACCCATCACCCATTACCCATTCCCCATTACCCATTACCCATTCCCCATTACCAGCGCGTAGCGCTACAATAAGAGATTGCAGCAAAAAAAGAGGTAACCCATGTCCCGCACCTGTCAACTCACAAAGAAAAAAGCCAACAACGGCTTCGCCATCTCCCACTCCCACAGACGAACCAAAAAACGCCAAGAAGTCAACCTTCAGAGCAAGCGCGTCTGGTGGCCCGAAGGCAACCGTTGGGTCAAACTCAAACTCTCCACCAAAGCCATCAAAACCCTAGAAACCAAAGGCATCCAAGCCATGGCCAAACAAGCTGGCATCAACCTCAACCACTATTAATTTCCGTAACCCATAGGGGTTTGGTCTCCAAACCCCCTAAAACAATCATTCTTCGCAACAGACCAAAAACCCTGTAGGGGCGGGTTTTACCCAAATATAAGACACCCACCAACCAATATTGTATTCATGTCCGCGAAGCGGAAACCCGCCCCCACCGCTTTTAATTTCTAACTTTTAATTTCTAACTTTTAATTTCTCCTTCCCCCCTGGGTAACCTAAACCTAGGGTAACTCTTGGTTGGGTTAAACGAAGTGAAACCCAACCAAGAGGTAAGGCTGGCACTGCCCACCTTACCGCCTAACCAGAACCAAGTGCTACATCAACGGTGAATTTACCGTTGATGGTTACCCCAAAAATTTGTTAAGACAGATAAAGAGAATCCCTAAATACCGATTCTCCATTCTTCTTAACCCCGTAGTCTTTCTACTCAGTTAGAAGACCCTACCGCCGTGACACCCCTAAAATCAGGCAAAGCGAGTAGTGCGAGCATCTTGCTCGCTGCCTTCCTCTAGCGAGCGAGACACTCCCATTCCTAAAGTACCCAATTAGCTCTGTCACGGCACTACAGAGAAGAACCCATTCTTCTGGGCCTTCAACCCTTCCCAACCCCTGTGGTGAAAAAATCAGGGCTTGTATCGCATCTATCCTCTTCCAAGTCTAGGACAGCTTCTATGTCTATCCAACGCCTACTCAGACATCTCCGGAATAGTTTCCTCAACCTCGGGAAAACCCTCACTCGACCCCTCTCTCGTTTTATCCAACGAGGATTACGCGGTCTCTTCGGAGTCGGTCATCAGAGACAAACTGGCTTTGTCCTCCCCACCGTCACCATGGTAATGCTCGTGGTCTCCCTGCTCACCCTCGCCATGTTGCTGCGCTCCACCGACAGAGCCAAAAACGCCCACAACTTCCGGGTGAATGAAGCTACCCTCAACGCCACCGCACCCGCATTGGATAGAGCAAAAGCCAAGATAGCTGCTATTTTTGATGACCCCAATATTCCTAGGGGAACCCCATCGGACATCGCATTTATGAGTTCGTTTGGAGGTCTAGGCAATGGAATTGAAGCGTACACCTTTGGGGATGAAGTGCCCCTGAAGTTGGCCTTTGACATTGATGATGATGACAACATAGGAGAAGCAGATAGTGGCGCAACTAAAAATACCAAGGCTGACGAAACCGTAAACACCGCCTGGAAATTCCCAGTCGATACCGACAATAACGGGAAATTCGATAGTTACACCCTCTACACCATTCTCTTCCGTAACCCCACTACTTCAGGAGGTGAATTTACCCGCGCAAGAAACCCCCTAGAAGCCCGGAACCTCCCCATGGAAGGGGCCAGTAGCTCCCAATGTGCCAATAACACCGGAGGGGGAGCCAGCTTAGTGGGTGACTCCGACTGGTTTAAATTGCCCAACGAGCAAAAACTGAAAAAAGCCTTCTTTGTTTATGCTGCCACCGTACCCATTGGGCCAGATGCCAATGGTGGACTACCCACCGGTCTAGATGCCAATGAATATGAACTCTTTCCAGGAGGAAGCAAAGGATTTTCCGCCCTCGAATATCAACAAGACTGGAGTCGCATTCCCCTAGCCAATAATGCTGTAGTCTACCAAGATGATTTACTGATGTTTGCGGGTAGTGACCAGTTCTTCAATGGTCGGATTATGACCAACGCTAACCTCATGGTAGGGAAAGGGAAAAATGTCAAGAATTTTGAAACTAAATTCTTCCTCGTCAGCAGTAAAGACTCCTGTTTCTATGACCCAGAAAGCAGCAAAATTCTTGTAGGCGGCAATGTGGGTAATAACCGCTATGATGACTTTGAGTTTGCTAATGGAACCGATCCAGTAGACGAAATTCACCTATTTCAGGGAGAAGGCAACGATCCGGATGTTAATGAGAATTTTGGTAAAGAAGTCACCGTTACTACTGAAACGCTAAGTGCTAAAGAATCTCTATACAATAACAAAGCTTATAATGAACGGATTTCCTACTTAGTCAATGCTGCCATGCAGTTAGGCACAGGTGCTTATCCTAAAGAACTTCTCGCCGGTAGAGCTGCCACCGACGTTACCGAGCGAGAAGCTAAAGATTACTACACCCAATACTTCAAAAAACTGACTCGCCAAGTCCCCTACATTGAAGTTCAGCCTGGGGATGATGCCAAATTTATTCCCACAATCTCCAGTGGAACGGGGATAGGAACTGGCGGCATATTAGTGCCAATTGACACAGAAGCTAAAGCAAAAACTTTCTTTGCCCTCTCTCATGGTTCAGATCCGGATACAACGGGACTTGATCCCCTGCGGCCCCCTCGTCAGTGGATGTTCCCCGTCGATCCAGAGAACAATGCTACAACCTATATGGTGTCGAGAACGGATAGCACTAAAAAGCTAGAGTTAGAACTGACTCGAATTCCAGCAACAAATCCGGAAGAACTCGATGGTAAAGAAGAACGGATTGGAGACCGAGTTTTAGTCGGTAATAATTTACCAGAGACTATCTATGATAACGAGAGCGGTCTTTTGGTCTCAGGAAGCCAAGCGAAGCAAGTTGTTAAAGATAGTACGGGAGCAGTAAAATGGCGCAAGTCAGGTTCAGGAGAGGACTCCGATAAAGACCGTACTCGGCAGTCTCAAGTGACGACTTTGCCCGATTTAGGCGACCTATCGCGGGATGGACAATGGGAAATTGATGCAGCTACTGCACCAAAAGATAAATTTGATAATGTCGGTGGTTTGAGAGTGATTACCGGTGCTGGGATTTATTTACCGGGAGCGAATAGCACTAAAACTGCACCGACTCTAGACGAAGAAGGGGATGATAAAAATACGGTTATCTGGCCTGATTATTTCCCGGTGGCTAAAAATCATTCTGAAGTTATGTTTGACCATGATAATAATCCCACAACGGATTCGGTATCAGTGGACTCAGCAAACAACACCACTCGTCCTTATCTAAGGATGCGAGCATCAGTCGTTTATCACCACAGTGATAGCGCTTTTGCGGATAATGGCTATGAAGAGGATACAACTCATCAAACGCCCCTCGCTTGCGTGGCTAACTACTACGATCCAACGGATGCAACAAGTGATTCAAGTAACTCAAAAAATGGTGAGGTTTTCAGTTGGAACGCTAGTGCGTTTAATCTAAGTCTCTTACAATATCAAGCGGCGCTCCGGTATCCTGGAGTTGTGTATAAGGATGGGACTAACGTATTAGGCGATCGCCTAGTTAATCCCTTACTTGCTTCTGCCTTAGACAAAAGTACCTCAGCTTCTTCAACCGATCGCACCCTTGCCGAACAAACAGCCGTTGATGCTGCCGTTTGCGCCACCATGATTATGAATGGTGGCTCAAGCAGTAGCAATATTCCCGCTAATGCCATCAAAGAAGTCGCCTTCCTCGATGCCCGGCAGATTAAAGCCAATGATGTCCATAGCCTGAAAGTTACCGGTGGTGGTAGTGGAATCTATACATTGGAGTCTGGAATGCCCGATCCAGATTTTGAAGTCGGCGATCAGGTGACCATTGAAGAATACCAGCGCACTGATGCTGTAGATAAGAATATTCCCAAAATTGTTCGAGGAGAAATTACGGCCATAAGTGGTGATAACATTACGGTATCTACCACTGATGCAGTTTATGCCGATAGCTCTCCAGCCATTAGTGCAGATGGAACCGGATGGATTACCGAAAGCTTAAGCAGTCGCTACGATCTTCCCATCGAAGAACGGTATCCCTTAGAAATTCGTGCCACTCAAATCGATCTCGATCAATTGAGGCAAGAAAGAAGAGGCAGCTTCAGCGATCCTGAAGAATATTTACTCCCCAACAGTGGCATCATCTATGCCACACGCGAAGATGCCCTTCCCGATCAAACCGTCTGGGTTGAAGATGGCACAGAAACGACTAAACGTACGGGTGATGCAGAACCCGATCTGCCCCAAAGTAGTACCGACTTCAAACTCGATCCCACCCGGCATCCCAATGGCATTCTCCTCATGAATGGCTCTGCACTCAACCGGGGAACTACAAACGACTATCGAGCTGAGGAAAAAGGATTTATCCTAGCGACTGATCTGCCAGTCTATATCAAAGGTGACTTTAACTTACATAAGTCTGGAGCCGATTTAAGTGTTGAAGAGTTTACTGAGGACTTAAATAAAACAACATATGCCAACTTCTACACTCGCTCAACCCTTGAGGCCAAATTTGCCTGTCGCAAAGATCAACCCGGTTGTGATGGCGATGGCGACACCTGGCGCAGTGCGACTGTTTTTGCCGATGCTGTAACTCTCCTATCCGATAACTTCGAGTTTGGATATCGCAGCGATGGCAACTACGACCTTAACAACAACCAAGGAGATGCTCGCTCCATCGCCAAGCGTCGTAACAATGGATTCTATACCAATGACTTTGCGGCTAGTCGCAACTTTACCGATGCCGATTATAGTGGCAGTGGAGGAAGCCCAAGTTCGTACTTCACTAACTTTGTGACCCCCGTTCAGCGTCGGGTGAACTTCCCAGAATATGTGATGGAAATCTGCGAAAAACTCCCCGTCTCCGAGTGCGAACCCAAAGATTGGCATATCATTGGTTATGATGCTGATAAAAGTGGAACAGTAGATACAACATCAATCAACGAAATAGGGGGGTTAAAACTCGATCTAGACCAGAGTGGTGATACAGCAACTTTTTCAACAACTGCGACATCAGTAGATGAAGCAAGTTTTGGAATTTCTTTAAACAATGACGGAACCCTAGAAACCATTGATCCAAGTACAGTAACTAACGAAGATGGATTAGGAATAGACCTCAATAAGGATAATTCGATTAGTGGTTCAGTAGCAGAAAACGAAATTAAGATTAAAGCCAGTGAATTGCCATTCCTAGATCGGTATCTAGGGATAGCAACTAAAAAAGTGGATTTACAATCAGGAACAACTGTTACTCCACCAACAGATGCTACTCTGGTGAAATTCCCACGTCGTATTGCATTTCTTCGCAATGGTGATAACGAGCTGGTTTTTGGGCCAAATGACACACCAATTGCTCTAGGCATTAATGGTTCTAGTGAAGTGGGATACTATTCCTATGGTGCATTAGCTTCACCTGTTTTACCTGGAAAATATGGCAATGCGATCTCCGAACTAAGTCTAACCCCAACATTTGAGCCAACAGTAACAGATGGAGTTCCCCAACCAATTGGCAATGCATTGTGGTTTAGGACAACAAGCTACCCGACTGACCCCAAAATTCCCAATGCTCCAGGAAATGAAGGTTGGAGATATCATAGCGAGAGGTACTTAGCATACTCGAATGACCTGTCTACTGACTCCACCGTACAACCCCTATTAATCCCCATCTTGCAAATTCATGCCCCAACAGCAAGTCCAGAAGCAACCAGTGGTGCTGATGGCAGGCCGATGGAAGTTGATGGCAGCATTGCCAGCAATGGGACTTTTACGATTGAGAAAAACTCCAATAAGGACAGTCTTGAAACAGATTGGGTACAACATGCCAATACAGGTGGAACAACTTTCAATCTCGTCTTCGTGTCAGGAGATACTCCAGGAAGACCTGATGAGTTAAACCGAAGTTTAGGTAACTTTCCTCGATTTTTAGAAGACTGGAAGGGTGTGAATGCCAATATTACCGGTTCGTTTATTCAAAAAGGACGGAGTGTTTATGCTACCGGCCCGACTGATTCAGTTTTGAACTCTGAGTCAACTGTAACTAATGGAATATATGGGAAGCAAATGGGTTTATTTGATGAAGATCAATTCTACGCTGCGGGTAACGCAAGCGGGATTCTGCCCTTCTACAATGCACCTAAACGCCCTTGGGGATTTGATGTCGCTCTGTTAACCCAAGCGCCTGACCTATTTGCCCAACGGTTTGCGATTAAGGATGATACTCCTCCCAATGAATTCTATCGGGAAGTGAAACGGGATGATGAATGGGTACAAACCCTACTCTGTGCAGCTCAACCCGACAAGCGCGTTAATCCTGCTGATAATACTCAAACCGTTACTCAAGCAGGTGGCTATGAAGATGCGGGAGACCCCTATGATAAGGATGTGAAGATTACTGAGAACGACACTGCTGTTAACTATCAGTTCGCTATTTCCGCAGATCAACGCCCGAATACTTGCCCAGTTCCTAACAACTAAGATCGACCTACCATAAGCCCTAACCCTCACGAGGTCAACCGATGAAACCCATACTCCGAAAACCCCATCCCCATTCTTCCCCCCCTAGGGGTGAATCTGGCTTTACCCTGATTGAATCGCTCGTAGCAGTGGTTATCCTAACGATTATGTTAGTGGGGATAGCCCCCGTGATAGTGCTGGCAACGGCTACCCGGATTCAAGCGCGGCGGGTAGAGCTGGGGACTCAAGCGGCTCGATTCTATATTGATGGAGTCCGAGCAGGTAGTTTACCCGCTCCTAATTCTGTGGTTGAACTGAAAGAAATCGATACAACAACCCAAAAATTTACATCCAAGCGGGAAGATTTTGCCAAAACTGCTGCGCCTGCCCAATCTTCTTTCCCAGCAACTTGTCCCCCAGCTAGTCCCAATGACGACGAGAAGGGAGGATATTGCGAAAATCAAACCCTTGCCAATGCGAAAGAAGCTTCAGGCACTGATGTCAGCTTATATTGCTTTAATGGGGACGATCAGGCAGGATGTCAAGCCAGTAGTCCCAATGATTTTATCGTCCAAGCCTATCGCAGCGTGACGGATAAGACTAAAGCTACTGACCAAGCTCAACTCAATCAAGGCTATTTATTGGGGATTCGAGTCTACCGAGCAGATGCTTTCAAGGATGCGGGCACGCTCTTAACTATGGCGACTGATGGAGTTCAACAGCGCTCTTCTGGAACAAGCTTGAATCCGAAAGCACCTTTATTGGAAATGACGACAGAAATTCAAGGCAGTAGCGATCGCCTGGATAGCTTTACTACTCGGTATGGAGGAGGTGGAGACTAATATCAAGTAGGGGCGAAAAATTTTTCGCCCCTAGCAGATGCAATGACAAGGGTTGAGTAGGTTTAGGGGCAATACTGATGTTTATGTTACTGAATGGTTTATTAAAAAGCCGCCGTCAGGGGCGCAGAAATCAGGGGTTTACGTTGATTGAGCTGTTGGTGGCTTTGGTCGTTTCCTCGATTATGATTAGTAGCTTGCTGGGGTTTATGGTGGATATTGTCAGGAAAGACCGCAATGAGCAGGTCAAATCTGCAACTCAGCAAGAGATTCAATCGGCGGCCGATTATATCCGCCGAGATTTGGAGACGGCTGTCTATATCTATGACGGAGAGGGACTAAGGGCGATTTCGGGTAATTATAGTACAACAGAATGTACCAATCCCCAATCTCCAGGTTCCTATACGCCTCCAGCTAGTTGTAGCCAAATTCCAGTGATTGCTGATGGGGAAGGAATACCTGTCCTAGCCTTTTGGAAGCGGAAATTTTTAGATAAAGAGTTGAATGTTACGGTTAAAGAAAACCCAACGAGTAGACAAGTTGGACAGTTAGTCAAGTTACCTAATGGTGATTTTAATGACCAAGATTATCAAGTCTATGCTCTAGTGGTCTATTATCTCACGAGGGATAGTAATAACACTTGGTCGAATGCCATGCAGATTCGCCGGGTTGAACTTCGGGATGGGATTGTGGATACGGGTGGCAACCCTCAAGATGGAGAGGTGAATAGCGTTAAATACGATCTGCAACCTAGTCCTGGATATGCCAATTTTGACCTGTCGATATCTGGGGATAGCATACATGAGAAGATGAATAAATGGCAGAAAACGGCTACGGCATTTGACTTGAGTAAAACGCCGATACAAGTCTTAGTCGATAACATTGACCATACAACCTTAGCCGATTTGCCTACAAATACATCTTTTCCGAATACTGTGGATTGTCAGGCTGCTTTCCCGAACAAAGAAGCTCCTACTCCTGCTCCTACAGCTCCTGATGAACCTTGGCAAAGTCCGAATTATGGTGCGAGTGATTTTCCGACTGCTTTTGATGGGTTGAAGACGGATAGCTTTTTTACTTGTGTAGATTCCGAGGCGGGAGTGGCTCAGGTTTATATTCGAGGCAATGCTTTAGCTCGGATTAGTCCGACCGATCCAGACAAATATGAGCCTGGAAATGATCGGGTGATGTTCTTTTTCCCGACGACGAGTATGCAAACGAAAATTCGGGGACGGGTTCAGTAGTTAACAATTAACAATTAACAATTAACAATTAACAATTATAACCATGATAGAAGAGTTTTAGGGGAAAGGGAGATGAATCGGAAAGTGAGACCAATCCAACAGAAATGGGGCAGAACTTGGCTCCATAAGCTCCAGTCAATGGCTAGGAAGAATGATTGGAAACGCGAACAAGGGTTTACGTTGATTGAGTTAATGGTTGTGGTGGCGCTGATTGGGATTTTAAGTGCGATCGCCACTCCGAGTTGGTTGGGTTTTGTGCGCCAACAACGGGTGACTGCGGTTAATGATGGTGTATCTTTGGCCCTACGGGGGGCACAACAGAAGGCGAAAAGCACGAAACTAGCCCAGAGTGTGAGTGTGCGAGTAACGGATGAAGGAATTCCCCAAATCGCGGTTCATCAGAAGGATCGTAGGGCGGATGATTTAACGGATCGAGAGTGGGAAAATTTGGGGTCAGACCAGGGAGTTTCTGGAGACCAGATATTGTTGTTTACGAATCTTGAAGTTAATGAGCCAAGTAGTGATGAAGAGAATGATGGTTCTAAGAATAACTTAGATGACAGCATTGCCGAAGATGCTTACCCTAAACCCAAGGGAAACAAAGGCCCGGTTACGATTGTTTTCGATCAAGATGGGAATTTAGATCCTTTAACCAGTCCTGATATAACTATCGGTACTCCTCCTAATCACACAGATAAAGGCTTAATTATTGGTGTGGCTGTTCCCCGTGGGGACGATCCGACGAAACCGGTGGATAATACGCGGCGCTGTGTGGTGGTGAAGACGTTGTTGGGGGCGATGGAGCTGGAGGATGAGGCGAATTGTGAGCCTTGGCCGTAATCATTGAGTGGGAGAATCTGGGGGTGGGGGCAGGTTCGGGGAAGCGATCAGGTTTTAATGGGGATCTGAGTGAACTTACTCCTACAAGGGTATTGTAAACTTTAATTAAAAATATAGTTAAACAGAGTTATGTATAGTAAATTATAGTCACTGCATCGATCTGACTCGGCCAAAAAAGCAGGAGTCGGAAAGATAGCATAGATTGATTGAGATGTAAATGTGTTCAAGACTGTAACTTTTAATCAACCGGGAAACTTTGTCCTTTTGTTGAACATGGCAGACTCGAAAAAATTCTCATCAGTTGAAGAAAAGCCTAAGAAAAGCATTCCCAAATGCCTTTAGAGGCTATGGGATAGAGAGGTGCGTAGTTCACCCAAGGAGAATTAATCTCTCGAAGCCAAAATGAAGGGGATTTCTGAAATGGAATCCATGTCTTGTTTATATCTGACTATATTTTGGTTAACTATGTCAAGACTTACCATGGTGTCGTCAGTGGAGAGGCGATCCTAGGGGCGAACATCTTCAAGGATTTTTTTGCGGGGATTCGTGATATTGTTGGTGGGCGATCGGGAGCTTATGAGCGATCGCTCCGAGAAGCAAAAGAGACAGCCTTGAAGGAAATGACGGCGGAGGCTCAGAAAATGGGCGCAAATGCGGTTATTGGTGTGGATCTTGATTATGAAACCATTACTGTTTCTGGGGGCAGTAGTATGCTGATGGTAGCCGCGAGTGGAACGGCTGTGAGCTATCAATAAATCCATGTCGAGAGTTCCCCATGCCATGGTAGCTAGTGTAATTTTAGCCGGGGGTCAAAGTTCCCGCATGGGAGAAGATAAGGCTCTGATCCCCTGGAATGGGGTTCCTTTGCTGCAACGGGTATCGGAGGTGGCGGCCCAATGTACGGATCAAGTGTATATCGTTACCCCCTGGCCAGACCGTTATCAGGCGATCGCCCCTCAACATTGCCAATGGATCGGCGAGTCCAACCCTGGAAAGGGGCCCTTAGTTGCCCTCTCTCAAGCTTGGCAACATATTGACCATCCCTGGATTTTACTCCTGGGTTGTGATTTACCCCAATTAGACCCGACCCTTTTACAGCACTGGATCGGTCAACTCGATCGGATGCCTGCATCCACCTTAGCAGTAGTTCCGCGCCAGGGAAAAAACTGGGAACCCTTGTGTGGATTTTATCATTCAACCCTTCAACCCCGGTTAAAATCCTTTATCGAAAGTGGAGGTAACGCCTTTCAACACTGGTTATCTTCATTGCCAGTAGAATCCTTGCCCGTGGATGCCAGAGTCGCTCAAATGCTCCACAACTGCAATACACCCGAAGATTTAAATTAAAGAGTAAGAAAAAGAGTAATAAAAAGAGTAATCACCAACATCAAAACCGCCCCAGGGTTTTTCTCCCCCAGGGCAGTTTGTGTGGATTTCAGATTGCTGAGATAGAGTGAATCCAAAATCCAAACCTGTGATCGGATCGAGTCCGGTTAATGAGTTAAGAAGCGGGCAAGATGCCCCCACTCCTGACAACCTGAGATCTTTCGGAGTGGGAGCGTCTCGCTCCCTAGCTCCTTAATTAAGGTTGTTTTTCCGGACTTGAGATCAGTCAGCTTTAGCGACTTCCAACACCTCATCCATAATCGTTCCAGACTGCTCCATCTTGCTGATATCCAAGATAGTCTTGAGAACAGAATCCGGGTTCAAACTCATGGAATCAATGCCGAGTTCAACCAAGAAGCGGGCGAACTCTGGATAGTCACTCGGTGCTTGACCGCAAATACCAATCTTGCGATTGTGTTTCTTGGCAGCTTTAATGGCAATTTGTACCATCCGGCGAACGGCTTCGTTGCGTTCGTCAAAGATATGGGCAACCAACGAGGAGTCACGGTCTAATCCCAACGTTAACTGGGTTAAATCGTTAGAACCGATGGAGAAGCCATCAAAGACTTGGGCAAATTCGTCGGCATAGATGACGTTACTGGGCAATTCGCACATCACGTAAACTTGCAAACCATTTTCACCGCGTTTCAAGCCGTTGCTTTCCATTTCTGCCAATACTTTGCGACCTTCATCGGGGGTGCGGCAGAAGGGAATCATGGGAATGACGTTGGTTAAGCCCATTTCATCCCGAACCCGTTTGAGAGCTTTACACTCTAAGGCATAGGCTTCGCGATAGTTGGGGTCGTAGTAGCGGGATGCACCACGCCAGCCAATCATCGGGTTTTCTTCCTTGGGTTCAAACTGACGACCGCCTAAGAGGTTGGCATATTCGTTACTCTTGAAGTCCGACATCCGTACAATCACGGGATTGGGATAGAAGGAAGCGGCAATCATGCTGATGCCATGGGCCAGTTTGTCTACGAAGAAGTCGGGTTTGTTGTCGTAGAGGGCGGTGAGTTTGGCGATTTCCCGTTTGGCTAACTCGTCTTCGAGTTCGTTGAACTTCAGTAGGGCCAAGGGGTGAGCTTTAATGTGGTTGGCGATGATGAACTCTAAGCGAGCGAGTCCAACGCCGTCACAGGGGATAGAGGATAAACCGAAGGCTTCATCAGGGTTGCCCACGTTCATCAAGATTTGGGTGCGAGTCTTGGGTAGGTTGTCGAGTTGGGTTTCGATGACTTCAAAGGGTACAAGACCTTTATAAACCCGTCCTTCTTCACCTTCGGCACAGGATACGGTTACCTCTTCATCGGTGGTGAGCAGTTGGGTGGCATCTCCACAACCGACGATCGCCGGAATACCCATTTCCCGTGCAATAATAGCTGCGTGACAAGTCCGACCGCCTTGGTTGGTGACGATGGCACTGGCTCTCTTCATGATCGGTTCCCAGTCGGGGTCGGTCTTGTTGGTGATTAAGACTTCACCGGCTTGGAATTCGTCGATGCGGTGAACATCCATGATCACTCGTGCTTTTCCTTGACCAATCATTTCACCGACGGCGCGACCGCGAACCAGGATGTCTGATGTGCCTTTGAGTTTGAAGTTTTTGAGGATACTACCGGATTTTTGCGATTGAACGGTTTCTGGGCGGGCTTGAACGATGAACAGATCGCCGGTAATGCCGTCTTTTGCCCATTCAATGTCCATGGGGGTGTAAGTGCCCCGCACTTCGGAGTAGTGGTCTTCAATAATACAAGCCCATTTGGCTAACTGAAGGATTTCATCGTGGTTCAGGCAATATTTGCCCCGTTCAGATTCGGGAACGGAAACGTTTTTGGTCAGTTTCGATCCGCCGAGATCATAGACCATTTTCAGTTCTTTTGTACCCAGGCGTTTTTCTAGAATGGGACGATAGCCGTCTTTGAGGGTGGGTTTGAAGACGAAGTATTCGTCGGGGTTGACTGCGCCTTGTACGACGTTTTCCCCTAAACCATAGGCGGCGGTGACGAGGGCTGCGTTTTTGAAGCCGGTTTCGGTGTCGATGGAGAACATCACACCCGAAGAGGCTAGGTCAGAGCGCACCATTTTTTGTACGCCGACGGATAGAGCGACATCAAAGTGGTCAAAGCCTTTGACGGTACGATAGGAGATGGCGCGATCGGTGAAGATGGAGGCGAAGCATTTATGGCACGCTTTGAGAACGGCATCTACACCATAGACGTTGAGGTAGGTTTCTTGTTGTCCAGCAAAACTGGCATCAGGCAAGTCTTCGGCAGTCGCGCTAGAGCGCACGGCTACGTCTGTTTCGTTGAGTTCTCCGCTATCGCCTTTGCCGTACCACTCGCACATTCTTTCGTAGGCTTTGGCGATCGCCTGTTGCAGATCTTCCGGGAATGGGGTGTCGAGAATGAGCGATCGGGCTTTTTTACCCCGTTGCCGTAAGTTGGGCAGGTCTTCGACATCAAGATCCGCAAACAATTCACGCAGCTTGCTTTCTAAGCCAGCGTTTTTAATGAAGTAGCGATAAGCATAGGCAGTGGTGGCAAATCCATTGGGTACAATTACGCCTTTTGGGTTCAATTGTTGGATCATTTCTCCTAGGGAGGCATTTTTTCCTCCAACTAGGGGGATATCGCTGATTCCAACTTGTTCAAACCAAAGAACGAACGCTTCATTTTTTTCGGCTTCACTGGTTATATTTCCTACGGCTAAGGTCTGAGTCATGGTTCAATACCCTCCATGGGTTTTCAATTGAATTTGATTGAGTCAGGCAGTACAGTACAGTCATACTTTTTAATGGAGTTTTGTTTCTGTATCCTGCCTTAAAGGTTAAGAGAGATTAAATTCTCTCTCGATTTGTATCAACTTCTGCAATTTTGGACTATCAACTAACAGTTATCGATCGCTTCAAACCTTTATATACTAAGGCTTTGGCGTTAACTGTTGAGCAATTGCCCGTGATAGTGGCTCTGGATTCACTCTTCTTACAGGCTATTACTTTCTATTAAAATTACAAGATAGTTACGCCCTGAATCCTTACTTACCCAAAGGGAAAAAATAGGATGTGGTCAGGGATACAAACATCTTTAAATAAACATTAAGGTGAGTGATATTCGCGTATGAACTATCAACCTAACGCAGTAGAAGCAGATGTCTCTATCCCAGAGTCTCCCTGTTTTGTACCCAGTTGTCCCATTCAGTTTGTGCTGGACTTGATTAGTTCTAAATGGTCAGTGTTGATTTTGCGGGAACTGTTCCAGGGCGATCGCCGCACCCATGCTCTTCTGGATGCCTTACCGGGTATTAGTTCTAAAACCCTCACCCTGCGTTTGCGAGAACTAGAACAGCATGGATTGATCAAACGCACCGTATACCCAGAAATTCCGCCCCATGTGGAATATTCCCTGACCGACAAAGGCCGAGAACTCAAGCCGGTTTTACTTTCTCTGAAAGAACTTGGAGAGCGATGGTTAGAACAATCTTGTTCGTGCGATCGCATCAGTAACAGTTGATGAACCTCAGCGTTCAATTTCCCATAGACTGCTGTGAGCGCTCACTTTTACAGCAGTTTTTGCACTAACCATCAACTCAAAGCTGCAACTGAACATATTTCTATTCCCCATTCCCTATGCCCGATTCCCTTATACAATGGGATCTTGCCATGCCACCTAGAAGTGTTCTATGACCTCTGAAAAGCAACCTCTGACGATTAAGCAAATTGGGCTATTGTTCTTAACGGCGATCGCCCTGAGTCTGGTGACTCTATTTCTGTACAACAGTTGGAGTCAACCCCAGTTTCAAGGTCAGTTAGAACTCTATCAGACGAATCTACTGCTAAATGCCTCTACATGGAAAGGTGAAAATCTAGACCCCCAAACCCAAGGAGTGTTGCGCCAAACCCTGATCGGGGTTGAACCGGTATCAACGGCGATCGCCCAATATGAAGACGCTCGCCAAGATAGCCAAAAGAATCTCCAGAAAACGGATCGGGAATTGACCGAGCTAATCCAGCAACCGATCGCCAATCCAACCCAGCAGCAAACCCTACAACAGGCGATCGCCACTACCGAAGAGTCTTTAGAGAAGATCGATCTCAATTTGGGTCTTTTAAAAACCCAGGTAGACGAAGTTCCAGAAGCATTGCAACTCTGGCAAACACTAGCCGACGATCCCAAATCAGTGAAGGGAGATACGGCAGAGGTTTTAATCGAGTTATGGCAAGATCCGCCCCAGATTCTCTCCGATGCCGAGTTGATGCTAGATGGGGAGTTATCCGGATGGTTTCGCTATCAGGCATTGACGCAACTTTATCAAGTCCAGGGTGAAGAATTAGCCTTAAAAGAGTTAGAGAATCAGCAACAGGCGATCGCCTTCCACGCCATCCGCAAACTCCTGATTGTAGCTGGGGTGCAGTCAGTCGGCATATTCCTAGGAACTGCCTTATTAGCCTTCATAGCCGTGCAATGGCTCATTCAACGCAAAGACTCTTGGTTATCCCAAAATCAGGGTGTCACTGAAGTTCCCTGGAATTGGGAAACCATTTTATTAGTCATAGTCGCTGGCTTTTTCTTCATTGGCCAACTCATTTCTCCGGTCATTTTCCGGGAATTCTTAAGTCTGTTTTCCTTCACCCGTGGCAGTGGTATTCGCGCCGATGCCGTGATTATTTTAATGTCCTATTTAGTCAGCAGTGCCGGAGCGTTGGGGGTGTTATATGTGGCAGTGAATCCCTTTCGTCCCCTACCCCAAAACTGGTTTAAGTTTGAAATCAAAGGATCGGGAATCGCTTGGGGAATCGGCGGGTTTCTGGTAGCCATCCCCGTGGTATTATTAGTGTCGTTAATTAATCAAACCCTATGGCAAGGTCAAGGGGGGAGCAATCCGATTTTACCCTTAGCCCTGCAAGGCAATGATTGGGTGGCGATCGCCTGTTTCGCCTTTACCGCTTCCGTTGCTGCACCGGTGTTTGAAGAAATTATGTTTCGTGGTTTTCTACTTCCCTCCCTCACTCGCTATGTTCCAGTGTGGTTAGCTATTGCCTTGAGCGGGTTGGTTTTTGCGATCGCTCACCTGAGTTTATCAGAAGTCATTCCCCTCACCACCTTGGGCACGATCATGGGAATCGTCTATACTCGTTCCGGTAACTTACTCGCCCCCATTCTCCTCCATAGTTTATGGAATGGAAATACCCTGTTAAGTTTATTTCTCCTAGGCAGTAACTGATCTTAACTTAACCCATTACCCATTACCCTTCTACCGCGCAAAGCACCATATTGCCATGTCTCCTGAACTCATACAAACCACCCTCAACAGTTACTTCACCCAAATGAGTGCCATGAACCCCGAAGGGTGGGCTGAACTCTTTACCCTCGATGCTACAATTGCCGATCCCGTAGGCAAACCTCCAGTTATCGCCCATCAAAAAGCCACCGCTTTTTTCCAATTTCTAGCCCAATTTTACCACCGCCTAGAAATCACCCCCGAAACCCCATTTATTTCCGGTACAGGGGCAGCCGTCAAATGGCAAATGAACGTTGTTGCTAAAAACGGAAAAACCGCCCAAGCAGAAGGAATTAGCGTATTTGACTTGAATGAAGCCGGTAAAATAACAGCCTTAGCGTCCTATTGGGATGAACCCGGACTCATTGCCCAACTCAAAGGTGGTTAGGTTTCAGATCCGCCACAGCGCCAAGGGCACTATACTGATCGAAGGAAACGGTACACTATTATTAATAATGATGGAATTTCAACCTACAGATACGCCACGGTTAGATTGGACGGGAGATGCCCTTGCTCTGGGCTTTTTTGAAGATGCGGTGGAACTGAGTGCAGATCTGACGCAACTCGATGAGAAGCTAGACGGCGCTCTGGCTGAGTTGATTGAAGATACGGAGTTTAAAGGTAAAGACGGTAGCACGATTTTTATCCGGTTAGGGAAAAGATACCCCATCCGCAAACTGATTTTGGTGGGGTTGGGGAAAGGGGAAAAGTTGAGTGCAGATACCCTGCGTCAAGGGGGAGCAGCCGCCGCGAAGTTGGCGCAAAAGGAACGCTGTCAAACTTTGGGTATCAGTTTACCCCTGTTGAATGAGGATCGCCCGTTAACGGCTCAGGCGATCGCCGAAGGCATTGAGTTAGGCTTACACCAGGATACTCGCTTTAAGTCGGAACCAGAGGAGAAACCTCCAGAGTTGCAAACGGTGGCGCTGTTAGGCTTAGGCGGTACGGAAGCAGCCCTAGAGAAGGCGAAAATGATTTGTTCTGGGGTGATTTTAGCACGGGAATTGGTGGCAGCTCCCGCCAATGAGGTCACCCCGGTTACCTTAGCAGAAACGGCAAAGGCGATCGCCTCTGACTATGGTTTAGAAATCGAAGTTTTAGGGCAAAAAGAATGCGAAGACCTGGGAATGGGCGCATTTTTGGGCGTGGCTCAAGCCTCCGATCTGCCCCCCCAGTTTATCCATCTCACCTACAAACCCCAAGGCACACCGCGCCGCAAGTTGGCTATTGTGGGTAAGGGTCTAACTTTTGACTCTGGCGGCTTGAATATTAAAGCTGGCGCAGGCAGTAGCATCGAGATGATGAAAACTGACATGGGAGGCGCAGGAGCTACATTAGGCGCAGCCAAGGCGATCGCCCAGTTAAAACCCGATGTTGAAGTTCATTTTATCTCCGCCGCCACCGAAAATATGATTAGCGGCCATGCCATGCATCCAGGGGATATCCTCAAAGCCTCCAATGGCAAAACCATCGAGGTCAATAATACCGATGCTGAAGGTCGTCTGACTCTGGCGGATGCCCTGGTATTTGCCGAAAAACTGGAGGTAGAGGCGATCGTCGATCTTGCCACTTTAACCGGCGCTTGTGTCGTTGCCTTGGGCAATAAAATTGCCGGGTTATGGACAGCCGATGACACCCTAGCCGCCGACTTTATGAGTGCCTCCGAACTGGCTGGAGAACAGTTTTGGCGGATGCCCTTAGAAGAGAGCTATTTTGACAGCATGAAATCCGTTGTTGCTGACATGAAAAACACCGGAGCAAGGGCAGGCGGTTCCATTTCTGCGGCCCTGTTTTTGAAGCAATTTATTAAGGAAACCCCTTGGATGCATTTAGATATTGCTGCCCCCGTTTGGACGGATAAAGATGACCGTTACCATAGTGCCGGTGCAACCGGTTTCCCCGTTCGCTCTTTGGTGAATTGGGTGTTGAGTTAAGTTAGGTAGGGTGCGTTGCTACCGGGGGCGACACCATCATAGGTAGGGTGTGTTATGCGGTCAGAAAATGCGAATGGTTACAAATCAATGGTATGTCCGCATAACGCACCATTTCAAATCGCTCTAGTCTTTTTTCCTAGATTTGCCCTAAAATACAGGTTTGCTCTAAAATAAAAATGATAATCATTCTAGTAAAAGTCCATGATGATTCTAGGAAAGAAGGTCAGTCCGTTGGCGATCGCCGTTTTCACGGCCCTATCTGTAGTCAGTTGTGCTTCCAACTCCAGCACGGAAACCGCTACAGGGGAAAATACAGCCGTTGTGGAAGAGCAAGACAACTTGGAGGTGGTAACCACATTTTTGCCGATGACCCAATTTACGAAAGCAGTGGTTGGCGATCGCGCAGAAGTCACACAATTACTACCAGCGAACGTCGGCCCCCATGACTACCAAGCCAAACCTGCGGATGTTCAGGCGATCGCCCAAGCGGATATTTTAATCAAAAATGGCTTAGAACTAGAATTTTACTTGGATGACATGATTAACAATGCCGAGAATAGCGATTTAATCATCGTTGATTCAAGTTCTGGTATTGAACCCTTGAGGTTGGCAGAAAAAGACCATGAGCATGACCATGACCACGATCATGACCATAACCATGACCATGAACATGACCACAACCCTGCTCACGATCATGGAGAATTCGATCCCCATATTTGGCTCGATCCCAAACGAGCCATTCAGCAAGTCGAAAACATCCGTGATGGTTTAATTGCCGCCGATCCAGAAGGACAAGAAATTTATACTCAAAATGCTGCGGCATTTATCGAGCAACTCAAAGCCTTAGATGCTCAAATTACCGAAAAACTGCAACCTTACGCCGGCCAAACCTTTATCACATTCCATGATTTCGCCAGTTATTTCGCCCAGAGCTATGGTCTCAGGGCTGAATTTTTGGTAGACATCCCCGCAGAAAACCCCTCTCCAGAAGATGTGCGTCGTTTGATCGAAATTGTGCAAGCCGAACAGATCAAAGCCTTGCTGCAAGAACCAGGAATAGGGACTAAAGCCTTTGAAACGTTAGCTCAAGATCTCAAAATCAAAGTTAGCATTTTTGATCCCATTGCCATTGGAGAAACAACCAGCACTCAACCGACGGTTTATTTGAGAAGGATGGAAGAGAATGCGACTAATTTAGTCGAAGCTTTAAGTGACTAATCTCTTGCGGCCTAGAGTTCAAAGTTAAAAATAAACCAAAGGATTGCTAAAATTAGGAAGCGATCGCCGATCATATTCAGAACAACTCTATTCAGGACGTATACAGGAATGCTCAAGCAACTGAATCTGGATCGGTCTCTCGACAAGCACCGCTACAAAACAGAAATAGAAGATCTGATGCAACAGTTGCGATCGCTTCAACATGCCTGTTGGGAAAAAAAATTACCTATGATCATCGTGCTAGAAGGCTGGGCAGCGGCCGGTAAAGGCCCTCTGGTCAAAAAAGTGATCGGTTATATGGACCCTAGAGGATTTGCAGTCCATCCCATTTGGCCCCCCAATGCCGAAGAAAGAAACTATCCTTTCCTCTGGCGATTTTGGCACAAAATTCCCCACTACGGCAGCATTGGCCTGTTTTACCATAGTTGGTATACCCATGTCCTCGAAGACCGGCTATTCGATCGCGTCCAAGAATCCCAAGTCCCCGCCCTAATGCGCCATATTAATGCCTTTGAGCGGCAAATGAGCGATGATGGCTGTGCGATCGCCAAATTTTGGATTCATCTGAGTAAAAAAGAACTCAAACAACGGCTTAAAGCCTATGCCAAAGACCGGCTCAATGCTTGGCGAGTCAGGGAAGAAGATTGGCAGCAGGTAAAACGGTATCACAACTATCGGATGCTGGCAGAAGAAATGATCGTTCAAACCAGCACCGGGTTTGCCCCCTGGACATTAGTCGAAGGCAACTGTCAACGCTGGGCCCAAGTCAAAGTCTTACAAACCGTCGCCGCTACCCTGCGAGAAGCCCTAGACCGTCGCCAAAGCCAGCTCATTCCCGCTCCCTTACCTCCCCAAGAGCAATTAGAACCCACAGAACCCGATTTTCTAGCGCGGGTCGATCTGAGTGCATCTTTATCCAAGAAAGAGTATAAGAAACGGCTGAAAAAAGCCCAAGTCAGATTACAGGAATTGCAACTGAAGATTTTTAAGGCTAAATTGCCCGTATTAGCCCTGTTTGAAGGATGGGATGCCGCCGGAAAAGGAGGAGCCATTAAACGCCTCACCAATAATCTAGACCCTCGCAGTTATGAAGTGAGAGCATTTTCTGCACCCAGCGCAGAGGAAAAAATGCATCATTATCTGTGGCGGTTTTGGCGGGATTTACCCACGGCCGGCAAAATTGGTATTTTTGACCGCACCTGGTATGGTCGCGTCTTAGTCGAACGCATTGAAGGCTTTGCCACCGATACCCAATGGCGCAGGGCCTATCGGGAAATTAATGAATTTGAAGCCATGCTCACCAATGCTGGGTATGTTTTAGTTAAATTTTGGCTCCATGTGAGTCCAGAAGAACAGTTAAGGCGATTTGAGTCCCGTCAGGATGACCCCTTTAAGCGCTATAAATTAACCGATGAAGATTGGCGTAACCGAGAAAAATGGGGATTATACGAAGTCGCAGTCAATCAGACCATTGGCCGCACCCATACCCCCAATGCTCCTTGGACAGTGGTCGCTGGCAACGATAAGCTCTATGCGCGAGTCAAGGTATTAGAATCGGTGATTGAGGCGATCGAACTCGGTTTGAGACATTAACGTTTACAGATTGGGCAAGGTATCAAAATTTCAACTTTTTAATTGAAATTATAGCGCTTTCTGCTTCGCAGACATGAAACGCGCGGTAATAGGTAATGGGTAATAGGCAGAAGTGTTGAATGTTAAGAATAGATGATGGCATTATTTACAAAAACACACCCGACAGTATAAAAGCAAATCTGCTACAATTTGATTAACTGACCAAATCCATCAAGGTAATTCACCATGAACTTACAGCAATTAAAACAATACCGCTCTAACATTATAAAATTAGCTGAACAATATCACTCTACTAATATTAAAGTATTTGGTTCAGTGGCTAAAGGTGAAAACACTGAAAATAGTGACATTGATTTTCTGATCGATCCCACCCCAGAACAAGATTTATTTGATGTCATTCGCTTACGAAGAGCATTACAAGAATTGCTGAAATGTGATGTTGATATTGTGCATAGTACAGCATTACATCATACCATTAAACAGGAAGTTTTATCTTCGGCAATTCCCCTATGAATAAACAAAAATCTCCTCTATTTTTTCTTTATCACATTAAAGAATCTATTGAAGCGATCGCCATTCATATTCAGCACGGGAAAGAAAGTTTTTTAACCAATCGAACAGTAAAAATGGCTGTACTTCGTGAACTAGAAATTATTGGTGAAGCAGCCAATAAACTCCCTGATGAATTAAAAAATCAGTATCCTTCAGTACCTTGGCGGGATATTACAGACTTTAGAAATATTCTCGCTCATCATTATTGGGCAATTGATTTAGAAACCGTCTGGAATATTATCCATAATCCTGATAAATTACCTGACTTAAAAACTCAAGTAGAAACTTGTATTCAGGAGTTAGAAAATCGATCGCCTTCGACACCCAACCAAAAGTGAACGCAGAAACCCGGTTTCTAACCCTCAATCTCAATTTCTCCCCCCTTGTCAGCTACCTCTTTTCATCTTCAGCATCTGAAGGTAAGGCTAACTTGATATTGATATCAATGGAGATGGTGTGTTGTTCAACCCCTAAATTGACAATTTTGACTAATGGTTCAATAGGTACAGAAGAATTAGTCTTAGATGTTACAGAAGATCGAGATTGCCTTTTGTATCCCGCATCTTCCAGCAAGTGATCGATATTTCTCCAGTTCTCGATCTTCCGGCTCGGTACATCCGGGAGTTGTTTTAGGTATGGATATAAGGTTTTACAAACATAGACTTCAACCCCCTTTTCGCTTTGAACCAGTTTCTTTGCTATCTCCCTAGGACTACAACCACACAATAACCCGCGCAAATAAAGCTTTTCCCGTTCAGTCAATCCCTTTCTAGCACGAGGGGAACAGAGTCGTTTTGCTTCTGCCAAATCTCGGTACAGTCGTTCGAGATCCCAACGATCTGCTGCCTCAGAAAACATCTCATCACTAGACATTGCCAGGGTTTGAAGTATGTTGATAGTGTTATCCTAACCAAAAGTTACAGTCTCGGTTAGTCGTTGAATAGTAGTAACTAGCTTAACATAGGTAGTGGCGACCAGTCTATCTTTAGTCTAAGTGACTTTTTTTGGGGGCGATCGCTCAAAGGCAGCCAAAGACAGGGTAAACATGGAAAACATGGCAAAAGTAACAGAGTGTAAAGTTTTTGGACATCAGCCCAAGCACAGTGGTTTGAATCTCACTTTACTGCCTCAATCTCTGCTGGACAAGCTGCGTCAGGTTTGTAGCGCCGATCCTGTTTTTGTGGAAATCACATCAGTTCCTAACGGTACGATAGCTTATGGCTATGCCTGGTATGAAGAAAACGAGCATTTGGAGAATCCTAGCACCGATCGGTGGGCGATCGGACTAGAGCCAACCTTGATGGATACTTGCTTAGTCAGTCCGGGGGATGTGGTTCAATTAAGAGCCTTGAGAACAGATGAAATTCAAAATGCCATCAGCTTAGAAGTACAGGTACTCGGTGAAAACAAGGATAAAATCCAGACCGAAGAAGACTTAGAATGTGTCAAAAATCGCATCCTAGGAGGGGATGTAATCTTAGCCAAAGACAGCCGATTTATCGACTAGACATTTTGCAAAAATATGTCAGAGGTATGGATTTAAATCCAGACATTAATCTACAATCCTGGGCTAAGAAAACTTCTGGTTATGTTGGAGCAGATTTAGCAGCTTTGGCAAGAGAATCAGCTATTCGTTGTTTAAGGCGAGTGTTTCAGCTTACCCCAACAGGAAATTATGCTCAAATTGGAGAAGTTTGTATCACCAATCAAGACTTTTCAGAAGCATTCAAAGAGTTACAGCCTACCACTTTAAGAGGTTTACCCAGTCAGTCCGATCCTAAATCATGGGATGAACTGCTAGGCTTGACTAGCATTAAAAATAGACTTTTAACTCTGATAGAGCCACCGATTAATACTCCAGAGCAACTCAAAGAGATAGGATTAACACCACCAACAGGAGTGCTTTTAGTGGGTTCTCCTCAATCTGGAAAGAAGTCTTTAGCTTTAGCTCTAGCCGCTAAACTCAATATTCAGTGCCTTTCTGTCAAAAGCTTGGATTTTATCCATCCAGACCCTAATAACTCACTGCCAACCCTGGGAGAGATATTTCGTAAAGCTAGGTTATCAGCGCCAGCTATTATTTTGCTAGACAAAATAGACCTAGTATTCTCTACACAGTTTAGAGAAACAAGAGAAAGCTTTTTGTTCGCGGAGGATTTAGTCGATGAAATAAGAAGAAATCGGCTGTATGAAAATGTATTTGTCATTGCTACAGCCAGAACAGTTGAAGGTTTACCACAAATTTTGCTCGATCCCTCTGTATTCGGTCATGTCCTTTATATACCCATTCCTGCCCAGGAGGATTATGAAGTGATTATCCGATCCAAACTGGGTAACTACTTCAGATCTGACATAGAGTACAGGGACTTAGTAAAAGCTGTGAAAGGTTTAAATAGTGGAGAGGTCATTTATGTTTGTGAAGAGTGTTTGAGAATGTCTCTGAGAAATGGTACAGCAAGTCTTGATGATTTCAAGAAAGCTGCCCAAATCGTAAAAGAGAGTAAAGCGGCGATTTGTTCGCCCTAATTACAACAATTGTTAACTCAATAGGACGAAAGATAATGAATCAACGACAACAACAAGAGCAACTTCAGTTTAATCTTCAGATAACTGATGATACATGGGAACGCTTACTTTGTGCATTGGAACGTTTGGAACAAGTAACTGAAGGTCAGCAGAGTCCCAATGCAGTTGCTACCCGCCTAGATCGACATAAAGACAAAGGAAATATACAAGAGTCTGCTCTCGCTGATAACAAGGAACCGGGACCGGCTTCCCAATGGTATCACTCAAAACCTGGTTGTAATGGTAAGATTCAGATTGGGGACGATGCACAAATGAAGTGTGCTAGTTGTGGGGAGGCTTTTCACCTAAAAGTTGCACGATATGCACACGAAGGTTATCACACTGATTATAGAAAAACTACACCAGCACACTTTGCTAGTGCTATTTCTACAGCAGGTCAGGTCACAAGCATTGCTGGAAGACAATGGCTGATCAAGCTGCTCGAAAACATGGGAGAGGATTGGTAAATAACGATGTCTACAGATCAAGATCAACCCATAACCGTTGAATATCATGACTTAGTTGCCTATCCTCCTGGGTCAGAACCGACAGAGCAGTACCAATGGTTACATTTCCAATGTGAAAATCCCCTTCAGATTGGAAATGATGGCACAATTCGTTGCGAGAAATGCAAGATACAGGAATCAGCATTGACTTGGTACATCAGAGATGAAACGCATCTCTCAGAAAATGCTCCCGAAGTCAAGCGGCTAGATATGCCATCTGTGACATCATTTGGTGGTCAGATCGCAAGTATAGCTGGGGCAAAATGGCTGAGAGAATTTCTGAGTCGCTTTACGGAGGAGGAATAACGAGGGAAACTTGTAACCATCTTTTCGCTTGGTTGGGAAGTGTCTATAACCAACAAGAGGCGATCGCTGCGATCGCCTTACGTTGAATCGCTTTCAGTCAAATCTGATGTATAGTTCCTCAGAGTAGCCGCCGTTTCAGTCAGGCTAAGAGATTCCAGATTAGCCAGGTAATCATTGAGGGTCATAGGTGGATTCTTTAGACGGGTACGAACAATTTTGATAGCCCGGCACACCGCACTAGGATATAACTCCAGAAGATTAACTATAAATTGATCTGGGTGTTGAGCTTGGATGCCCCAAGGAGCCAGTATATCGTTGGGAAAGTCCTTGAGATTATAAGTAACAATAACATCAGCATGGCCAGCGATCGCGGCCGCAAGTACATGGAGGTCATCTGGATCTGGAAGCTCAAGGCTGGGAATAATCGGTTCGTAGTTTGTCACCAGAGCGTCCTTAACCGCAGCATCCATAGCGCGACGTTTACGAGCAATCATACTATCAGAAATCTCAGGGCGATTCTTCTTAACAGCTCTGATCCATTCTTCATGAATAGCATCTGACCATCTAGCCTGAAACGTTCCGGTCAAAGCAAGCTGTAAAAGCAAATCGCACAGGGGCATTGGGTACAGGACGCACGCATCATAGAGAACAATCAATTGGCTCATGATATAGAGTATCCACCCATCTCCTGATGCAAAGCGGCCAGTTCATCAAGAGCTTGGTGACTCTCCACAAGACTCTTACGTTTGAACTCAATTAAATCAGCAAAGTCAATCATTCGGTGCTTGCCAAGACGAGAGTAAGGCAGTTCACCCTTATTGCATAATTCAACCACAAAAGGCTCGGAGACATTGAGAAAATCTGCTGCTTTCTGGGTTGTCAATTGAGCATGGTAGGGAATGAGCGTGACTGCATTACCTTTGCTCATTTCTTGAAGTAAATCAATCAGTAAACTGACGGCTGGTGCTGGTATTTCAACGGGGATAGTGTCAGATCCCTCTTCTATAATACGGATTTTCAGAACCTCATTTTCTGCATAAGCTGCCAGTTTCTGTGCTGTTTCCGCAGCCAGACGAATATCATTCTTACTAGGCTGAATAGGTTCTTTCATGCAACTAAACCTCATTAGTCTCGACTAAAATTTTCATCCAAAAGTACCCCGTAGTTTTAATTATACCTACAGGATATTTTAGTTAGTAGTATAGCCTTTTTCTTTTGCCTGAAGTATAGCCCTCACCCCCAACCCCCTCTCCCGTGGGAGAGGGGGCGAAAAATTTTTCGCCCCTACAGCTATGTCTGATTCTAAAACCAATCAACCCTCAATCTCAATTTCTCCCCCCTTGTCAGCCACCTCATAGCCAAAGACGCGGGAATAAAAGTAAAATTCGCCATCAAGAGCGCGTTTAATGTTTTCCGCTTTGCGGAAACCATGTTGCTCGCCTTCAAAGGTGACATAAGCAACGGGTAACCCCTTTTCTTTTAAGGCATTGACCATCATTTCCGCTTGGTTGGGGGGAACGATTTTATCTTCGAGTCCTTGGAAGAAGGCGACGGGACAGGAAAGTTGTGCGGTAAAATGAATGGGCGATCGCTCAACATAAACATCTTTACGTTCTGGATAAGGCCCGATCAAGCCATCCAAATAGCGCGATTCAAACTTATGGGTATCCGTGGCTAGAGCTTCTAAATCGCTCACTCCATAGTAACTCGCGCCCGCCTGAAACGTATCCCGGAATGTCAGAGCGCATAATGTCGTATATCCTCCCGCGCTTCCCCCAGAGATAGCTAACCGATTTTCATCTACCTTACCCTGTTCGGCCAGATACTTGGCTCCATTGGCGCAATCATCCACATCCACAATACCCCAGGAGCCATTCAACCGTTGGCGATACTCCCGACCATATCCAGTGCTTCCCCCATAATTGACATCGAGGATAGCAAAGCCGCGACTTGTCCAATATTGCAGCTTCAGATTAAATCTACTCGATGTTGCTGCTGTCGGCCCTCCATGACTTTTCACCAATAAAGGTGGTTTTTCCCCTTCTGGCGCTTGATAGTCTTTATTTTGGGGCGGATAATAGAAGCCATAAGCGGTTAAGCCGTTTTCCGTGGGGAAGGAAATGGACTCTGGAACGGAAAGATAACCGGGATCAATTTCGAGCTGGCTAGACTTATAGATAATCTCTAGATTTTCCCCCGATATATCCAGTTGAATTAAGGCGCTCGGTTGGGTGGCTGATGCTGCTGACAGGATAATCTGATTTCCGCGCACTTGAGGAGCAGATAAACTGCTGTAGGGAGTCGGAATAACTGTTAGGGTTTTGCTGCGGGTGTTGACTTTAGCCAGCGTATCATTCCCCTTTTCCGAATAGATGCAAATGATCGTTTCTGCATCAGCAAAGGTGTAGGTACTCATGCCAAAGACCCATTGGGGAAGCCCAAACTCGGCGTTTTTGGGGAAGAGCGGGTCTATAGAGCTACCCTTCCAGCGATAGAGGTTCCACCAGTTGGTCGAGTCGCTCACAAAATACAATACCCCATCCGGAGACCATTCGGGTTGAAAGATCGATTCCGTCGTACTTCCCGCCACCAAGGTCGCCGTGCCTAATGTGCCATCCTCATTCACCGGCGCAACCCATAACTGGGTCCCGTCCCAAGGCATATTCGGATGATTCCAGCAGATCCAGCAGAGTTGGGAACCATCGGGACTTAACCGGGGACAGGCGTAAAAATCATAGCCTTCAGTCAGGGTGGTGGGGTTACCCGTTTCTAGGTCAATGCTGACAATGCGGTTAACGGGTTCTCCTTCTGCGCTATGGTCTTCTTGCACAGAAATCAGACAGTTGCGGCGCGAGTCTAAGCGAAAGTCAGCATAACGGCATGGACTTTCCCCCGTCAAGGGTTGGGGATCTTCGCCCACGGGTTGCCGATAGAGCTGTTGATCGGCAAAATTCACAAAATAGACTGCTCGTTCGTCTATTAAATAGGAGCCTCCCCCATATTCATGAACCCTGGTTCGCACATTGTAGGACGCGGGGGTAATGTCCTGGGTTTGTCCGTCTGGAGTGCGTTGGACAATGACACTGCGTCCTCCTTCACTGGGGCGACCTTCTGACCAGTAGAGGTCATCTCCATCAATACGAGGGCTGCCGAGGGCGATCGCACCTGCCACAATTAAGTCTGAGGTAATGGGAGATTTCCAAGATCCGTAGGGACTCATTTGGGGTTCAGTCATAGGGGAGAGGGAAATAAGGTCTGCAAGACCTATGGTAATCGGGAATGGGTCTTGTTGACATCCTCCCCATCCACCCAGATTATGGGGTAAAATGCAGACCGCAACAGATCGAGTAAAACCTCATGACTACCCGTGTTATCCTCGTCCGCCACGGTCAAAGCAGTTATAATGCCCAGCAACGCATTCAAGGCCGTCTTGATGACTCCGTACTCACGGAACAAGGCAAAGCTGATGCTAAGTTGGTGGCGGCTGCACTCCAAGACATATCCCTAGATGCCATTTATTCGAGTCCCTTGCAACGCGCTCGACAGACGGCTGAAGAAATTGTCACTCATCTTGGCTCTTCCCTCACCATCGAAAGCCCAGAAACCTTGTTAGAAGTCGATCTTCCCCTATGGCAAGGGATGCACAGAAAAGATGTGCAAACCCAATTTGCCTCAGAATATGAGGTTTGGAAGCGTCAACCGGAAGCCTTCAAAATGGTGATTTCTACCCCAGAAGGCCCCAAGGAGCATTATCCGGTGGTGGCGATGCATGAACAAGCGAAACAGTTTTGGCAAGATCTTTTAGCCAAGCATCAAGGACAAACCGTGGTTGTAGTGGCCCATAATGGCATTAATCGCTGTTTGTTGAGTACGGCGCTGAATATTTCTCCAGCTTATTATCAGTCTATTTTGCAATCTAATTGTGGTATTAGTGTCCTCAATTTTCCTGGAGGTTGGGGAGATGGGGCGCAATTAGAATCGATGAATCTGACCAGCCATTTAGGGGTTTCGTTACCGAAATTTAATCAACCGGAAGGGATTCGCCTGTTGTTGGTACGTCATGGGGAAACCCAATGGAACCGGGATAAGCGTTTTCAAGGGATTAAGGATATTCCCTTAAATGAAACGGGGAAAGAACAGGGACGCAAAGCGGCAGAGTTTTTGAAAGATGTGCGTTTAGATTTTGCGGTCAGTAGTCCGTTATTGCGCCCGAAGGAAACAGCAGAATTGATTTTAGAGAACCATCCTGGAGTGGAGTTACAGCTTAATCCGCTCTTGGCAGAAATTAGCCATGGGTTGTGGGAAGGGATGTTAGAGAGCGAGATTGAAGCGGCTTATCCGGGGATGTTAGCACAATGGCAAAAGTCGCCGGAAACGGTGCAAATGCCAGAGGGGGAGAATTTAGAGCAGGTTTGGGAGCGGGCGATCGCCGCTTGGAAGAGTATTCTGGAATCTGCTCAACCGGGAACCACAGGGATGGTGGCGGCTCATGATGCGATTAATAAGGCGATCGTGTGTCATTTATTTGATTTAGACCCCCAATATTTCTGGAATTTCAAACAAGGAAATGGGGCAATTACGGTGATTGATTATCCCTATGGCGCACAGGGAAAACCGATGCTCAAATGCCATAATATTACCTCTCATCTCAATGCAGGTATTTTTGACCGCACAGCAGCCGGAGCGTTATAGCGCTTCGCGCAGTAATCGGTAATAGTAATTTATCATAGGGTGGGCAGGAGAAGGCAGCAAAATGATTTAAAACTTGCCAGCATACCCTGCCCACCTTAATCATATAATAAGGATCAATCATTTACAGCGTTTTTCGATGTTATGAGGTACAGTAATCGAAATGTTCCTTGAGAGTGTTGTCCCATGAAAAGCCTGAAAAATGGGGATTATAGCGTGAAAAATGGTTTTCCCATTACCAATTACCCATTACCCATTACCGCGC
>NZ_JAQPOK010000065.1 GCF_030068445.1 Roseofilum halophilum BLCC-M91 | reverse complement strand
GCGCGGTAATGGGTAATGGGTAATTGGTAATGGGAAAACCATTTTTCACGCTATAATCCCCATTTTTCAGGCTTTTCATGGGACAACACTCTCAAGGAACATTTCGATTACTGTACCTCATAACATCGAAAAACGCTGTAATTGAGGGAGTGCGGGCATCTTGCCCGCTAGTTTAACTCATTTTCATGTCCGCTTGCGGAAACCGGATTTGATATAAACACGCTTCGCGAAGCGCTATATCTCTGGAATCTAATCCATCCGCTTTTCTAGATATTGACCAATCATTTGTTCTTCACCCGCGCGGGAGATGATAGTTTGTCTAGTGCGATAGTGTTGTCCCACCAGTTTAATTTCCTCTTCAAACACCGAGCGGTTGTATTCGGTGCGTAAACACAAGGTCTGGGGATTGGAGAGATAATACTCTGCTGTTACGGGTTTAGGGGTGGCAAAGCCGCGATCGCGATACAACAACTTTCCCAACACCCCAATCACCGTTTCTCCCTTCGACTGTTTTTTCCCGGTAATCGACTCTTGAGAATGCCAACTCACCACAGAGCCGAATAACAGCATCCTTTCATCTTCCAACTGATGTAACCGCGCTAAATGCCGCAGTTCTTCGCTGCCTTGAGGTAAATATTCAATTTGAATAATGCTGGAAATTTCTTGGGGGTCTCCATCCGGTAGCGTATAGTAGCGTCGCTGGGAAGACCAACGCCCTGCTGTTTCTCGGAAAAACCGCTCAGTCTCTTGTTCCTGGGTTATTTGTAGGGGCGTTGGGGTCAAGTTTGCTTGGGATATTACCACGGTTGCTCCTCACGCGAGAGTAGGTTGACGCAATTTCAACCCATACTTGGGGATTTGTGTCAATATTTTTAACTTTTCTTAATGTTACCGTAGAGTAGGCGATCGCGCCACCTAAATTCGTTGGCATGGGCCAACAACAAGATAAACTAAAATGCGGGCTTGTGTTGATGCCCCGATCGCTTACTGGTTCAATTTTTTTATGGTCACTTCTCCTTCTGCTCCTACCGATATCGAAACTCGTAAAGCCGATCATCTGCGGATCTGTCTGGAAGAAGATGTGCAATTCCGACGCACCACTTCTGGATTGGATCGGTATCGCTTTATCCATGATTGTGTACCGGATTTAGATTATAACGAACTCCAAGTGAAGACCTCGTTTCTGGGCAAATCTTTGGGGTCTCCCTTTTTGATCTCTTCGATGACAGGGGGGACAGAGCAAGCGAAACAGGTGAATTGCCGCTTGGCCACTCTTGCCCAGAAGTATGGTTTAGCCATGGGGGTGGGGTCGCAACGGGTGGCCGTGGAACAGCCAGATGTGGCAGATACGTTTAATGTGCGCAAAGTTGCCCCGGATATCCTGTTATTGGCCAATTTGGGGGCGGTGCAATTTAACTATGGGTATGGGGTGGAGCAATGTCAACGGGTGGTGGATTTGTTGGAAGCAGATGCGCTGATTTTGCATCTGAATCCCTTGCAAGAATGTATTCAAACCCGTGGAGATAAGAATTTTAAGGGATTGCTGCCGAAAATTGCCCAGGTTTGCCAGAAGTTGTCTGTACCGGTAATTGCCAAAGAAGTGGGTAATGGGATTTCCGCTCGTTGCGCTCAACGGTTGCTCGATGCAGGGGTACAGGCGATCGATGTGGCGGGTGCAGGGGGGACATCTTGGGCGAAGGTGGAAAGCGAGCGGGCGGAAAATCCTCTCCAGCGTCGTTTGGGGAAAACCTTTGGAGATTGGGGGATTCCGACGGCTGAGTGTGTGGTGCAGATTCGGCAGATGAATCGCTCCATCCCCTTGATTGCTTCTGGAGGCTTGAGAACGGGGTTAGATGGGGCAAAGGCGATCGCCTTGGGAGCCGATTTGGTTGGCTTGGCTTGGCCCTTTCTACAAGCGGCTCAACAAGGGGAAGAGGCCCTCAGAGAATTGGCCGATCTGTTGATTGCGGAACTGAAAACCGCCCTGTTCTGTACCGGTCATCGGGATCTCAGTACCCTAAAATACACCCAGAGTTTACAAAAAATGTCATGATTGATCCATAACTATCTGCTATTCTCGCCTTCTATTGAGTCTCGAATTATGCGTCAATTCCTCAAATATACGTTTGCCAGTATTCTGGGAACCTTGGTCAGTGTGGTGTTGTTAGGCGCTCTGGGGATGGGCGGATTGATTGTGTTGCTGGCCAGCCTAGCCGCGAAAGATACCGCACCGTTGGTTAAGGATCGGTCGATGTTGGTATTGGATTTGGGGTTGCGAATTAATGATACGGAACCGAGTTCAACCACGACGACGGCCATTAATGAGGCGATTTCGGGGACAACGAAACGGACGATTACCCTACGGGAGTTTTTGGATACGGTGGAGGGTGCGATCGCCGATGAGCGAATTGTGGGGCTGTATTTGCAAGGAACAGAGGCCACGGTGGGCATAGGTTGGAGCAATTTACGGGAAATCCGCTCGGCCCTGAAACGGTTTCGGGACGCAGGAAAACCGATTATTGCCTACGATTTGAGTTGGAGTAAAAAGGAATATTATTTGGCTTCGGTAGCCGATCGCGTGATTATCCATCCGATGGGAAATCTGGAGTTAAATGGCTTGAGTTCAGAGGTGCTGTTTTTAGGGGGAGCGCTACAAAAGTATGGGATTGGCATTCAGGTAATCCGGGCGGGAAAATATAAGTCAGCAGTAGAACCCTTTACGTCTACCCAATTATCACCAGAAAATCGCCAACAAATCCAGGCCTTGCTCGATAGTATTTGGGCCGATTTTCGAGACCAGATCGGTGGCGATCGCTCTATAAATGCAGCCCAAATTCAGGTACTCTCCAATAGTAATGGCATCTTGTTTGCCAATGAAGCTCAAGAGAAGGGGTTAGTAGATGAGATTATGTTTGACGATCAGGTGATTGAGGATCTGAAAACGTTAACCGAAAGCAAGGAAGATGCGGACAGCTTTCGCAAAATTAGTTTTCCTACCTATGCGAGTGTTCCCAAGGATGTGGATTTGGCGGTGGATCGCACTTCAGAGCAAAAAGTGGCTTTGGTGTATGCGGAAGGCTCGATTGTGGACGGTCAAGGACGGGTGGGAGAAAATGAAATTGGCGGCGATCGCTATGCCTCCATTTTGCGCGATTTACGCTTAGACGATCGAGTGAAGGCGATCGTTTTGCGGATTAATAGTCCAGGGGGAAGTGCTACAGCTTCCGAGGTGATTCGACGGGAGTTAGAGTTAATTCAAGCAGCCAATAAGCCGGTGATTATCTCCATGGGCAATTATGCGGCTTCTGGAGGTTATTGGATCGCCACCGCCAGCGATCGCATTCTAGCCGAACCCAATACGCTCACCGGTTCCATTGGCGTGTTTGGTATTTTACCCAACTTGCAACAAATCGCCAATCAAAACGGCATTACCTGGGATGTGGTTAAAACCGGAGCCTATGCCGATTTAGGCAGCAGCGCCCGCCCGCGCTCCCCTGGTGAACTGAGTTTATACCAAAAAAATGTGAATCAAATTTATCAGCAATTTATCCAAAAAGTCGCCGAATCCCGTAATTTAACCGTCGAGCAAGTCAATCAAATTGCCCAAGGTCGGGTTTGGTCAGGAAAAGATGCCCAAGGGATCAACCTAGTCGATGAGTTGGGAGGGTTGCAACAGGCGATCGCCACAGCCGTAGAAATGGCTGAATTGGGAGAAGACTGGCAGCTAAAAGAATATCCCCAAACTCGCAGTTTAGAAGAGAGATTAATTGAGCAGATCATTGGCATTCGCCACACTCCAGAAGCCTCAGATTGGCTCATGGAAGAAGTAGAAAAACTCAAAGCAGAAATTAATGAATTAAGAACGCTCAACGATCCTTTGGGAATGTATACTCGAATGCCCTTTTATTTAAAAATTGAGTAAGGGGTAATGGGTAATCAGCAAGCCCGAATTAATTCTGTTGGCGTTGCCAAATCAAAATTTGATTATCTAATCCCCCAGAAATGAGCCTTCGATCGTTGGCACTTAAACCAAGAGAAATAACATAATCTGAATGTTTTTTAACCGTAGATTGTAACTGACCGGTCTGCACATTCCAAAAGCGAATGGTCTTATCCCAACTGCCACTAATCAGGGTTTGATTGTCTTCCCTGAGCGCTAAAGACCAAACGCCATCGGTGTGACCTTTGAGGGTTCGTTGTAATTCCCCTGTAGATAAATTCCAGATATTGATGTCTCCTTCTCCACCTCCACTGGCAAGGGTTTGATTATCGGCACTGATGGCTAGAGCGAGAACGGATAAGCGGTGATTTTCAAGAATATTGACTAGCTTAAAACTAGGTAATTCCCAGATGCGAATCGTGGTATCTTGGGAGCCACTAATTAACCATTTACCATCGGGAGAAATGGCTAAGGAACTAATTAAGCCTTGATGACCGGGAAGGGTTTTTATGGTTTCGTAAGTGTTGAGATTCCAAATAAGAATCTGTTGATCCCATCCCCCAGAAACGAGGATTTGACTATCAGGAGTAAGGGCTAAAGCAGAGACGGCATCTCGATGACCGGTGAGATTTTTTTGTAGCTCTCCAGATGGTAAATCCCAGACCTTAATCGTGCGGTCTTCGCTGCCACTAATCAGGGTTTTACCGTCAGGGGTGACAACGAGAGTATTGACGGCTTTTTGATGACCGGTTAAGGTGTTAATCGGCTCTCCAGTGGCTAAATTCCAGAGAACGATCGCCCCATCACTATGACCACTGATAAGGATAGTATCTCCTATTACTACTGCGCCTAAAAATCCCCCCTCCCGTTGCAACGTTTGGCTTAACTGATACCCTCCTGCAACAATGGTTTCAGTGGCTGGAGCAGGGGTTTCACTCGGCACAGCTCTAGAATCGGATGCCGTTGGGCTGGGTTTTTGGGCGCTCTCCCACCAGGTGACAACTTTATCAATTTTAATCCCTGCGGCCACCACTCGATCCGTATCTTCCACTAACTGCACCAACCGGTTAATACCAATTACTTCCCCCCGTTGATTCAAGACCGGGCCGCCGCTCATGCCTACCCGCACCACATTGGTATAATTTAACGGGAGTTGCGTTTGATCCACGCCCTGAAGCAGTTGCAGAAATTCCCCTTCCGTATTGACAAAAATCCGTTGACGCACCGATCCGCCAGACTGAGGCCAACCAGCCACATAGGCCAGGTTTCCTACTTCCACCGCTTCCGGGTCGCCGAGATCGGCGGTACGATAGGTCTCTGGACTGTGAAAGGCCAGCACGGCAATATCTTCTCCAGGCATCCGCAACCGATGGGAAGGGCCGACTTGATAGCGATCGCCATCCGGAGTAATAATCGTATAGTCCCCCGGTTGATCCACCACATGGGCATTGGTGACCACATAATACACCTGATTTTCGGTGGCAAAAATGACACCACTTCCCCCCTGGGGGCCGTCAATTCGCACTGTAATTTCTGAGGCAATGCGGTCAATCACCGGGTTGGCAACACTAGGAAGGCTCAGAGTTAGGCTAGGGGCAAGACTGACGAGGGCAACGGAGAGAAAGCGAGTATACATTGCAATTAAAAATTAAAAATTTTTGTGGTTCAGATGGGAGTGGGAGCGTCTCCCTCGCTTATTGAAAAAAGAAAACATTGTAGGGTGGGCAGGGGATGATTATCAAGTTGAATTATATCGCTTATTCTCCTGCCCACCCTACCTGGTACTTAGACGCTGTTGCCAACGGATGAGAATGGCTTGAAAGAAGGGCCATTGATAATATTCAAACATCAGCCAAGTGACCAAGAGCAGATGGGTAAAGAAGGTTAACCCAGTCCAAAATAGGGGAAACCACGCGCCGCTACTTTCGGGATCGGGGGGAAAGATATAAGAGCCTAATCCAATCAGAGTGGGAGGTAGGAGGATCAGGGGAATGCTCAATAGCCAGAGAAGGTACGAGGAATCGCCCGATCGCATCATCGCCACGTTAATCCAATTTTTCCCCGTCCAGTACCAGGCAAAGGGGCGATCGCCATCTGCAAGCTGAAGGGTTTGCTGTTGCAGATTCGCACTAAAGATATGACGGCAAAAATTACAGGCAAATGCATCCATCAAGGTGAGTGCAGAAATCTCTCCATGGCGACACAGAGGACAGGTGTAGGTGTCATGAGTGTTAAGCATAGCAATTACAGGGCTTCGCGTTAGGGAATAGGGGCTAAGGGGAACCGGATTACGGGCGATCGCTCACCGTTTTCACAAACTCCTTACCATTTTCTTCCAAGACCACGATCGCATTACCGCTAGAGACAATTTCAATCCGTTTCACCCGTATTTTACCGTTGGATAGAGATTCTCCAGCCACCACATAGCGAGAGGTGGGTTCATCAGGAGCCTTAAGAATGGCCCGCATTCCATCCGCAAGTTCTACCACTCCTGTAACTTTTACCGCTTCTGCCCCCGATGGTTTCACGGGGCTAGGAGTCGGCATGGGCTGCACTTGAGCCACTTCAATGGTTTGAGGGAGTTGTTGAAGGCTAGGATTGGCGGGTAGAGCGGGCAATTGTACGTCCTGGGGAGGCGGTGGAGGGGGAGCTGGTAAGGGTTTAACTGGGGAAGGAGCGGGATTAGGTTTGACAATCACTTCTGGGGGAGGAGTCGATGGAGTTGCAGTTTTCTCGATCTGGCTGAGAGTGACAATGGGATGGGTTTCTAAAGGACTGAAGGGATCGCGTTGACCTTCTTTGAGCTGTGCTAACCGTTCCTCAGCCGAGGTTGAAGGGGTTAATTGGGGAATTTGGGCTAAGATTTGGCTCTTCTCTTTTGGTGTAACCTGCAAAGACGCAGAAGGAGTAACGGCCACTTCTGAGTCGATCGCCCCATCCTCTTGAGATGTATTGGGCCCACTACAGCCCACTGTCCAAAGTAAAGACAGACTGATGGCACTCATCCACAGAAAGCGATTCATCGTTAGAACTCCCCATCTTGCTCTTCTCATTCAGAATACCGCCTCTTGGCTGAATTGCAACCCATTACCCTTCTGCCCATTACCCATTACCGATTATAAGTTTTGTAACGATTTCCCGAATTTCGCATAAAATCGCCGTCTCTTTTCTGAGATCCCTATAGAGACCCTTATTAAATGCTCTGGAGATCCCATCTTAGTGATGGGGTCTTTTCTATTGAATCCAGGAGGTAGTCCCATGTTCTTACCGATCGCCATTTTTGCCATTATCGTCGTCCTCTGGACTCAAGAGACCTTAGTCGAGAAACCGGAAGAGAAGAAAACCCCCGAAGAAAAACTCGCAGAGGCGATCGCCGATTATCTCAAAGCCGGAATTAAAATTCGCATCGATCAATCTCAAGACAAATAGGACAGAGAAATGCCCCGTTCTTGCAGAAAGCTGTCCACCTGTTCGGCCGTTGGCCCGGGGGAGATCGCCCCTGCTTCTAGGGTCGTTAGTGCGCCCACGGCTGCCGCATAAGTGACAATTTCCTTAACCTTCTGGGAGTCTTCTAAGCTAGAAATCCGGTAGCGATTGAGTTGATGAACCAAACCCGCCACAAATCCATCCCCTGCGCCCGTTGTATCTTTAACTGGCACTGAAAAAGCCGGTACAGTTCCTTGTCCTTCCCCGATCGCATAATGGATGGGTCGATCATCGGCCGTAACCACCACCCCTTCTAAATCGGGAAACCGGTCTCGGATCGCCAAAGGATCGGTCGTTTCAAACAAGACTTGGGCTTCTTCATCGCTCACTTTTACAAAGTCTACTTGGGCTAATAAATCATAGATTAAGGGTTTCGCCAGATTCGGATCGGGCCAAAAATCTGGCCGCCAATTAACATCGACGACCAGTTTCAGGTGATATTGATTAGCAAACTCTAATGCTTTGTGAATCGCTTCTTGGGTTTGGGGATAAGCTAACTCCAAGGTTCCCAGAACTAAATATTCAGCCTCTCTAAATAACTCTATGGGCAACAAAGCAGCATCAAGATAGGCATCTGCAAAGGTTGTCGTCTCCACCCCTCCGAACCCCGCAAAATAGCGATCGCCACGGTAGGAGTGAACCACATAAATCTGTCGAGTGGGGGCGCTCGGATGCCGTTGAATGCCTTGGATATCCACCTGCTGCTCTTCGAGGAACGTCACCAGGCGATCGCCGACCTCATCCGATCCTACACTGCCAATAAACGCTGATGAAGTGCCTAGCTTCACTAATCGACAGGCCACATTCGCCGGAGCGCCTCCTGGGTAAGGAGTCCAGGACTTAACCTGATCGTAGGGCACTCCAGCTTTGTCCGCTAGACAATCGAATAAAAGTTCACCTAAGCATAGAACCTGAGCTATATTCATAGAAAATTTTGCCGTAAGCCTAGAACACTCAGTTTACTACTATTCCTGGGCCACGGCTCAAAAATCGATCGACTGAATTAGAAATCAACAATATAATTGCAGAGATTGCATTGAGTTATAACTTAAGTAGATATACTACAGTATATATGCTTTCCATTAGTAGAGATCGATAATCACTATGACTGTTAGCGAATCAATGAAGTCCATGTCTCTCTCAGACCGTGAAGTTCAAGTCGTTGAACTCGTGGCCATGGGATTAGCTAACCAGGATATTGCTGAACGGTTAGAAATCAGTAAGCGCACAGTAGACAATCACATTAGCAATATTCTCAAAAAGACTAAGACCGATAATCGAGTAGAGTTGGTTCGATGGGCAATGAAATGGGGTAAAGTATGCATAGATGAGGTCAATTGTTGCATTCTGCCCAACGACTCTACAGAACCAGAAGACGAATAAATGTCATCTTTACCTATGAAACCCCAATCTGTATCTGTCCTGACTTCGACTGGGAACCAGAAGAGGCGAACTCTGGCTTGGCCGAAGTTACCCCTGGCGGTATACCGGGAAGTCGCAGCCCATTTGCGTCAAATTGATGGCGTGAATACGGGTCTGCATCCGCGCTCTAGCTCCGAGTTTAATTATTATTTAAGCCAGGTTGGGGGCCTGTGGATCGAATACCCAGAAGATCTGGGAGCTGAAGAGGTAGCCCGTATGGATCGAATCTTGGCGTACTATAGCGATCGCTATGGTGTCTGGAAATCAATTGATGAAAACTAATGGCACAACTGCAAGGTATACGAGGAACCCGCGATATTCTGCCCGATGAGGTAGTCAGATGGCAGTGGGTGGAATCAACTGCCCGGAGAATTCTATCCCAGGCTCAGTATCGGGAGATTCGCACGCCGATTTTTGAGCAAACGGAATTGTTTGCCAGGGGAATTGGAGAAGCGACGGATGTGGTCGGAAAGGAGATGTATACTTTTACCGATCGCGGCGATCGCTCGATTACCCTGAGACCGGAAAATACGGCGGGCGTGGTCAGATCCTATATTGAGCATAGTCTCAGTGCCAGAGGGCTTCAGCGTCTTTGGTACATGGGGCCCATGTTCCGGTATGAACGGCCACAGGCAGGAAGACAGAGACAGTTTCATCAATTGGGGTTAGAGGCAATTGGCAGTGCCGATCCGAGGGCAGATGCTGAGGCGATCGCCATTGCCACCCAAATCCTGAAATCCCTAGGCTTAAAGTCTCTCAAATTAGACCTTAATTCGGTCGGCAACCGGGAAGACCGCTTAAACTATCGTCAAGCCCTGATTGATTATCTCACTCCCTATAAAGAAGAGCTAGATGCCGACTCTCAAGACCGTTTAACCCGTAATCCCCTGCGGATTTTAGACAGCAAGGACAAGCGCACCCAAGAAATTGTCCAAGATGCACCCAGTTTATTGGAGTATTTAGGCGACTTCTCCCGCAATCATTTTGAACAGGTGCAAACCTTACTGACAGATTTGGGAATTGAGTATCAGATTAATCCTCGCCTAGTCCGAGGACTCGATTACTATACCCATACCGCCTTTGAGATTCAATCCGACGATTTAGGGGCCCAAGCCACCGTTTGTGGGGGCGGACGCTATGATGGATTAGTAGCCGAATTAGGGGGGAAAGAGACCCCAGCCGTCGGTTGGGCCATGGGATTAGAGCGGCTGATGATTTTAGTAGAAAAACTGGCTCAGGTTCCCCAGTCTACCCTAGATTTTTATCTGATTTCCAGGGGCGAGCTGGCCCAGCGCCAATCCTTGAAACTGGCTCAGGGGTTGCGCGAAGCCGGATTTGCTGTAGAGCTTGACCTCAGTGGCGCAGCCTTGAAGAAACAAATGGCTCGCGGTGATAAGAGTGGGGCGATCGCCTGTTTGATTTTAGGCGATCGAGAAGCCGAACAACAAGAAGTGCAACTCAAGTGGATGGCCACCAAAGAACAACAAACCTTAGAACAAAGCGATCTATTAAGCAATCCCCCCTATTTACGTCAACAACTCGACAAGCATTCCTAAACCTGGCCACGGAAACCCATTCAACCCATTTTCGTCATCATTTTCTGAATCGTCTCAGGATTAGCATCCATAATCCTGAGAGCTTCTAATTTTTAATTTTTAATTTTTAATTTTTAATTGATTCCATGTCCCTAATTCCTCCCTACCTCATTATCTTCACCATTGCCCTAGTGATTATCCCTTCCCTAGGCGCAATTCTCTTAAGGATGGCACTCCATTTACATCTTACCCTCCTTGCCCAAAAAGTACGCCGACTAATTCACTGGCAACCCCTAAAACGCAAACCAGACATTATTGACTATGTAGAACAACGGTATGCAGAATCCATTGCTCGCTTAGAACAAGTCAACACTGGAGCGCTGATTGACCAAGTGTACAGTCAAGAACAAGTTCTATTTTTATCCTGCGATCAAATTGAATATTTGGGGCGCATTTTACCCAACTTGTTATTATCAGTTGGACTGCTGGGCACATTTATCGGCATCACCTTAAATCTAACTGCCTTAAGTGAAACCATCAGTAACACCACCGCCATTGATATTAACAGTTTATTGGAGGCTCTGCAACAACCCTTGCAAGGTATGGGGATTGCCTTTTTCACTAGCTTAGTCTCCATTTTATTCAGTGCTGTCTTAACTGTCGTCAATGGGTTGTTTAACACGGGGATCGCCAAAACCAAATTTGTTGATGCCCTCGAAGACTATCTCGATAACGTTTATCTGCAAACCTTAGAACATAATACCCGATTTGACCGCATTATTCAAGGCATGAATCACTCCTTTGAAGGCTTCTTAAACCGGTTTGGTCAAATGGTGAGCGCCTCCGTAGAATTAGCCCTCAAAGAAAAAATGGAAGAGTTAGTCTATGAAAACCATCGCGCCGCAGAACTGGCGGAAAAAGTCTATAGTCGATTAACAGAATCCACCTTAACCATTAGTCAAAGTACCGAAGAATTTAAGCAATCTGCCGATCATTTTTTAGCCGTTGCCGAACGGTTAGAAAATAGTCCTTTCCCGCAAAGTTTAGCCACAGCCACTAATAGTTTAGGACAACTTCAGCGCGGGTTCGATCAGTCAATTAATAGCTTAACGACTTCTGTGCAAACCATTGAAATTGCTGCCTTAGAATTACAAAGTTATAGCAAACGCTTGGCTAAATTTGGCGATCAGATGAGCCAAAGTCATGTTACTTCCCTAAAGGTGATTGAAACCCAACAACAAAGTCAACAATCTCTTCAGAATATGATTGCCCAATTGCAAACCGGGACTCAGGGCTTTCAAATGGCAGTCAAAGCAGTGGATCAACTACAACGACGCACGATTGCAAAAGCGGAAGATTTAGATGAATTGCAAACCGAACTTAAGCAAGTGGTGACTGCCTTAAATCAGGTGACTCGCGCCATTGGGCAGGGGATGGAAAATTTTGGGACTCAGGTGACAACTTCAGCACAGATTCAGGATAATATGAAACAAATGAAGGAAACTCAGACGGAACTGCTCAGACTGCGCCGCGCCCTAGAAAGTACAGGAAATAGGGAATAGGATAAATCTGCTTTTACCCAATTACCAGCGCGAAGCGCTATATATCATGACTCGTCGTAAATCTCGTTCCCTAGCCACTGAAGAAGATCTGAAAATTTGGACAGCGTTTACGGATTTGATGTCCAATGCGTTCATGATTTTAACGTTGTTTTTGCTGTTGGCGTTAATTAAATCGTTTTTTCTGAAATCGGTTTCTGATGCCAATGTGACGCGATCGCAGGAATTAGAGTCCCAATTGGCGAATCTACAATTAGAGTTAGATAGCAGAACCAGTGCTGTGCAAGGGTTAGAAGGTCAAGTAGCGAACCTGCAAGATCAATTGCAACGGCGGGAAAATGTGGTGCAAAAGCTGCAAGGGGAAATCGAACGGTTAAAATCGCCTCCGGTGATTGTGTTGCGGGAGTCTCAAGCGCGAAGTTTTCCGTCTGGAACTGCTGAACTTTCACCGGATTTCCAAGAGTACATTTTAGAGGATTTGGTGACGCAGATTGAAAGTTTTGCCCAAAACTATCAGGGCTATGTGGTAGAGGTGATTGGCCATACGGATGGTCAAGAGAATAGTGGCAGTGCGAGTAATTTAGACCGAGTTTTGGATGATGTGGTGGAAGGGAGTGCGTCGGTTTCTCGGTTAAATCCGGGATCGAATGCGGATTTGGGGTTGATGCGTGCGGTTGCGGTGGTGAAGGTGTTGGAAAGTAATCCCCGGTTGCAGTCGATGGGGTTACAGTTTAAGGCGTATTCTGCGGCTCAATTGTATGGGGTTTCGGGTGATTTTTCGCCAGCAGATGGTCGAGATAATCCCAGACGCAGACGGATTGAGATTCGGTTTACTCCTCCTGCGGTGGAGCGGTAACCAAATCAATTAACGACATCAATGAACGATAGAGTAAAGTTTCTTTCTGGAGATAGATGGCTTGACGCTGAGAATTATTGCTAGAGACAGATGCCGATCCCCCCTATTTTGAGATTCAATATTATGCAGATATGCCTGTCATTGAATTTCATGCAAGTGAATTTTAGTGGGGGCGATCGGATGTAATTTATAGATGAAGGATACTATGGCTAATCAAACAGATACTTCTAGTAACATTCAAGGACATCAAGTGACCCCGGAAGAAGTTTCTTACCGAAAGGGCTATCTTGAGGGACAAGAAGAGGAGCGTAAACGGAGTGAAGCCAAATGGATTCAGGCTCAGAAAGAGGCGGGTCATACAGCGAGTAATGGAGCATCAGTTGGGATATTTACGGGTCTGTTAATCGCTGTGATTTCAGTGGTGTTAGGAGGTTCGGTTTATTATTTCCTGCGAAGTCAAGAACCGGTTTCACAAGATACCCCTGAAGTTATTGAAGCATTGCCTGATGTTAATTTGCCGGATGTCCAGGTTCCAGATATTGATATTGAGACCCCTGATGTGTTGAATCCCAGTCAGGAGTCAACAGATTCGACTTCGACAGATTCGACTTCGACACAGCCGACTAATCCTGAATCTGAGGGACAAAACCAGGAGTCAGGGAATACCCAGTAGAGTCTTTGCGAAGTCCTGGCGATCGCCTATACCCTAATGATTGGGTATATGATCTAAGAACAGATGGAGATCAAGGAAATGGTAACGACAACGACGGAATTTAAGAGTGTGTATGGGCCGGTGGTTTCTTGGCGTTATGGGCGATCGCTAGGCATAGACCCGATTGGCCAAACCTCGGTTTGTTCATTTAATTGCGTCTATTGTCAGTTAGGAGAGATTGAGATTGTGACGCAAAAGCGGGCGATTTATGTGCCGACGGACACGATTCTGAGTGATTTACAGGGGTTTGCTCCTTGGGATGTGGATGTGGTTACCCTCAGTGGTAGTGGTGAACCGACCTTAGCCTTAAATTTAGGGGACATTTTGCAAGGGATTAAGGAAATGACCCAAAGACCGACGCTGGTGCTAACGAATGGTACGCTATTGGATAATCCGCAGGTTCAAGCCGATTTAAGATATTGCGATCGCCTTTCCCTTAAACTTGATGCGATCGCCTCTTTACCCCTCAACCGCGTCAATCGTCCCGTAGACGGCTTAGATTTAGACAAAATGTGGCAAGGAATGCTCGACTTTCGCCAACAGTATAGCGGAGAAATTGGCGTACAAACCATGATTTTGACTCCATGGGATCGAGACACCCGCCATGAGTATATCGAGATGATGAAAGCCTTATCTCCGGTAGAAATTCAACTCAACACTCCCTCCCGTCCGAAACCCGTCAAGCGGCAATTAGATGGCCGTGGAAATCATTATGATGACCGGTCTTATGAGGTGAAACGCTTGAAATGTGTGGAGCCAGAAGTGTTGCAAAGGTTTGCCGAAGAAATCGAGCAAGAGACTAAGATCCCCGTGCGCTATCGAGGGTAAGTTATTTTACAGAAGCTGGGGAGGAAGAGCGATCGCCTCTTGTCGAGCGATCGCCCCTTCATATCAAGTCCGGTTAATGGGTCAAGAAGCGGGCAAGATGCCCGCACTCCTGGAATCGGTTGATATTACTGGAGTGGGAGCGTCTCGCTCCCTAGATTTTTAATTATGGTGTTTAACCGGACTTAATATCAACGACAATCTAAGAGAGTCCGACTAACTTTTCACTCAACTCCCATAGGCGCTTGGCCTTTTCTATATCACTTCCTTCGGCTGAAAGTTCTTGCGCGAAAGCTTGGCGGCCTTCTTTTTGCCGGTTTCCCCAACTCCAATGGACTCCAGATTGTTGATATTCTGGCTCGGCCATCACATCGGCAACCCGTTCTCCAGCTAATTCCTGGGAAACATAGCCACCGGTAATATTCTTTTGGAAGAGGGGGAAAATCTTACGGAAGAGAGGATAATGGTTGCGGAACAGAGGTGTATCTGCCACACATCCAGGATAGAGGGAATTGAACACAATTTGAGTCGATTCATAATAGCGGCGATGAAGCTCGCGGGTAATCAGCATATTACAAAGTTTGCTATCTTTGTAGGCTTTTCCCGACTTAAATTTCTGGCCATCAATCATGGAAATCGGCGCTTTAAATCCTTGTTCCAATCCTTTCATATCCCCTAAATCTGGAGGCGCAGGAATGGGGATTTTACCGCCCAACTCTTTCGTATTGGCTGTAACCGTTCCCAGGATAATCAGGCGACGATTGGAGAATTTCGACTGAATCAGATCGTCTAGGAGCAGGTTGCACAACAGAAAATGACCGAGGTGGTTGGTGGCAACACTGATTTCATAGCCATCTGGCGATCGCTCAGGTTCCTTGAGTAAGGGGAGATACACCGCCGCATTACACAGCAGCACATCTAGAGCGCGTTTACTTTCATGGAAAGTGTTCACAAAGTTACGCACGCTCTCTAAACTTGCCAGATCTAGCTGCATAACCGTATATGCATCCTTGGGGATGTCCAGTTCCCTAGCCGCCGCTTCCGCCTTCTCTAGGTTACGACAAGCCATGATCACATGCCAGTTATCCCGTTTAGCCAAGGCTTGAGTTGCGTATAAGCCGACTCCAGAGGATGCGCCTGTGATGATTGCAGTTAAGTTACGTTGTTGTCCCATATGGTTGATTAAACTCGATTGACCCAAGTGGGTGAGATATAGGTCTAGATTTATTAGGATACAGCGCTTCGGGCGGTAATGGGTAATCGGTAATGGGTAATCCCTCATGGCAATGGGTAATCGGTAATCGGAAAATAGACTAAACTCGCATGTCTATTATGTAGTTTTTCCATGATTAACCTGAATATTAAAAACTCGCTATAATAGAATTGGGTAACTCAGTTTTTTGATGCGCCCCGGCTCTGATCCCATTCTCAGAACTGGCTACATATCAGACCGTACTGTTTAGTTAAAATCAAATTAATCTATTCTTAACATGAGCCAAATTCTTGATTCCTTGTCTACAACCGATTCTCAGCGTTTAGTTTGTAGCTATAAAAATACCGGTGAATCGATTCAGATTGCCCGGATTTCCAATATTCCCAATTGGTATTTTGAACGGGTGGTATTCCCCCAAGAATATCTGTTATTTGAAGCCCCTCCATCCGCCAATCTGGAAATTTATCAAGAGGATGAGCCAGAAAGCGTTAAGTTGGTTAATGAAATAGTCTGCGATCGCCTCTGCATGGGCGAACCCGAACCCCTCCCCGTTTAAATCTGACCCCTAAAGCCTTATCATAAGCGGAAGACACTAAGGGCCCCAACAACGGATGCAAGCGAATTCGACCTTATTCACTCCTGGCACATTACCCGATCGCATTAGCCAACAAACTCAGTATGCCTTAAGGTGCGGGGCCCTGCATCCCATTCTCACCGACTACGAAATCATCGAAGACCAGGGGATTCCGTTTCTCGTTAGAATTATTTCTAACTTAGCTCGTAAAGAAGCCCAAAAACGCCAACAACAAAGCTCTTCAGAGTCTAGCAAACCCGTTAATCCATTTCTACCCTGCGATCGCAACCTCTTCGTCAGCGACATCTCCCCCACCCACCACTGTCTGCTCAACAAATACAACGTCGTAGATCGCCATATCCTGATCGTTACCCGTGAGTTTGAACCCCAGTACAATTGGCTCACCCTTGCTGATTTTCAAGCCTTGTGGTTTGCCCTCGCCGAAATCGACGGCCTCGGATTTTACAATGGTGGAATCGATGCGGGCGCAAGTCAACTCCACAAACACCTGCAACTCGTTCCCCTCCCCCTCATTCCCCAAGGCATTGCCATTCCCATCGAGACCGTATTCGACCTCAAACAGCCTCAGAGCAGCCCTTATCAGAGCCATCAACTGCCCTTTCCCCATGCTATTAGCTTTTTTGACCCTCAGACAGTTAACAGCCCAGAAAACGCCGCCCAGGTCAGCCTGAACCACTACCATCAGCTCCTGCGGCACGTCGGACGCTTAGAGCAAGACAACCCAGGAATTCAACAAACCGGAGCCTATAATTTACTCATCACTCGCCGATGGATGATGGTCATTCCCCGCTCCCAGGACTCTTGGCACTCCATTTCTGTCAATTCCCTCGGCTTTGCGGGAGCCTTATTAGTGCGAGATGCTCAACAATTAGCAGAACTTAAAATGCTAGGGTTAATGAATCTACTACAGCAAGTTTCAGGACTATAAAGTTAGAGGAGAAAATCATGGAATTTATCAGCCCCAAAACCGATTTTGCCTTTAAGCGTATCTTTGGTTCCCAACAAAGTAAAGATATCCTCATTAGCTTCTTAAACGCCCTCATCTATGAAGGTCGCTCAGAAATTACTGACCTAGACATTATCGATCCTTCTAATCAAAGTGAGATTAGAATCATCAAAGACAGCTATCTCGATGTCAAAGCCATCTTAAGCAACGGCACAACGGTACTGATCGAAATGCAGTTATACAATACCCCTGCATTCAAAAAGCGAGTCTTATATAACTGTGCTAAAACCTATGGCAATCAACTCAGTGTTGCCCAAAGCTATACCCGACTGCAACCGGTGATTTCCCTAACGATTGTGGATTTTCCTCTGTTTCCAAAGGTTGACCCCATTATCACGCAGTTTTGCTTAAAGGAAAAAAAATTATCATTCGACTATCCGGGCGAACAGATAGAACTCATTTTTGTAGAATTGCAAAAATTTAATAAATCACTGGAAGAATTGGAAACATTGACTGACAAATGGATTTATTTTATGAAAGAAGCACCTAATTTACAGATGATTCCCAGTCGTCTAGAAGAAGTGGCCGAAATTGGTAAAGCTCTAGAAATTGCTAATCGAGCTAATTTAAGCCCAAAGGAAGCAGAAGAGTTACACCAAAATGAAATCTGGCTACTAGACCAGCAAGGTTACGCGGTGCAAGCGAGAATAGATGGACTTGCACAGGGACGCGAAGAGGGACGCGAAGAGGGAGAATTTTCGGGACAACTGAAATTAATCTTGCGATTACTCGAACAGCGTTTTGGGGAACTAGAACCGACTCTGAAAGCCCAGATTGAAGCGTTATCGTTGTCTGAGTTAGAGTTACTGGGTGTGGCTATTTTTCAATTAACCACTCTAGACGATTTATCCCATTGGTTAGCCGAAAATAGTGGGTAGGGTGGGCAGACTCTTTTGGTCAAAATCCAATACAGCACGATAGTTGGCTAGGGATGGTCTACATCATTTTCATCTGTTGTTTCTGTTGAATAGGATGAAGAAGATTCTGCTGCTCGTTGGGTTTGCTCCTCTCCTTTGCCATAAATTAGGCGTAAGGGAGTGGGGGAAGTTGGGGCTTTTTTCGGTTCTCCTCGGCGACGTTCTGAGGTGCGCTCTTCGGCGGTGTTTTCGGCAATGACTTCATAGAGGATGGCTTGTTTATTTTTTTGGGAACCTTTCCGCAAGACTCGCCCTAACCGTTGAATATATTCGCGCTTAGATGCGGTTCCGGAGAGGATGATGGCGATGCGGGCATCGGGAACATCAACGCCTTCATTTAAAACGTGGGAAGCGACTAGGATTTTATATTCGCCGTGACGAAAACGGGTGAGAATATGATGGCGTTCTTTGACGGGGGTTTGGTGGGTAATGGCGGGAATGAGGAGGGTTTGGGAGATCTGATAAACGGTGGCGTTATCGGCGGTGAAAATGAGGATTTTTTCGGGATAATGTTGGCTGAGGAGGTCTTGAAGGACGCGGAGTTTGCTGTCGGTGGAAAGGGCGATCGCCTTGGCTTCGCGATGGGCTAACATCGCTCTACGACCCTCCGAAGAGCGACAACTAGCGCGGACAAAGAGTTGCCAGCCTTTCACGGAACCGAGGAAAATATTAGACGATCGCAGAAATTGATTCCGCTCTTCAATTAATGCCTCATATCGCTGCTTCTCCTGTTGCGAGAGCTTCACCTTAATTTGCACCACCTCATGGTGCGCTAAAGCCTTACCTGATAACTCTTGCGCCGTTTTCTGATACACCGTCTCCCCCAACAAAAAGGCTAAATCTCGATGTCGTCCATCTGCTCGCTCCAAAGTTGCCGTTAAACCCAACCGATAGGGGGCGATCGCATATTCAGCGATCGCTCGACTAAACTCCGTCGGTAAATGATGACACTCATCGCAGATCAGCAACCCATAGCGAGACCCCAGAGCCTCCGCATGAATCGCCGCACTATCATAAGTTGCCACAAGGACAGGAGAGCGATCGCGCGATCCACCCCCCAACAAACCCACCTCCACATCCGGAAACGCCGCCTTCAGATGGGCATACCATTGATGCATCAAATCCAACGTCGGCACAACAATCAACGTCGTCCTAGGCGTAATCTGCATCGCCAACTGCGCCAAATAGGTCTTTCCCGCAGCCGTCGGCAGAACCACCACCCCCTGACGTTGGGCATCCCGCCACGCTTGCAGCGCCTCCACCTGGTGGGGATAGGGAGTCATTTCCAAAGCTGGGATCAACTCCACTGGATAAAATTCCTTTGCCCGGTCTTCAAATACCGCCTCCTCCTCCCATAACGTTTCCAGTAACCGGCGATAATGAATCGCCAAAATACGAAACTTTTCCACCCGGTCATCCCAAGTGGCATAATCAACCCAACTTGTGCCCCTCGGTGGGGGATGCAAAATTAATGTGCCGCGATCGTAAGTTAACTTGGGAATACGAGTCATAAATTCACCCGTCTAGAAATCATTAAACCATGCCTCTTTCCCTCGATCGCCTCAAAAAATCCATCCTCCCCCTCGGTCTTAGTGTAGCCCTATATGCTTGCCAGACTCCACCTGCTCCCGTTACCGAAACTCCCACACCTAGCCCTTCCAGCACCCCAGTAGCCAACTTTGAAGGCGTAACCCTAACCGTTTTAACCGAAGTTGGCCCCACCATATACGAACCCCTCAACCGTCGTGCCCCCGACTTCGAGCGTCTCACCGGAGTGAAGATTAACATCATCACCGTTCCCTTTGGTCAACTCTATCAAACCATTTTGGACGACTTAAGCCAAGGGACAAAACAATACGACCTGATCGTATTTGCGCCCCAATGGATGGTCGATTTTGCCGCCCCCGGATACTTAGAAGAATTAGACAATTACATCGCCAACGACCCCGCCCTAGAATGGAACGATATCGCCCCCTTTTTCCGAGAATTTAGCGCCACCTACGACGGGAAAACCTACACCATACCCCTTGATGGCGACTTTCAAATGGTCTACTATCGCTCCGACCTCCTCGAACAAGCAGGACTCAACCCCCCCAAAACCTGGGATGACTATCTAGAAATCGCCCAAACCTTCCACGGAAAAGACCTTAATGGCGATGGAGAACCCGACTATGGCTCCTGTATGTCCAAGAAACCCAACGCCCAATCTTACTGGATGTTTGGCTCCATTCTCAGTCCCTTTATCCAAAATCAAGGCACTCGTCAAGGCATATTTTTCGAGCCAGAAACCATGAAACCCTTGGTCAATAATCAAGCCTTTGCTAGAGCCTTAGAAATTTATAAACAAACCACCCAATATGCCCCTGCCAATGAATTAGAGCTAACCACCCATGAAGTTCACCCCTTATTTGCCTCTGGACGCTGTGCCCTTACCTTAGATTGGGGAGATACAGGAACGATTGTGATTAACCCAGAAATTTCCCAAGTCATTGATAAAGTAGGTGCAGATATTGCCCCAGGTTCGCGGGAAGTCTTAGACCGAGAAACCGGAGAATTAGTAACCTGTGATAAAGTGACTTGTCCCTATGCGATCGATAGTGTCAATCACGCGCCCTATGCTGCCTTTGGGGGATGGTCAGGTGCGGTCAATTCGGATAGTGACGAAAGCCGCAAGAAGGCGGCCTATGCTTTTTTATCTTATATGAGTCAACCCGCACAAGCCAATGTGGATGTTACCATTGGCGGAACCGGATTTAATCCCTATCGCTTTTCCCAATATTCTCAACAAAAATTGTGGATCGATGCAGGAATGAGTACCGAAGCGGCCCAGAGATATTTAGCTGCAATTGGTTTAAGTTTGAGTAGTGCCAATGTGGTGTTAGATTTGCGCGTTCCTTACAATAACCGCTATCAACAGGAAGTTTTAGATCCAGTCCTAGGAGCCTATCTTAGAGATGAAATTACAACCGAAGAAGCCATAGGACAAATTGAACAAGGCTGGGAAAAAATTACCAACGAAGTGGGACGAGAGGCGCAAAAAAAAGCTTATAAAGCGAGTATCGGAGTTCAATAAACATAAAAACGATACAGAAACAAGAGAATATTCTAAACCTAAAAAGCGATCTCCCCTACTGTTTTCTCAAGGAAAAGACTATGATACGGTGATTAGGGAATCCTAACCCGTAATTATTCTTTCTTCATCCCTAAAAATATTGATTCTTTAGGGCTTAAGCCTAATCGAGGTAGGTAAAATATACAGCCATGTTACTCCACTCTTTCCCTTGTTTTCCACAATTAGATCGCCTAAAAAAATCTATCCTACCTGTAGGATTAAGTTTAGCCCTGTGCGCCTGTAATCCCAATACTACCCCCCCCCCGCCTCCAGTGGCTGAACCTCCCTCGGAGAGCCTTTCTAACCCTCCTGAACCATCCCTCGAAGGCGTAACCCTAACCGTTTTAACCGAAGTTGGCCCCACCATATACGAACCCCTCAACCGTCGTGCGCCAGACTTTGAGCGACTCACGGGAGCAACAATCAATGTGATGACTGTTCCCTTTGGCCAACTCTATCAAACCATTCTCGACGACTTAAGCCAAGGGACAAAACAATATGACTTAATTGTATTTGCGCCCCAGTGGATGGTCGATTTTGCCGCCCCCGGATACTTAGAAGAATTAGACAATTACATCGCCAACGACCCCGCCCTAGAATGGAGCGATATCGCCCCCTTTTTCCGAGAATTTAGCGCCACCTACGACGGAAAAACCTACACCATACCCCTCGATGGCGACTTTCAAATGGTCTACTATCGCTCCGACCTCCTCGAACAAGCAGGACTCAACCCCCCCAAAACCTGGGATGACTATCTAGAAATCGCCCAAACCTTTGACGGAAAAGACCTCAATGGCGATGGTGAACCCGACTATGGCTCCTGTATTGCCAAAAAACCGAACTCCCATGCCTATTGGATGTTTGGCTCCATTCTCAGCCCCTTTGTTCAAAATCAAGGCACTCGCCAAGGGATGTTTTTTGACCCAGAAACCATGAAACCCTTGGTCAACAATGAAGCCTTTACTAAAGCCTTAGAAATTTATAAACAAACGACCCAATACGGGCCGCCCAATGAACCCAATCTGGCTATCCATGACGTACGTGATTTGTTTGCGTCCGGTCGCTGTGCCCTCACCTTAGATTGGGGAGATACCGGCACAATTATCATTGACCCAGAAATTTCCCAAGTGATAGATAAAGTCGGTGCAGACATCACTCCCGGTTCGCGGGAAATTCTAGACCGAGAAACTGGAGAATTAGTCCCCTGCGATAAAGTGACTTGTCCTTATGCCATTAATGGTATTAACCATGCTCCCTATGCTGCCTTTGGTGGATGGTCGGGAGCGGTGAATGCTGCCAGTGATGAGCGCCGTAAAGAAGCAGCCTATCGTTTTTTATCTTATATGAGTCAACCCGCCCAATCCAATGTCGATGTGACCATCGGTGCAACTGGGTTTAATCCCTATCGCTTTTCCCAATACTCCCAGCTCAACTTATGGTTAGAAGCGGGAATGAGTGAAGCAACAGCGCAGAAATATCTAGGGGCAATTGGATTAAGTTTGAGCAGTGCCAATGTGGTGTTAGATTTGCGCGTTCCCTACAATAACCGCTATCAACAGGAAGTCTTAGATCGGGTGCTGGCAGCTTATCTCAGGGATGAAATCAGCACAGACCAAGCCATGGCAGAGATTGAACAAGGCTGGGAAAAGATTACTGATGACGTGGGACGAGAGGCCCAAGGACAAGCCTATCAAGCCACGATTGGGGTTAAATAGCCTTGGGGGTTCCACAGAGGAGGGAAAATTGTGTTAATTTCTATGGCTCGATGGTCAAAAGTGACTCAAAGCTGGAGTTTAAGCGCCAAGTTAACAGCGGCCTATTCTTTGCTGATTACCCTAGTGGCAGGTTCACTGACGTTGAGCTTATATCTACAATTTCAAAGGGCCCAACGGCAAGCGATTAAGGAGCGTTTACACGATATTACTGCCTTGTCGGTTCCCCAGATCGATAGTGATTTTCATGCTCTGATTGTTACGCCTAGCGATCGCGTCAGCTCCTATTATCAGATCACCCAACAGCGACTTCAAGAGATTCAAGCCATGAGCGACTCCATTAAGCGGATCTATACGCTCCGGGAAACCAAGGAAGGGGAAATCGCAGTCATCATGGATTATGCCCCACCTCCTGCCTCTATCCGCACCATAGGCACGCCCTTAACGCCCGTAACTCCCCTATTGGCAGATAGTTTAGAAAATATTCAAGAACCGAAGGTAGAGAGCCAGTTTTTCACCAATGCTAGGGGAGAATTGGTGGTTTATGGCTATGCTCCCATTATCAACTCCATTGGTCGCCCCGACGGAATTTTAGCCATTGAACTCGATGCTACCCCCGTCAGAGAGAGCGAATATCGAGCGCGGGCGATCGCCTCCATCACCTTTTTCATCACCCTCCCCCTCGCTCTCCTCCTCGGATGGATATTAGCTCGCCATCTTACCGCCCCCATTGCTGAATTAGTAGAAGCAGTAGAACGGGTTGCTCAAGGCGATCGAGACACCCACGTTGAAGTCCGCAGTCAAGATGAAGTCGGCATCTTAGCCCAAACCTTCAACCACATGAGTCGCCAACTCAAAACCTCCTTTGAAACCCTCGAAGCCAAAGTTGTCCAACGCACCGCCCAACTCGCCCAAGCCAATCAAGAAATCACCGCCCTCAATCACCGCCTACAACAAGAAAATGTACGGATGGGAGCCGAATTAGAAGTCACCCGTAAACTTCAACAAATGATTCTGCCTAAACCCGAAGAACTCAGTAAAGTTCTGGGTTTAGAAATTGCCGGATACATGAAACCCGCCGCCGAAGTGGGTGGCGATTATTACGATGTTCTTGAACAGGAGGGACGCATCAAAATTGGTATTGGCGATGTCACCGGCCATGGCTTAGAAAGTGGCGTAGTCATGATTATGGTACAAGCTGCCGTCCGTGCCCTACTTGCCAACAACGAAACCGATCCCGTTAGATTTTTAAATGCCCTCAATCGCACCATTTATAATAACGTTGAGCGCATGAAAACGGATAAAAACTTAACATTTATGCTCCTGGATTATCACGAAGGAATCCTAAAGCTCAGTGGCCAACATGAAGAGCTAATTCTTGTGCGTGCAGGAGGCATCATTGAACGCATAGATACCATAGATCTAGGGTTTCCTATTGGTTTAGATTCTGATATTTCCTCCTTTATCGCCGAGGAAAAAATCCACTTAAATCCCGGAGATATAGTCGTTCTTTATACTGATGGAGTGACGGAAGCAGAGAATGAAGATGGAGTACACTATGGAGTACATCGTCTGTGCGAAGTTCTCAGTCAAAATTGGCAAAAGTCCGCCGAAGCCATTCGACAAGATATCATCAAAGACATCTTGCGTCATATTGACCAACAGAAAATCTATGACGATATCACCTTATTGGTGCTAAAGCAACGACAACCTTCATACTGATAAAATAGAGCCTATGAGTCTTGAATCTTCCGTCGAGTCTACTCTGTCCTATTCTGGAACGTTTACGGCTATGGATGTTTCCCCTCAATCTCTCCGTCAATATCAACAAGAGATTGAACAGTTTCGTCAAGAAATTGCCCTTCTGAAACAAGAAAAATATGATTTAGAAATCCTCTTAGAAAATACCGTCGATCATTCAGATACGGTAGAAGCGTTTCTCCATGAATCTAATCGGCAACTGCGGGCAGAAATTTTAGAGCGCAAGCAAATCGAAAAAGAACTCGAACGCTCAAAAATTGAACTTCAGCGTCTTCTGGAAATAGTTTCTAGGGATAAAGAAGATTTAGAAATTATTTTAGAGACCATTACCGAGCATGGAGATTTTATTGAAGAACAAAGCCATAAAGAAAGCATTCATGATGGTTTAACTCAATTATATAACCGTCACTACCTTGAAGAAGTCCTAGAAAGAGAACTCGATCATGCTCGCCGGAATCACTCCTGCTTAGGGTTAGTGATGCTTGATATTGATTATTTTAAGGTGTTTAACGATACGTTTGGCCATGACGCAGGGGATAAAGTGCTACAAGCAGTCAGCCAGTGTTTACAGGAGCAAGTTAAACAGATTGGACTGGCCTTTCGGTATGGTGGGGAAGAATTAACCCTGATCCTACCTCATCGCCATCTAGAGGAAACCGCCCACTTGGCCGAACAAGTACGCCAAGAGGTTAAAGATCTTGAGCTTCATCATCAAGGACAACGGTTAGCCCCAGTCACTATCTCCGTAGGCGTTGCTTGCTATCCTCTTCATGGCTCAACCCCTTCAGAATTGATGAAAGCGGCTGATGTGGCTTTGTACCAAGCCAAAAACCAAGGACGCGATCGCGTCATCCTTGCCCCTTAAATTCCCCGATCTCAACTGAAATATCCATAGTACAATAAACAAGTCCTATCCTATATCCCCCAATTTTAGGAGAAGAAGTTACGATCTATACATTGATATTAACCCAGTAGAGTGATAAAAATGGTCAAAGGTGAACTCAAACATGGCAGAAATTTTTGGTGACTACATCGATAACTTACCGGAAAGTCCAGAATACTTAATTATTGGATTTTCACCCAGCTCTGTTCCCTTGAAACAGCGTTGGCGCAACAACGGCTTATCCGCCGACTTTCTGGCTGACTACCTGACCACCTTTTTCCCCGCTAAAGATGATATTACAGAACAACAACAAGCGGAAGTTAAAAGTGCGGTCAGCTACATTGCCAACGAGTTACTAGAAAATGCCATGAAGTTTAATGATGAAACTTCAGAATTTCCCATCAGCATTCGCCTTCAAGTCCGATCGGATGAAATCCTATTCATCATCTCCAATAGTATTCCCCCTAGCCATGTCGATCGATTTCAAAGTTTCTTGCGTAAAATAGAACAAGTCGATCCGGGTACTTTGTACGTTGAACAATTGGAAAAAAGTGTCCAAGAAGAGGAAAGTACCAATTCTGGATTAGGATTGTTGACCATGCTCAACGACTATTTAGCCAAACTCGGATGGAAATTTGAAACCGTTCCAGATTATCCAGGAGTAATTAAAGTAACGACTATGGTACAATTGCCCATTTAAGCGGTTTTATCATCGATCATTTTTAGTCCTGTTGAAGACCATACAGCAGCCATCATATATCTAAACAGCAAGGAGAATAAATGAATGACTACTGAACCCATTGAAAGCATTAAAACGGAAGAATATACAGTAGACTATGATAAAGAAACGACCACCATTAGTTTTCAAGGCTCTCTTCGTTTGAGTGGTATGGAGGAATATGCCCCGATTGTTAATATTTTAGAAACGATCGCCAACCAAGAACCTCCTGCGATCACGTTAAATCTCCTTGAATTAGAATTTTTGAATAGTTCAGGGATTAGTATGCTCTCTAAATTTGTGATCAAAATACGTCAGAAAAAAGAGATCAACATGGTTGTCAAAGGATCAAAAAGTATTCCTTGGCAAGGAAAATCTCTGAAAAATTTACAACGGTTAATGCCTTCGTTAACCTTAGAAATTGAATAAACCATTTGGACTTGGGTTATGCTCCCTCAATCTCATCGTGAATTTGTTGGTTATGGCCAGAATCCTCCCAATCCTCGATGGCCAAATCAAGCGCAAATTGCGATTCAGTTTGTGATTAATTACGAAGAAGGTGGAGAAAACTGTATTCTTCATGGAGATTCCCATTCTGAATCGTTTCTCTCAGAAACCATTGGAGCGACTCCACTATACGGAGTTCGCGATATGAACATGGAATCGATCTATGAATATGGCAGCAGAGCAGGATTTTGGCGACTCCATCGCCTGTTTACCCAACGAGGAATACCTGTCACTGTCTATGGGGTAGCGATGGCCTTAGAGCGCAATCGGGAAGCTGTAGCTGCCATGAAACAAGCAGACTGGGAAATCGCCTCCCATGGTTATCGCTGGATTGACTATCAGTATATCAGTGAAGAAATCGAGCGGGAACATATCCAGAAAGCTATAGATATTCATACACAAGTTACTGGATCTCGTCCCTTGGGATGGTATACAGGTCGAGTGAGTCCCCAGACTCGTAAATTGGTGGTAGAAGCTGGGGGTTTTTTGTACGATGCTGATAGTTATGCCGATGATTTACCCTACTGGATTATGGAGTATGGCGCACCCCATTTAGTCATTCCTTATACTCTAGATACTAATGATATGCGGTTTGCCACTTACCAAGGGTTTAATAGTGGGGATCAATTTTTTACTTATCTGCGAGATGCCTTTGAGCTGTTGTACGCAGAAGGGGAAGAGAGTCCGAAAATGCTCAGTATTGGTCTCCATTGTCGATTAGCGGGAAGACCGGGACGGGGGGCTGCTTTAGCTCGTTTTTTAGATTATGTACAACAACAGGAGCGAGTTTGGATTTGTCGTCGGGTTGATATTGCCCGTCATTGGCATAAATATCATTATCCCGAAGATCATGATCCTAATTATTAGAGCGATGAAGATGTTTCTAAGCATCAGGGTTTCGCTGTTCATAGAATCTACAGGTAGAACAGGGGCCTTCTGGATAGACTGCACAACGAATTAATTCAGATAAGGCATTAAAGCGACAACGACTATCGCCAATAATCCACCGCCCATTGACTAAACTTTGTTCGCTGGGAGGGGAGGAGGGTTGAACATAGAGGGCAATTTGATGTAAGCGATATTGGCCGGATTTGAGGGTATAGCGATGACGACGTTCTAGAACGGTATAGGTTTTGCCTTCAAGATGAAGATAGTTTCCGGGTTGTGGAGTCCAGTCCAGTTGAATTTTGCCCAGGGGCTGGCGGGAATGGGTGAGGATGATTTCTGTGGGCAATGAATCAGGTTCCATTGATAATCGTGTAATCTGCGTACAACAATCTTTTACGGTATCGCATTGAATGGGTTATGACAGTCTAGATTTTAGATTTTTTATCAAATCTAGACGAACTTAAGCCATAATCTGGGATATCCGGATGATGGCAATGGCCATGAGAAGGGTCTAAATATAAATTTTTAGTCGATTATCAACAGCGATCGCAGAAGGGGAATTATGGTAGCACATAAATTGGGATTAGGGTTCTGGAAAGCCGTGTTAGGCTTAGGTTTGACTTTGGGGTTGAATGCAACGGGGTTGCCGTCTCAAGGTATGGAGATCGATCGAGGTCAGGTGGTTGAGTCTATGCCTATGGCTGCGATGAGCGGTTGGCAGAGTGCCTGGTTTCCGGTGGAGAATTTTGTCGAATATACCTCTGGCTTTGGGCCTCGTTCTGGAGGCTATCACTATGGTTTAGATTTGGCGGCTCCCTATGGCAGCTATATTCGCAATTGGTGGACAGGACGAGTGGTGGAAGTGTGGGAGGATAATCGCTGTGGTACGGGAATTGTGATTGAGTCGGGATATTGGGAGCATATTTATTGCCATGTGAAGGGACGGGTGGGAACCCATCAAGGCCGTCCCTATTTAATCGATCAGGGAGGGGGGATTGTTCTTTGGGAAGGTCAGATGGTGAATTCTGGCGATCGCATTGGTAGAGTGGGTATGACGGGACGAACGAGTGGCCCCCATTTGCATTGGGGCTTGAAATACGCTGGTCAATGGGTCGATCCCGGTATGATTTTATTGGCCATGTCTCAATCCCGAATTGCTGGACGTTAATTTTTCTATCTGCCCTAAAAAAAAGCCCCAAGGATCTTGACCCCTAGGACTCTCAAACCTTTATTCTTGGATCTATTATAACATTAGATGGTTAATCATGACCCGATGGCGATCGCCAGTAATCCAAAACTTCACTGGCGTTAAACCCGCGATATTGTAGATAACGGTACACTTTAGCTTGGGTTTGGCGATCGAGGTCAGTCCAATCGGTAATTTTATACTTGCGTTCCACTTTGGCTTGTAAGGCTTGGGTTTCAGCTAAATCGTCTGCAGGTTCGGGTTGCTGATGCCAAACTTGTTCAAAGGTTTCTGGGGAAATCCCTTTGTTTAAACATTTACGACGAATGCCCGCTTTTCCGTATTTGCCTTTGCCGCCTTCAATCAAGTTGCTGGCTAATCGTCGATCCGATTGATAGCCTAAATCCTGTAAGTGGGCGATCACCTCCGTAATTTCCTCAAGAGAAAAGCCCTTATCTTGGGCTTTTTTTTCCAGTTCTTTAACGCTATAATCTCGGCGAGAGAGAAGAAGATTTAAGTAAGTCTGACAAGTCATAGTTGAAGGAAGAAAATCAGCAACAATAGGGGGCGTATTTTTTCTTGACTTTATTTTAAGTCTCAGTTCTTGACGAATCCGACCGATTATTGCTCTAATAACAAATACGACCTTCGGTAAAAGCTTATGACTTCTTTACCTTATACGCCGCCTCCTCGGAAGCAGGCAACGCCTTCTGAACCGACGAAGAGCCAAACAGCAAATGAAACGGCCGCTCCCTCTCAGAAGTATTCGCCTTCTGTCCCGATTTCAGTGTATCGGGATTTAGCCAGTGAGGTGAAAGAAAAGCAAGTCATGCTCGATAGTCTACAACAGCAGAATCAACAACTGGTTCAGCAAAATCAACAGTTGCGGGGGGAAATCGAGCAGTTAGTGCGCTCAGTCGTGCGCCTGCAACAGATTGCCCATGCCTATGAACCGAGTATAGCGGTTGCGCCGCCTTCCCCGCTTCGCCAAGCTGGGTCTGAATCGTTAACCTCAGAACCGACGTTTACGCCAGAATCGAGGGTGGAGAACCCCCCGGCTGCTGCACCCGAATCGGAAGATAGCGATCCGCCGGTCGATTTACCCCCTTCTCCAGAGGATTTACCCTTATTTAGCGAAGAGCAACAACGCCCCTATCCCCATCCTAGCGCCCCAGAACGTTCCTCTGACCTGAATGGTATTGGTTTGGCGATCGCCATCTTTGTCATTGCGGCTATGGCAGGAACAGCTAGCTTTCTTATTGTGCGCCCCTTGATTGGAGAAGGCAATCCAAAGTAAATTTCGTAAAGCATGTAACAAAATTCTATTGCCAACGGGTGATAGTAAAATGCAGTCCTAGTCAAGTCTATTTGATTAACGAACCCTTAAGGAGTTAAAACCTTGAAGAAAATTGAAGCAATTATCCGTCCGTTCAAACTGGATGAAGTGAAGATTGCCTTAGTCAATGCCGGTATTGTGGGGATGACGGTTTCTGAAGTCCGAGGTTTCGGACGGCAGAAGGGTCAAACGGAGCGATATCGGGGTTCTGAATACACGGTTGAGTTTTTGCAAAAACTCTTGCTCAAAGTGGTGGTGGATGATAATCAAGTCGATCTAGTCGTCGAGAAAATTATCAGTGCTGCTCGTACAGGCGAAATTGGAGATGGGAAAATCTTTATTTCTCCTGTGGAAAGGGTGGTTCGCATTAGAACCGGAGAGTCTGACTACGAGGCAATCTAAGAGGGTGATTGCAGTGAGCTGATGACAGCAGTGGAGAGTTACAGCATTTTCCTTGCTCTATGCCGTACATTGCGATCCCCCAACTCCCCTTAAAACAGGGGGCAGTAAAAGTCCGCCTCTTGGAACGGGGGATCTTAAAGGTGTTGTATCTCATTACCGTGCCAAGGGCTGTATCGCTTATCGCTGAGGCTGACTCCGTGAAGGCTCTTATGGGTATGCTTCCAGCCTGAACCGATCCTCAGCCAGATGTCCACCGCTCGATTACTCGCAATTGCCAGCTATGGCGCTCAGAGAAATGACTCTGAGCGCTTGAGTTTCTTTAGGGTGAATGGCTTAGTGCCAGAGCTGTTGAAATTGAGGTAAAAAGACCTTAAAGGCTTCTCCCCGATGGGAAAGATGATGTTTCATCTCTGGGGTGAATTCGGCGAAGGTACGTTGATGTTGGGGAAGATAGAAAATGGGATCGTAGCCAAATCCGGCGTTTCCTCTGGGGGCTTGGAGAATTTCACCGGGACAAATGCCTTCGCTACTGAGGACGATGTTTCCAGAGGGATCGGCAAGGGCGATCGCACAAACAAAGTGAGCGCGGCGATTTTCTTCATGGGCTAATTCCTTGAGAACTCGCTCAATCCGTTCGGTATCCGTATTACCATAACGAGCAGAATAGATGCCTGGAGCGCCGTTAAGCGCATCAATGGCGAGTCCAGAGTCATCGGCGATCGCCCATTCTCCCGTGGCTTTAGCCACGTCTGAGGCTTTTAAGCAGGCATTTTCTACAAACGTATCCCCCGTTTCTTCGACTTCTAATTCTGGGGGTTTGGGCAGAAAGTTAATATCGAGCGACTCAAAATAGGCTTTAATTTCTTCTAATTTACCGGGGTTGCTCGTGGCGACGACCAGAGATTTCATGGCACAGTTACAGATAAGGAACTAGAAACCGGGAAGCGTGGCAGGCAAGTATGGCACTGCCCACCGTTTCCACCCCATTATTCTAATTCATCGGGATTAATGCCCATTTGTCGCAAGCGATCGGCGAGTTTTTCTGCTCTTTGGCGCTCAGTGTCTGCCCTTTGGCGTTCAGTGTCTGCCCGTTGGCGTTCCTGCTCGGCTTCTTGTTCTAGGGTTTTCAGTTTCTCTTGCTCGGCTTTAATTAACCCTTCTACTAAGGGCGGATTCAGCAGTTCTTGTACTGATACAACCCAGTCTGGAAACTGAGGGGATACAATGGTATC
>NZ_JAQPOK010000064.1 GCF_030068445.1 Roseofilum halophilum BLCC-M91 | reverse complement strand
TGGCAGAAACTATATCAAGATAGATAGGTGGTTTCCTAGTTCTAAGCGTTGTAGTAATTGCGGGCATGTGGTTGAAAAGATGCCGTTAAATATTCGGCAATGGGAATGTCCTAAGTGTGGCATACATTTAGATCGCGATATCAATGCCAGCAAAAACATATTGGCCGCAGGACTTGCGGTGTCAGTCTGTGGAGCGAGTGTAAGACCAGAGCAGAGTAAATCTGTGAAGGCAACTGCTATGAAGCAGAAACCTAAATTGTGAGATTTCCGCTTCGCGGACATGAATAGGAATCACCGTCCTTCTAGGGCGGTGAGGATGTCAATGAAAGAGTTCGTCAAAGAAGAGTTCCATGGCGGCAAAGGAACGGCGGGCACTGTCTGGGTTATAGGCCGATCCTTTTGAGGGGTCATTACCAGCTTTAGGATTCGTAAAGCTGTGAACCGTACCGCCATAGGCAATCAGTTGCCAGTCTACCCCAGCTTGACGCATTTCTTGTTGGAAAGCAGCGACTTCTTCGGGGGGAACGAGGGGATCGTCTGCTCCATGAAGGGCGAGAACTTTGGCTTTTATTTGTTTAGCATCTTCTGGGTTGGGGGTGTCGAGGCCGCCGTGGAAACTGACGACTCCGGAGACTTCTGCCCCACTGCGAGCGAGTTCGAGAACGGTTGTGCCGCCAAAACAGTAGCCGATGGCGGCGGTTTGTTTGGAGTGGGTGAGCCGATGTTGTTTGAGATAGGCTAAACCGGCTTGGGCGCGATCGCGCAATAATTGACGATTAGAACGATAATAGGTGGCTTGTTCCCTGGCTTCATCGGTGGTTTCTGGGCGAATGCCTTGACCGTAAATATCAGCAGCAAAAGCTACATAACCCATCTGCGCCAGTTTTTCGGCTTGCTCTTTTTCAAATTCTCCTAAGCCTTTCCAAGCATGAATAATTAATACTCCAGGACGTTGATTATTACTGGATGGGTCGTAGGCGAGATAGCCTTCTAAAATGGCATCCTCTTGTTGATATTCCACCACTTCTGTATGAATTGGGGGTTGAGCCTGTCCTAGTGTAATCCCGCCTAAAAGCAGGGCACTGGTACAGACTAAGGCCAGTATGAGGGCGTAGAGTTGTTTTCGGAGCTTGTTCATGGGGGAACTGAGTTTCAAGGGGGACTGTTTTATTTTAGGCAGGAAATGGGAAAATATAAGCGATCGCTTACTTTTTTAAGTAATAAGTAATGAGTAATAAGTAATAAGTCAATCCTTGCAAACCCTATCGCGTTGATTATAGCTCGATCGCAGAGAACTGAGCAGTAAAAAAGGAGCTTTATCGCCGGAGGTGTTTTTCTCCCCTTCTCCCGTGGGAGAAGGGGCTGGGGGATGAGGGCAAAATTAAAGTTGCTATAATATAATGATTTAACTCATAAACAGTATTTTTTAGAACCCCATGAAAGTCAAAAGTCAGTTATCTCAATTAAAGGCAAGTTACGGCAACATTAGTAATGAAGACATTGCCGAAGTGACGGGAATTGACCTAGAGCAAATCCGGGAATTAGAGAATGGTTCGGCAGAGGCGATCGCCTTCGACACCCTAGCGCAACTGTGTGGTTTTTTTCAATGTACGCCGAACGATGTGTTGTTCTTAGAGTGGGACTCAATCGAAGTCGATCCCACTCCCCCAAGCGCCGAGGAACTTCGTCAAGCTAGAGAGTTGATTGACAAGGCATTTGCGATCGCCTCAGCGATGCCACCGCGTCCGGCTGAAGAAATTTGGGCAGATTTTGAGGCGACTGTCGATCGCATTGGGGAACAGCTTGAACAATCCAAGTCTTCTAGAAATGGAATGAAGATTGATGATTAAAGTTGTCATTGATACTTCTGTATTTGTGGCTGCTATGCTTCGTCCAACCCGTCAAAGTAGTCCTCGGCAAATTTTAACGTTATGGCGTGAGGGACGCTTTAGTTTAGTGATGGCTCCAGCTTTGCTTGAGGAACTGATTACGAGGTTGGTGAGACAGCAAGTTAATTTAGCAGATATCGAAGATTTACTCAGGGAGATTACAGAGATCGCGCTCCATATTCCTGGAATTTACCAAGCTACTTACCTTGATGACATCGACCCAGATGATAACAAGTTTTTAGCAGCAGCTTATGAAGTGAAAGCAGATTATTTGGTGTCCGTCGATAAGCATTTGCTCTCAGTGAAATATTATCACGGCACGCAAATTTTAACTCCGGCTTTGTTTTTGCGAGTTTTGTTAGACCAAGAGTAAGTTGACGGGAAATTTACTTAGGCGATCGCGGATTGTTAACAAATTCATTCTACCTTGTCAACCGTAGTGATGCGTACTTTTGGGTTAGAGTTGATGGATTTGTCATCCAGGTTGGGTATCTTAAACCCATTGGAACACCCTGGAATCAACGGATAAGCCCTTTATGAGTACCGTATTTGTGTTTGAGGATAGCAGCGCTCAAAGAGCGGCGATCGCCCAATTACTGCGATCGGTAGGTTTCGAGACATTAGAAGCAGGCGATGGACTTGAAGCTTTAAGCCAAATCCAGCAGCATTTACCCGATCTGGTGATTGCTGATATTGTTTCTCCCAACTTGAATGGCTATCAGCTCTGTTGGGCCTTGAAACGAAACCCCAAAACTCGCCATATTCCGATTATTTTCTGCACGGTTAAAAATCATGAACGGGATCGAGTGCGAGGACTCACGATAGCCGATGGCTATATCGCCAAACCGTTTCAACCTCCGGAACTGGTAGAAACCCTGATCGGTAAACTCCTGAGTCAAGGCAAATCCTGTTTTCATCCGACTCCGGCCGATGATTGGACAGAGGTGGGGTTAATGTGGTTGCAGGATTTTGACAATCAAGAATGGGCACTGCAAGCGTTTGAAAAAGCCTTAGCACTGGAGCCAAACCACGATTTAGCGGCAAAACTCAAGGCTGTAGCCCTAGGAAAAGCGGAAAAATCCCGCCGTTGTGAAGCTTGTCGCTACTACTATGGCGGGAGTCCGGGGGGCAATTTATTGGTTTGTGCTATTCACCCTCATGGCCCTGAATCTGATGGTTGTCGAGATTGGGAATCTAAGTACCACTGTTTGACGAATGTCGCTTAGGCGGAACCGGAGATATTGTCCATTACTCCTAACAGAGCGGGCGCTTTTGCTGCGGGAACATTAGGAATATAGAAGTTTCCGGAGTAGAGGCGTGAGCGCTCTTGGGCAACCACGGTGAGAACTTCGCGGGTTTGTTCGGCGATCGCCGTGGTTTTGATATCGTAGGTTTGGGTGGCGATTTTCGGATAGAGACCGATACCGATGATGGGGAGCAACAGACAGAAGGCGATCGCCACTTCGCGAGGTTTAGCATCCATCCAGCCATCAACAACCACACCGGTTTCTTCACCGTAGAAGATATCGCGCATCATGGAGAGCAGATAAATGGGGGTCAGAATTAAACCGACAGCCGCTAAACCGATGACCACAACTTTGAAGCCAGAGGAATAAACATCGCTGGTGGTAACTCCCAAGAAAACGCTCAGTTCTCCCACAAATCCACTCATACCCGGCAGAGCTAAAGAAGCCATAGATGCCGCAGTGAAGAGGGCGAAGACTTTGGGCATACTTTGAGCCAGTCCGCTCATTTTCGCTAAAGCCAGGGTATGGGTGCGTTCGTAAGCAACTCCAGCCAGGAAGAACAGGGCAGCCGCAATCAGTCCGTGGGAGAGCATTTGCAGCATTGCGCCGTTTAAGCCCAGTTCATTGAAGGAGGCGATACCGATGAGAACAAATCCCATGTGAGAGATGGAGGAACAAGCCAGGCGGCGTTTGAGATCGCCTTGAGCAAAAGCGTTGAATGCACCGTAGACGATGTTAACAATGCCGAGGATAACCAGGACGGGAGCAAAGTAAGCGTGGGCATGGGGAAGAGCTTCCAAGTTTAGACGGATGATGCCATAACCGCCCATTTTCAGCAGTACGCCAGCCAGAATCATGGAGACGGGAGCGGAGGCTTGGGAGTGGGCATCGGGAAGCCAAGTGTGTAGAGGGAAGATGGGGAGCTTAACACCGAAACCGATGATGAAGGCGGCGTAAGCGAGTAGCTCGAAGGCTCTGGGATAGTGTTTGTTCGCTAGTTCCGTCATGTCGAAGGTTACGGTGTCGCCGTAGAAGGCCATGGCTAGGGCCGCAACTAGAATGAAGATGGAAGCTAAAGCGGTATAGAGGATGAATTTAGTCGCAGCGTAGAGGCGCTTTTGTCCCCCCCAGATGGAGATGAGCAGATAAACGGGGACGAGTTCCAACTCCCAAGTTAGGAAGAATAGAAGCAGGTCGTGGGCTGCAAACACCGCGATCTGGGCACTGTACATGATCAGCAGCAGGCTGAAGAACAGTCTGGGGCGGTGGTTGACGTTCCAGGATGCGGCGATCGCCACGGTGGTGACTAGGGCACTCAGGGCGATCAGGGGCATGGATAAGCCATCTACAGCTAAAGACCAGTTGAGACCGAGCTGGGGAATCCAGGGATAGGATTCAGCCAGTTGAATGGTGGATTGTTGAAAGTTGTAGTGGGAGCCGAAAGCGTAGAGAGTCATTACTAGGTCTACGAGACCTACGCCTAGGGCGTACCAACGGACGAGCTTGGTATGGCGATCGCTAATCAGAGGGATGGCGAGAGCCGCCACAAGGGGAAATAGAATGATTGCACTTAACCAAGGAAATGAATTGCCAAACATAATTGAGGATATATACTCATTGCCTACTCCTACATTGTATGTACTTTGGTTAATATTTGTAAACAAAGAATTGCTGAGTTTGTTTGGGGGTTATCCATAGACAATACTCTATATATTATTTTTCAACCCTGGAACCTGGCCCTCGTCGGAGGTACAACCCTCAACGGCTACAGTTAAGGGAGAGACCATGTTAGCAGTATTACACCTAAAATAAGTCGATCCGCCAGTGCATCTCCAAGCTTTTTAACTGGACAGAGAATAGAAACATCATGGGAATTAAGACTTAATTGCCAGGCAAAATCAGTGGATAAATTGGCCTTATAATTTACTTAAGGAATACTGTTAATCAAAGGTGTAGCGATCCCTATTGATCCCTATGAGAGTGAGTCTATTTAAATTCTAGGCAAAATCCCTTTAATATAATGTGATTGATTTGACTGGTGTCGCGCAAAAGGAGAACATATGAAACTTTCTGTTATGAATCCAGTTTCTCAACAGCAAACCCTAAATATAATCTTGGCTTCGACTCGGTTTGCAGAAAATTGTGTCCGCGATCTCATCGATCGGCAACCATCCCATACCCAAATTTGCCGCAATACCCAGGAGTTATTACACAGTGTGCGGCAGAAGGTGGCAGATTTATTGATTTTAGATATACTTTTCCTGCAACATCAAACCCAAAGGTTTTGTTGGCGCTTGCAAGACCTTTATCCAACACTAAGGATTATAGTATTGGGGAAAACAGAAGCAGAGCTATCTGGTTGCAATTGGGTGTATGAATATCCTAATGTTTCTACAACCTGCATTTCTACTCATTCATCTAAAGTAAGCCAGTCTCCAATGACTACTGATTCTCAGCCTAACCCCTCTGAGTCCCCAAATTTAGCTAAACAAGATCTGTATTTAACGTCAGTAGTCGGTGCAGCAGTGTTTGATTTGAGCGGTTTACCCCGTGAATATTTGGTAACGGATGAAGTGGATAATGTGAGTTGGGTACAAACGGTGTTTCAGGCTTTGGGACTGCGATCGCTTCTCATGTCCTCCCTGCAACTCGATGGCTTCCATTATGCCAGTACCTATGCCGATGGATACCGAGCAATTGTGGTCAAACAAAAAGATCAATATATTGCTCTGTTGATCAAACCCAAGAATTCCCATACCGTCACCCAAGATCTCGTCAACTGGGCCAGAACCTTTAATCCAGATGAACTCAAGCTTTATCCCCAATTCCGGTTAGCTTAACCCTTCAAGAACTACACGGTGTGAATGGAGTAAATTTATCAAGGGTTAAGCAGGGTTCAATTTTTTCCCATCCAGTTTCTTTCCCACTTAACCCTATCACCGAATTAGATATAAATATTATCTCAACAGAATTTTAACGATCGTCTTGCCGATCCTTAACGGAAGACTCTGGAGAAGAATTATACAGAGAATCCAGCTTTTCACGGGCATCCTCTACGGTAATCGATCGCATCACCAACAGAGGTTCTTTGATCACCGTTCCGCTTTCATCCAAAAACTCAGGATGGGGAACCTGAGTGGAGGAAGTGCGATGGGAATCGACTGGAATATCGTTTACCTTCGGGGGATAGTTGCGCGTGCTTTCGGAACCGAGAACCATCAAGTTGCGGATTAAATTGCCAACGGCGATAAACGCTAAGGTGGTGAAAGCAAAGACGTAAAGCAGATGTAGCATTATACAACTCTCCAAATTGCGTTTTAATCAAAAGGGGTATTGAATCGGAGTCTAGGGGCCATCTGGCCCCGATCGCGATCAATCTAGGATTTACCAATAATCTCTATCATAAGCTTAACGTAAGTTACGTTTCTTTACATTTAGAAATTTAAGCTTCACTTAAGATTGATCCGGCTTATGGGGGGATGGGAAGATGGGGAGATGGGGGGGACGCGGAGACGCGGGGACACGGGGACACGGGGACAAGGAGAAATACCCTATTGCCTATTGCCTTCCCCCCTTGGGGGGATACAGGGGGGGTTTGCCTATTACCTATTCCCTAATTGATCTAAACTCATTAAGAGCGTCCCTTATTTGCGATTAAGCGACCCATGCCTCCAGAAGACTCCAAACCAACCCAACCCATGGAACAAGAAACGCCTCAAATCCATCTGCCTCGCACCAGTGAATCGGAGACGTTAAAAAAAATCCGCCATACTACCTCCCACATCATGGCCATGGCGGTACAGAAACTCTTTCCCAAAGCCCAAGTCACCATTGGCCCTTGGATCGAAAATGGGTTTTACTACGATTTTGATTGTCCCGAACCCTTTACGGAAAAAGACCTAAAGGCGATCAAAAAAGAGATGATCAAGATCATCAACCGCAAACTCCCCGTCGTTCGCGAAGAAGTGAGTCGGGAAGAAGCCAAGCAACGGATTGAACAACTACAAGAACCCTATAAACTGGAAATCCTCGACGATATCCAAACCGAACCGATTACGATCTATCATTTAGCCGATCAATGGTGGGATTTATGCGCTGGGCCCCATGTAGAGACTACGGCTGATATTAACCCGAAGGCGATCGCCCTGGAAAGTGTAGCCGGAGCCTATTGGCGCGGAGATGCCAACAAAGCCCAACTTCAGCGCATTTACGGAACCGCCTGGGAAACCCCCGAACAACTGGCCGAATATCAACGGCGCAAAGCAGAAGCCCTCAAACGAGACCACCGCAAACTCGGTAAAGAACTGGGATTATTCATTTTTGCTGATGAAGTGGGCCCCGGTCTCCCCCTGTGGACAGCCAAAGGCGCAACCGTTCGCAGTTTACTCGAAGACTTCCTCAAACAAGAACAACTCAAACGGGGCTATCAACAGGTCGTTACTCCCCACATTGGTCGGGTAGACCTGTTTAAAACCTCCGGTCATTGGCAAAAATACAAAGATGACCTGTTCCCAATGATGGGAGAATCGGAAGCAGAAGGGTTTGTCCTCAAAGCCATGAACTGTCCCTTCCATATCCAAATCTATAAAAGTCAGCTCCATTCCTACCGAGAACTGCCGATTCGGTTAGCTGAGTTTGGCACGGTTTACCGCTATGAACAATCGGGCGAACTGGGGGGACTGACGAGGGTACGCGGGTTTACTCAAGATGACTCGCACCTATTTCTGACCCCAGAACAGTTGGATGAAGAGTTTTTAAATGTGGTGGATTTAACTCTAACTGTGTTTAAAAACTTGCGGTTGAGTAATTTTAGGGCCCGATTGAGTTTCCGCGACCCAACCTTGGACAAGTATATTGGCTCAGATGAAGCCTGGGAAAAATCCCAAAATGCCATCCGTCGGGCCGTGGAAACGTTGGGTATGGATCATTTTGAAGGCATCGGGGAAGCGGCCTTTTACGGGCCGAAACTCGACTTTATTTTCCGGGATGCCTTAGACCGGGAATGGCAATTGGGAACGGTACAGGTGGATTATACTTTGCCAGAGCGCTTCGATCTGACCTATGTTTCTGAGCAAGGAGTTCGCGAACGTCCGGTGATGATTCACCGCGCTCCGTTCGGTTCTTTAGAACGGTTAGTGGGAATTTTGATTGAGGAATATGCGGGGGATTTTCCCCTGTGGTTAGCTCCGGTACAAATTCGCTTGTTACCGGTGAGCGAAACTCAACTGCCCTTTGCCCAAAAGGTGGCCGAGCAAATGCTCAATTACAATATCCGCGTGGAAGTGGATCGCAGTGGGGAGCGGTTGGGTAAACAGATTCGCAATGCGGAGAAGGAGAAGGTTCCGATTATGAGTGTGATTGGAGGGAAGGAGATGGAATCCGAGAGCCTGAATATTCGTACCCGTGCTAGGGGAGAATTGGGGGAAATGCCGATCGCAGCAGTGATTAAGCGGATGGTAGAGGCGATCGCCTCTAAAGATGATTTCTAGAAAGGCGACAGCTTTACGTCCTGTCCACCCTACTGGATTGTTTCATCTAAAATAGTGTAATAGGTTTTCGGGAGTGCGTAGCGTGTCCGCAGGACAAACGTCTTGCTCGCGAGTAATATCAAATCCGGTGAATTGGATTCAAGAAGCGGGCAAGATGCCCGCACTCTCAATCCTGCTCCATACGACTCAATGGTATGGTTTCGTCCAACTGTGGTAGGGAAGGTAGCCAAATCCGAAACGTTGTCCCCACCCCTACCTGACTCAAAACCTCAATGGTTCCCTGATGGCATTCCACAGCTTGTTTAACAATATATAATCCAATACCTGTTCCCTTAATTTTGCCCACATTACTCGCCCGTTCAAAGGGATTGTAAAGATTGTCCAACTCCTCTGGGGGAATTCCAATCCCGCGATCGCTGACTTCTAAGACGACACCCTCCCGTTCAGCCCTTAACTTTAAAGTCACCTCTGCGCCTTCCGGTGAATATTTAATCGCATTAGAAAGTAAATTATTTAAAATATGCTGAAGGATATCTTCATCAAGATACAACCATAAACTATCCCGATCGTAGTCAAACTTCAAGTAACTTTTCTGGTTAGCAATAACTTCAAAAAAATCCAATCTTTCTTGACAAAAATTGACCACATTAATCTGCACAGGATTGACCGGTAATTTATTTGACTCAACCTGATCGATGGTCAGCATTCCTTCCAGTTGTAGCGTCATATTTTTAATGGCGACTTGCATTCGATCGAACTGCTTATTTTTTTGAGATGAACTCAATTCATTACCATATTGCCTCAAAATTTCTAGAGAAACCAAAATATGGGTTAACGGGGCCCGCAAATCATGGGAAATCATGGATACAAAACGAGACTTGAGCTGATTGAGGTGTTGCTCTTGATGCCAAAGGGATTTGATTTTTTGATCCTGTTGGTGTTTCACCAGAGACATGGCGATCGCCGATTTAATATCTTCTAGCTTTGCCGGTTTATTCAGGTAGCCATAGGGCAAGGTGTCAGTTGCCTCTTCCAAGGTGTTTGCATCACTAAACGCGGTTAAGTAAACAATGGGAATATCATAGTCTTGAAGGGCACGGGCTGCTTCAATGCCACTCATTGTACCTTGTAACTTAATATCCATTAAAATCAAATGGGGTGGATTAGCCATAACCCGATCGATCGCAGCTTCTCCCGTTTTGACAATGCCCGCAACTTCATACCCTAATTGTTGAATATTATCCGCTAAGTTATGAGCAGCAATCAGCTCATCTTCAACAATTAAAACTTTTTTGGCTACATCTATCATATTAAATCACCTGATTAAGAACTCTGTTCAAATGTTAAGTGAAAACGGGTTCCATTCTCTGATTGAACTTGTAGATCTGCATCTAACTGATCGGCTAGAATATACACTAAACGCATTCCTAGGGAAGGGGATGGTTGCCCACTAGCCTCAGAGGGTAGACCTATTCCATTATCAGCAATTGTTAAATCGAGTTGTCCATGGTTAATTTCACGGAATTCAATCCATACTGTTCCTTCTCGATGGTCTGGGAAAGCGTGTTTTAAGGCGTTGGTGACTAATTCATTGATAATTAAACCCGTGGGAATGGCGGTTTCGATATTCAGTTGCACGGGATCGGCATCAATATCTAAGTGAATCTGATGGGATTGCATCCCATAGGAAGCAGAAATACTCAGAACTAAACTATGGATATATTCGGCAAAATCAATCCGGGAGAGACTCTTGGAGCAATAGAGCTTCTCATGAATCAGAGCCATGGTTTTGAGGCGTTTTTGGCTATCGAGTAACAGGGAATTGAGGTCGGGATCGCTGACTTGTCTCGATTGCATATCCAGTAAACTATAGATAATATTGAGATTATTTTTAACTCGGTGATGGATTTCCCGCAGCAGCACTTCTTTTTCTGCTAAGGACGCTTTGAGTTGGGCTTCCGCTTGTTTGCGATCGCTCACATCAAAAACTGCACCATCGAGATAAACCACCTCCTGTTGCTCATTCCAGACTCCTTGACCTTTCTCGTAAACCCAACGGATACTGCCGTCACGGGCAATCATGCGATATTCGAGTTCAAAGGGAGAGTGTTGCTCTAAAGCTAATTGAACCTCCTCTCGTACCCAAGGTAAATCCTCCGGATGAAGCAATGCTGCTAAACCGGGTGCAATTGGAGACATCATTTCCTCTGCGCTATAATCGAGGATGTCTTCAATGGCATCGTTAATAAATTCAACTGTCCAATCGAGATTGGGTAAACAGCGATAGATAATCCCTGGAATGTGAGACACTAAGGTTCGGTAGCGCCTTTCGTTTTCTTTCAGGGCGAGTTCTACCTGTTTGCGATCGGTAATATCTTGAATGAGTCCAAAGAGTTTGATCGCCTCTCCCCGATCGTTAAACATGACTTGTCCTTGGGCCCAAACGGTGCGGACTTCACCGGAAGAGTGAAGAATTCGTAATTCAAAATCGTATTCTTTTCCCTGGGAAATGGCTTGCTCAACTAACGATTGAAATTGGGCCCGATCGTCGGGGTGATATTGTCGAAGATGTTGGGCATAGGTTGGAGCGTTTTCCCAACTGGGATCTTGACCAAAAATGCGGAAGACTTCATCTGACCAAAAAATTTCTTGGGTGAGCAGATCGAACTCCCAACTGCCTAATCCAGCAGCCTTCTGGGATGTGGCTAGTAGTTGTTGACTTTTTTGTAGAGCCGCTTCTGCTTTTTGGCGATCGCGCAAATCGCGGGCGATCGCACAGCTATACTCTAAGCCCTTATACTGAAAGAAATTGAGATTAATTTCGACGGGAATCTCCAGACCCGATTGAGTTTCGTAGGTGGAATCCAGGCGCATAAATCCCGATTGTTTCACCTCTTGCCAATAGAGGGGCCAACTCCGATCGTGATAGGAGCGATCGATCTGGCTAATTTTCATCTGTAATAATTGGTCGCGGGAATATTCCAAGGTTTGACAGGCGCGATCGTTGACATAGATCAATTGACCGCGAGCATCGACGAGTAAGACGGCATCCATTACCCGATTGAGGGTAAATTGAATTAACTGTAGGGTTTCCTCTGCTTGCTTGCCCTTACTAATATTCTCGACAATAACGATCCCATAAGCAGGAGTTGGCTCCGACGCTTGTACCCAGGGATCGGCAGTAGAAATGACAGAGGCAATCAGCTTAACCCACAAAAAGTCCTGGGTCTGATGAATACAGCGTTGTTTAACCTGAAAGGAAGGAATTTCCCCATTCATTAACCGTCTGAGGAGTTTGTGGGCTAATTCCCGATCGCCCGGATGGAGTAAATCGACTAAATTTAGCGATTCCAACTCTAGGGGAGAGTAGCCTAACATGCGGCACAAGGATAGGTTAACCCGTTCTAAGCCATACTCAGGATTGAGAATCGCAATTCCTAGGGGACTATCTTCAAAGATATGGCGAAATCGAACTTCACTTTGGCGTAGGGCGTTTTCAATCTGGTAGCGTTCCCTAATTTCTGCCTGAAGTTTATGATTCACCTGTTGCAGTTCTTGGGTACGCTGCTCAATGTGCTGTTCCATCTGTTCCCGAAGATGTTCTAAGGTTAATTCCGCCCGTTGTCGCTTTAAGGTATGGGTGAGTAATTCACTCGCCCATTGCAGTTGGGCGATGCGATCTTCAGTCCAGGTGTGAGTAGCTCGAATGGTGGCAAATCCTAGATATCCGATGAAATCATCATTTTCGATTAGGGGAATCAGCAATAAAGATTGAGTTTGGATCGCCGAGGCGATGGCCTGTTCTGCTTTGGCTTCTGGAGGAAAATCTTGTAGGGCGTTAATGACGATAGTTTGTTGTTTTTGCAGGCTCTCCATCCACCAAGGGATTAATTCCACAGGAATTTGATGCCAGAAGACGGGTAAGGGGCTGATTTTAGGATGATGCCATTGATAGCGCAACTGGGCAATCTGGCGATCGCTCACCAATTCAAATAGATAGGCGCGATCGCAATCATAATGTTGAGCCAAACAGCCGATCGCCGGTTCGATCTCCCGACCGAGTTCATGGGCGTTTAAGCGCATAAACTGAGAACACAGACGACTCATCAAGTGTTCAAACTCGATGTACTCTTTAAGTTTGATGTCTTGTTCTTTTTGGTCTGTAATATCCCGACTATAGACCACGATCCCTTGCACGCTGGGATGATAAAGTAAATTTGTGCCCGTGGACTGAAGATAGCGCCAAGAGCCATCTTTATGACGAAAGCGGTATTCCACCCGCTCGGAGGCGTAGGGCCCAGTCACCAGTTTAGAAAAAGCGGCCTTGACGGAGGGGCGATCGTCAGGATGAACAAAATCGAACCCTAGTTGGCCGATTAATTCTTGGGGGGTATATCCTAAAATCCTCTCTACTGCTGGATTAATATCCAGAATCCGATCTTCCGTGTCTTCAATACAGATGATATCGGCGCTTTCTTTGCCTAACACTTGCCAACGATCTGGGGGGGTTAAACCCCACTGTTGACTGTAAAGGCTTAAGCTATGGCTTTGGAATCTGGCGGCTTTATGAAGTAATGGGGGCCAATTTTCGGGGTTGAGATCGCGCTGGAGAAATCGAGAAAGACTGTGATGATGCCAATGAGATAGGGTGGATAGGGGAATTTGGGCGGCGATCGCCTCTTCTATCCATTCCTCCAGTTTAGGGGGATATGTTCCCTCCTGTAGATACTCCCCAAGAAGGATGGTGTAATCTTCTATCCAACTGTGTTGCAGTCTCGACATTATTGATTTGCCATCATTGATCCCCATTTTCTATTGTGCTATAAAACCGAAAAGATTGGGGATAGAGTTCAAAACCCTAAGTCACTCATGGCTGCTTCTTCTGCGGCAAAAATATCTTCATCGGGGATCTCTTCCCAAGCAGTTTCACCGACTTCGGTATAGAATTTTTGATCGTAGGGACGAGTTTGCACGACCACCGGCATGGGAACGGCATGACCTAGAATTAAAGCCTGTTGTTTAGAATCAAGTTTTGAGAGAACCGATCGCAAGTTTCCGGCCCCAGAAACCCCGGTAAAAATGGCTTCAATATCTTTATCATCATTCAGTAAGGCGGTCACGCGGGTTCCCATTTGGGACATCACTTCTTTGTCTATCCCAGAGGGACGCTGATCGACCACTAAGAGCGTCACAAAATATTTCCGCATTTCTCTGGCGATCGTGCCAAAAATGGTTTGGCTACTGATGCTCGGATCGAGAAACCGGTGAGCTTCTTCTATGGTAATCACCAGGGGAAGGGGGCGATCGCTCGATTTTTTCGTCTGTAAAAAATGTTCGGCTTTCTTCACATAGGATTGGTGAATTCGGCGAGTAATCATATTGGTGGCTAACATATAAGAGAGAAGATTCGCTTGAGAACCAAACTCAATCACCACATGCTTACCCGCAGCTAACGTCTCTAGAATTTGCCCAAAAGGATTTTGGCGCGTCACTCCCCTTAAATATTTCAGTTGTGTCAGGCGGTTGAGTTTTCGTTGCAGCGCTGTAACCGAGGATTTGCTACCATTATTATCGAGACAAAAATCCTGGATCTGTTCGTTACTCATATTCAACAGTTCTAAGATCCAATTTTTGCCCAATTGATTTTTCAACAATAGGGCACTATCTAAACTCGCTTCTGATAGATTGAGTTCCTGTTGCACTAAGGCCAGATCTTCGACTTCGATTTGCTCGAAACTTAAATATAGTTCTTGGGCATCCCGAATGCCTCGGCGTTTAGCCGATTCTGGATCGAGGGTATACACTTGCACTTGGGAGGGAAACAGTTGTCTTAATCCTTTAGCGGTGTTAACGGTTTTGCCTTCACAAACCGCTTCCCAACCATATTCAGAATGCATATCAAAGATTAAATTCACGCCTACTCGCTGTTTAATAATTCCAGAGAGCAAGAGGCGAGCTAAAAATGATTTACCCGTTCCCGATTTACCAAAAATTCCGTTACTGCGTTCTACAAATCGGTCTAAATCAATGCAAATGGGAACCTCCATATCCACAGGTTGACCAATGGAAAAATTATGGCGATGGGGGTCATCTTCCCAACCAAAAACGGTACGAAAATCCAGCTCTTGGGCTTCATATACTTGGCTAAAGTGGCTGGGAATGGTTTTCACCGGTTTGAGGGTAAACTCAACGGAAGTTTGGGCAGAAAATGAGGCTAATTTCGATTCAACAGCCGGAAGCGATGCTTGCTTCTGTTCTTCCGGGGTAATCATCAGCATGGGAGTGACTTCCAGGGTTCCGTAGGTACTACTCCCAGCTAGGACTTCTTGCAAAAAGAAATTATTGGGATCGGGGGGATTGGCTAAAATGCGCGGACTCGCAGTTCCTAATGTTACATCAGTCAACAGACAGAAAAAGCGCGATCGCCGACCCTGAATCACCAGAAATTTGCCCACCCGCATTTCCTCGACTGAGACATCCGGATGTAAGCGTACTTCTAATCCTTTAGACAGGGAACCTTGAACAACAGAGCCGAGAGGAGTCATGGGGAATGAGAACGTATAACTTAAAAATTAGACTCCTATTTTATCTTTTCTCTGTTCAGGCAACAGAAGCTGTCCTCATTTTACAGGTGTAGGTCTCAGTGATAATATTGTAGCGATCGCCGAGAACTTGGAAACCCGATGCCCCCCTGGTCTAGACTGCGAATGGGTTCCCAAGCACAAATTTGTTGGAAAATGGTTTGATATCCCAAAACATTTGGATGCAGTCCATCCGAGCCGAGGCGCTCCTGTTGCCAATTGAGGGAATGTTGCATCCACAGATCGAATAAATCTAAATAGGGAATTTGGCGCTGTTCGCAAGCTTGGCGCGTGGCTTCCTTGTAGCGATACTGTTGCTCGTGACTATAGTACAAACAGTCTAAAAAGGGCATTTTCGATTCATTCACCGGAACCATCCCCACGTAGAGTACGGGACAGAGTTCTTTGGATTGATCCAATAAATAGCTCAATTCTGCCTGAAACTTGTCAAAATCCGTATAGTTGCGGCCTTGGGGGCGAGAAACACAAGCTGAATCATTCAATCCCACCGATAAGATTAAGAGATCGGGGACTCGATTGCGCAACTCTCCTCGGCGGCAAAACTCGCATTCTAACCGTTGCACAACCTGGGGAGTGCGATCGCCGCGTACCCCCAAATTATAAACCACATGACCGGCACTCTCTGGAGCCATCCACGAGCGGCGCAGGCGTTCCACCCAGCCCCCACCTTCCACATCCCCAAACCCATAAACCAGACTATCTCCAAAGGCAATAATTTTCAGAGCAGAACCCTTGACAGAGGGACGAGTCGAATCCTGGGAAACTGATGCAGTAGGACAATAGTGCATACAAAGAAATCTCAAACTAGGGTGGACAGCCGTATCATCAGGAGCAATTCACCAACATGCTGGCGAACTTGCTTATATATTTGTACACTGTAACGGAAAATTTACAAAGTAACGCTCTAATGTAGATTATCTTATTGAGGTTGGCGATCGCCAAAATTACTTTGGTCAGGGTAAGGCAAGAGCAAAACACTCAACTTTTTTGCATCCGCTTCAGGTTGGCGATCGCCAGAATTGTAGAATCCAATCATCCCGAATGATGAACAAAAAACAGCGCATTTTAATTAGCGATCGGCAAAGATATTTTAGATCCTCAATACGATCTCTACCCTGCTAACATTACGCCATCGGATAAAGCTCGATACTTCGATCCGATCGCCATTACTGACTCTAATGGCAATCTCAGTCCATGGCTGAAATCTTACCAACCTAATATAAACTAGAGTTCAGTTTTATCAGACCTGCTCTAAACCCATGGCCCAGACCCTGAGCAAAGAAATCGTGTTGATTGGAGGAGGACACGCCCATGCGATCGCCCTGCGCCAATTTGCCCTCAATCCCATACCTGGAGTGCGTCTCACCCTAATTACCGATACCCTACACACTCCCTATTCTGGGATGCTACCGGGGCATATTGCTGGATTTTACAGCTTTGACCAAACCCACATCGACCTCCACCACCTCTGTCAATTTGCTCGGGCCCAACTCTACCGAGACCAGGCCATTGGTTTAGATTTGAAGCGGAATCAGGTTCTCTGCGCTCACCGTCCCCCCGTCCAGTTTGACCTGCTCTCAATTGATATTGGCAGCACCCCCAACCAACTCCAGGTTCCCGGAGCGGCAACCTATGCTATACCCGCTAAACCGGTTTCTGAGTTTCTCAACCGTTGGCGAGAGACGATTGAAACCTTTGCCCGTCATCCGACCCAAACCCTAAAACTAGGGATTGTGGGGGGAGGTGCAGGGGGAGTAGAGTTAGCGCTGACGATGCAACAGGGGCTATTTGTCTGCCGTCAAGCGACGGGGGGAATGCGGAATATTGATGCTTCTTTTGTAATGTATACGGCTTCGTTTCCGGAAATTCATCTCTTTCATCAGGGGCAAGAAATTATGCCCTCCCATAACCGAGTGGTGCGCAAACGTCTGACTCAGTTAATGCATCGTCGGGATATTCAATTGCATTTAGGGGAACGGGTGAGCCAGGTTTCAGAGCAGGGAATTGAGTGTGAGTCAGGATTAACTTTAGATTGCGATCGCATATTTTGGGTCACCCAAGCTTCAGCTCCCCCCTGGTTAAAGGCGGCTGGTTTAGCTACCGATAAGGATGGGTTTATTTTAGTCAAGGACTCCCTGCAATCGATTTCCCATCCCCAGGTGTTTGCGGCTGGGGATATTGCCACTATGGTGAATTATACCCGGCCCAAGGCGGGGGTGTTTGCGGTGCGCCAAGGCAAACCCTTATACGAGAACTTAAAACAGGAAATTTTAGGTAAAGCACCGAAACCCTATCGCCCGCAACAGCAGATTTTAGGACTCATTGGTACAGGGGATGGCAAGGCGATCGCCTCTTGGGGCAAATGGGGACTCGGCCCCAACCCTCTCCTATGGCGCTGGAAGGACTGGATCGATCGCCGATTTATGACTCAGTTTGAGAACTTTGGGCGATCGTCAACTGATTCCTCCTTGGCCCCAATTCCCATTCCTCCAGAACGTATCTCTTCAGCCATCCAAAGAATTATCACAGATAATCCCAAGTTAGACTCCTTAATCGATCTGGCCAACCCTGGGGACAAGGTAGCCCTCTGTTCGGTCACCCCTGGCATCCTCATAGAGAGTATGGATTTACTCACCGATAGTTGGCACGATCCTTACTTATTCGGGATGTTAGCAACCCACCATTGCTTAAATCCCCTCCTCGCTAGGGGAGCCACGCCCCATAGCGTCTTAGGATGGATACAATTGCCCCATAGTCTACCCACGCAACAGGAAGAAACCCTCTATCAACTGCTATCGGGAATTTTACAAGCCTTAACCGTCAGTCAAACGCCATTGGTCGCCTGTCGTGCTTCCCTGGGGCCAAGGTTATCTCTAGGATTTTCTAGTCAAGGCCATGGTTATCCCGAACAGGTCTTACATCCGCAAAAATTGCAACCAGGACAAGTGTTAATCCTCACCAAACCTTTGGGAATAGGTGCTATACGGGTGGCCATGGAGCAGTATAAAGGCAGGGGACGATGGTTAGAAGGGGCGATCGCCTCCATGATTCAGTCCAATTATCCAGCATCCCTAACCTTTGTGGAAACTGGAGCCACCGCTTGCACAGCAGTGGGCAATTTGGGTTTATTGGCCCATCTGGCCACCCTGATAGACAAGACTTCTGTGAGCATGAGCCTCAATCTCGATCGTCTGCCGGTTTTGGAAGGGGCCCTAGAAAGTTTGCACCAAACCGGATGGAGTCCATTCCACGAGCAAAACAGCGTCGGCGATCGCTATGTGCAAAATGTCTCTACTTTTAATTCCCATCCCGTTTATCCCCTCTTGTTCGATCCTCAATGGTCTGGGGGCTTAGTCGCGGGTATTCCCCAACCTCAAGCCCAAGAATGCTTAAAACTCCTGCAAGATTTAGGCTATACCCACAGCGCCATTATTGGTGAGGTTCATCTTCTTGCAGGGGACGTGCCCCCCATTCAATTGACCATTGATGAGGAATAAGGAATAGGCAATAGGCAATCCCCCCATCTCTATAAATCCGGGACAAGACCCACTACACTAGATCCAGCCATCGACTCAGTTTAGGAGGCCTGCCGTGACTGAAGAAACAACCACCTCCCTAACCTCTCGTCGTGAGTTACGAGAATTGGTGCGTCAGCAACTCGAAGTCCTCCTGGAAACCCAAGATTATCAGGGGGCTAAAGCGATTTTGGTGCCCGTACAACCGGCGGATATTGCCGAAGCCATTGAAGGGTTACCAGAGGCGATGCAAGCGATCGCCTTTCGTTTACTCTCCAAAGCTGAGGCGATCGATGTCTACGAAAACCTCGACTCTTCTGTACAACAGTCCCTGCTAGAAAAATTTCAGCGCCAAGAAGTGATCGATATCGTCGATAAAATGTCTCCCGATGACCGAGCGAGGCTCTTTGACGAACTCCCCGCCAAAATTGTCAGACGGGTACTCGACCATATGAGTCCCTCAGAACGGGCGACGACGAACTTACTTCTGGGATATGAACCGGATAGTGCGGGTCGGATCATGACCCCAGAATATCTGGCCTTGAAGGAGAACTATACGGTTAGCGAGAGTATTGAACGCATTCGCAATTTATCCCATGTCAGTGAAACGGTCTTTTATCTCTATGTCACCGATAGCGCCCGTCGCCTAACCGGAATTGTATCTCTACGGGATCTCATCATCGCCCAACCCGATCGCAAAATTGGTGAGGTCATGACTCGCGAAACCGTATTTGTTCACACCAATACCGATCAAGAAGAAGTCGCTCGACTGATCCAGCGCTATGATTTTTTGGCCGTTCCAGTAGTAGACCGAGAAGAACGCTTAGTGGGGATCATTACCGTTGATGATGTGATTGACATTCTCGAACAAGAAGCCACCGAAGATATTTATGCCTTTGGGGGGGTTCAGTCCGATGGCGATAATTATTTTCAGATGAGTTTATGGAGGGTCGCCCAACGACGGGTGATGTGGCTGTTGATTTTACTCGGAACCAATGCAGTAACTGGGTTTATTATTCAATCGCAGGAAGAATTAATTATTAAATATGCTGTCCTGTCGGCCTTTATTCCCTTGCTCACCGGAACCGGGGGAAATGTGGGATCGCAGTCCTCAACGGTGGTCATTCGCGGGCTGAATACGGACGAATTTCGCTCTCTAGGCGTGCCTCAAGTGGTATTCCGGGAGGCGATTGCTGGCTCCATGTTGGGGGCAACTTTGGGCATTCTAGCTACCCTAGGGGCACTCTTTTTGCTCAAGGTTAACCTGGCCGTTGCGATCGCCGTGGGCATATCCCTGTTAGGCATTTCGATTTTAGCCTCTGTTGCTGGTTCCGGATTACCCTTTTTGTTTCGCTCCTTGGGCCTCGATCCGGCTCTCATGTCTGCCCCCTTTATTACTACTGCGGTGGATGTTTTAGGGGTGCTGATTTATTTCAATATTGCCCGGTTGATCTTAGAGTTGAGGACTTAGGGAGATGGGGGGATGGGGAGGATGACCGATGACCCATTACCCATTACCCATTACCCATCACCAGCGCGTAGCGCTCTTAAAATTCCCGAACTGACGGTTGGCCGTCTTTGACCTCTCCAACTAGGATTAGGTCAGCCACACCAACAAACAGCCCATTTTCCAGGACTCCAGGGATATTATTAATCGTTTTTTCCAGGTCAGCCGGGTTATCAATAGAGTCAAACTTGACATCAATAACCATATTGCCTTGGTCAGTAATGACCGGCCCTGCTTTTTTGACTCCCATCCGCAGTTGGGGTTTACCGCCCAGTTTTTCCAAGGCTTTCATCACCGTGGTTATAGCCATGGGCATCGCTTCAACCGGTAGGAGAAACGTAGATCCCAGGCGATCGACCAGCTTACCGGAGTCTACCACTACAATAAACTGGTCGGCCAAACTATCGACAATTTTTTCGCGAGTATGGGCGGCTCCTCCGCCTTTAATCAAGTTTTTGTTAGGATCGACCTCATCAGCACCATCAATGGCCAAATCCATATGGTCAATCACGTCTAGGGTAGTTAAGGGGATACCATATTGTCTAGCCAGAACTTCCGCTTGAAAGGAGGTGGGAATACCAACGATATTTTCAATTTCGCCCGATTTGAGGCGATCGCCGATATATTCAATAGCATAAGCAGTAGTTGAGCCGGTTCCTAAGCCAACAATCATCCCTGATTTTACCTTGGATGCTGCTGCTTTACCCACTTCTTGTTTCATGAGTTTTACTGGATCGGTTGTGGTCATAGGTTCAAGTGTGCCTCTGGATTAGACATTTTTACGATTACCTATGGCTCTACAATGGGGTGAAGCCTAGGTACTGTTTAGTCTACTATCTGGGGGTCACGGTTTGCGCATTAGATTGTATGGTGATAGAGAAGCAGGAGGCCTTCCCGAAAACCTGGCGGAACCCATTCCGGCGATCGCCCTGCTTCAACTCTCTGGGTCGGGTCACCGGCACTTCTGGTATAACTTCAATCCTTAAAGTTTGATTTTTATTTGACTCCCCCTATTAAAATTATGACTTCTCAGACCATTTCACCTCCTAAACCCGATATTTTAGTCGTTGACGATACCCCCGAAAATCTTCGACTTTTGGTAAAAATTTTGCGCGAAAACGCCTATAAAGTCCGCCCCGTTCCCAATGGCAATTTAGCCCTCTCTGCCATTGCAGCCAGTCCTCCGGATTTAATTTTACTCGATATCATGATGCCAGGAATTAATGGCTATGAACTCTGTGAAAGGCTTAAACGCGATCCCAAAACCCAATCCATCCCCATCGTTTTCATCACAGCCATGAATGAAGTCTTCGATAAAGTCAAAGGATTTCATTTAGGAGCGGTTGATTATATTACCAAGCCCTTTGAAATCAATGAAGTTTTAGTTCGCGTTAAAACCCATTTAGAAAATAACTTATTGCAAACTCAGCTTCAAGAAAAAAACAAAGAACTTGAATTCACATTAGAACAACTAAAATTAACCCAATCTCAGTTAATTCAATCAGAAAAAATGGCAGCCCTAGGACAACTCATCGCTGGAGTAGCCCATGAAATTAATACCCCCCTAGGAGCCATTCGCGCTTCCGTCGATAACTTAACAGATTTTTTTAATCGCACCCTAGAAGAGTTACCCGATTTTTTTGAAACAATCACAGAAGATCAGAAAAAATTCTTCTACCAACTCAGCGATCGAATTGACCAATCCAATGAGCATATATCCAGTCGAGAAAAACGTAAATATCGCAGAGAATTAGTGCGCCAACTCGAAGCCAATGAAGTTGAACAAGCAGACGCGATCGCTGATACCTTAGTAGACATCGGAATTTATGACCAAATCAACGATATCATTCCCAAACTAGCCAAACCAGAAAACGGTAAAGTTCTCAATATGGCCTATCAAATTTCCAGTATTCAGAAAAGTGTGAAAACCGTTTCTACAGCCACAAGTCAAGCAGCCAAAGTTGTCTTTGCTCTCAAATGTTATGCCAGACATGATTTACAAAATAACAAAGAATTGACCAAAATAACTTCAGGACTAGAAACCGTACTTACCTTGTATCAAAATAAATTCAAAAAAGGAGTTGATGTCCTTAGAAACTACCAAGACACACCATCCATCTGGTGCTATCCAGATGAACTGAATCAGGTGTGGACTAACTTAATTTACAACGCACTACAAGCCATGAATTATGAAGGAACCTTAAAAATTGATGTCTTCCTAAAAGGAGAGCATATTCACGTTAAAATTACAGATACTGGTTCGGGAATATCACCGGAAGTCCAACCCCGTATATTTGATGCTTTTTTTACCACAAAATCCCCTGGTGAAGGAAGCGGATTAGGGTTAGATATTGTCAAAAAAATCATTGATAAACATCAAGGTAAAATTCAAGTAAACTCGGTTCCTGGAAATACTGAATTTATAATTTCATTACCCTTATTAAATCAGAAGGTTGATTCCTATGCCTAAACCCATCATATTATGTGTTGATGATGAAAGTGTCGTGCTAAATAGTCTAAAAATTCAACTTAAAAATGCTTTTTTAGATAATTATCTTTATGAACTAGCAGAAAGTGCCGATGAAGCGTGGGAAATCATTGAAGAACTCCAAGATGATAATAATAATTTAATTGTCATTGTCTCCGATTGGTTAATGCCCGGTGTAAAAGGAGATGAATTTTTAATTCATGTTCATCAAAAGTTTCCCAAAGCTATTAAAGTCATGTTGACTGGACAGGCAGATAAATCAGCCATTGAACGGGCACAAAAATATGCCAATCTTTATGAATCTATCGCTAAACCTTGGAATCAGGATAAACTAATTGAAACCATAAAATCAGGACTTCAGCAAGTTCAGATGTATCCTGAAGATCAAGTTTAGCTTTATCTGCACAATGCCAACTTATTTTTACTTGATTTTTCCGACTCAAATTCCTTATGAATAAACCGGTAATTCTATGTGTCGATGACGAGCATTTTATTTTAGACAGTCTCAAGAGAATGTTGAGACGAGAATTTGGCAAAGCTTATCAAGTAGAATTGGCAGAAAGTGGGGGTGGCGCTTTAGAGATTATTCATAAGTGTTTAGAAGAAGATAATGAAGTTGTCTTAGTTGTATCGGATTACATGATGCCCAGAATGAAAGGGGATGAACTGCTGCAAAAGATTCATGAGATCTGTCCTAAAACCATTAAGATCATGTTGACTGGGCAAGCCGATATTGAAGGAATGCGAAATGTAGTCAATTATGCGAATTTATATCGCTATTTGACCAAGCCTTGGCAAATTGAAGATTTGCGATTAACGATTCGAGAAGCTCTCAATAGCTACGCCCAAGAGCAAATGTTACTCGATACGAATGTGCGCTTGCAACAAGCCAATACGGACTTGGAAAAGCTGAACCAAGAACAGGCTTATTTAATTCAATCCTTGCAGCAAGCAGAGGATAAATATCGCCGCATCTTTGAAAGTGCTTTAGAAGGTATTTTTCAATCGACTCCTGATGGTAAATATGTGAGTGCAAATCCAGCGTTAGCCAGAATTTATGGTTATGATTCTCCAGAGGAATTGATTAAGAGTATTACCAATATAGAAGAAGAACTTTATGTGGATCTAGAACAGCGAAAAAAATTTCTAGATCTAATGGAAGAAAACCATGAAGTTGCTGGGTTTGAGTCTCAGGTGTATCGCAAAGATGGTACAATCATTTGGGTTTCCGAGAATGCTCGTAGTGTTCACGATCAAGAGGGTAATATTCTCTATTATCAAGGATTTATTGAAGAAATCACTGAGCGCAAATCAGCAGAAGCCGAGCGCCAACAATTTATTGAAGATATGTTTGAGGTGAACACCAACCTAGAAATTGCCTTAAGTGACCTAGAAAGTGCCTTGAATTTAGAGGTTGAGCTAAAAAATGCTTATGGTCGATTTGTGCCTCAAGAATTTATTCAGCTTTTGCACAAAGAGAGTATCTTAGATGTAGATATCGGCAACCATGTGCAGCAGGAAATGTCAATTTTATTTTCTGATATTCGTGACTTCACTAGCTTATCAGAAGCCATGAGTCCAGAAGATAATTTTAAGTTTATTAATGCTTATTTATCTCGCATGGAACTGCCGATTGTAGAGAACAATGGGTTTATTGATAAATATATTGGAGATGCCATTATGGCAATCTTTAATGGCAGTGCTGATGATGCAGTGCAAGCAGCGATTGCCATGCTTGAAGAACTGCACAGTTACAATGAAACGCGCGGTCGTCCGGGACGGCCGAAACTTAATATTGGGATTGGGATTAATACGGGTTTAATGATGATTGGAACTGTGGGGGGGAAAAATCGCATGGATAGCACGGTCATTAGTGATGCGGTTAATTTAGCCTCCCGGTTAGAGGGTTTGACTAAAAATTATAAGGTTCCTTTGCTAATTTCTGAACATACCTTTTTACGGCTGCACCATGACAGTCGTTATCAGATCCGTATTATCGATAAAGTAAGAGTAAAAGGAAAATCGGAACGGGTTTCTGTATTTGAAGTCTTCAATGCCGATCCAGAACCGATCCGAATTGCTAAAATGCGAACCAAAACTATATTTGAACAGGGATTAACGTATTACTACTTGCAATCCTTTCGCCAAGCGATTACCTATTTTGAGGAATGTATCCGGATTTGCCCAGAGGATAAAGTCGCCCAAATTTACTTTAACCAAGTGGTTGAATATTTATACGGAAAAGAATAAACATGCGTCTACTGCAATTTAGTACCTCTCATTATTGTCGAAAAGCTCGTTTAATCCTGGGCTATAAGAAAGTTGCCTATGAAGTGGAGAACTTAACGCCTGGGGTTCATATTCTGCGGGTGAAACCCCTAACGGGTGGGCAAACTGTGCCCGTACTGTTATCGGAGGATGGAGCGATTGGAGATTCGACCCAAATTTGGCACTATCTGGAAAAGGAGTATCCCGATCGCACTCTGATTTTAGGCGATCGCCACCAACAGCAGCAAGCCCAACTCCTCGAAGACTGGCTCGACGAAAGTCTCGGCGTTGCCACCCGCTTCATCTACTATCACTATCGCTCCGGAGAAGGCAAATCCATCGATCCCTCCTGGTTTAGCCAAGCCATCATTCAAATCGTCAAACGACAATACAACATCAATCCCCGTGCCGTTACCCTCGCCACCCAACGCCTAGAAGTCGGACTCAATATCCTAGGCAACTCCTGGCAACATCAACCCTACCTCATCGGAGATCGCATCAGCATCGCCGATATTACTGCTGCTGCTCTATTAAGTCCCCTAGCCCTCATTCCCCACTACAGAAGCCAATATCCCTGGTTATTTGAAAGAATAGTCGAAATCCATCAACACTGTGGAGAAACCCTACCTCCAGGGTTAGGGGGATAGAAGGAATCGGGAGATAAGGGACATATTTCCTATGGCTGTGACCTCCTTTAAAGGTAATGTGATACAGTCCCCAGGATCGTTCCCCATGTTCAATCCCCAAATTTGTTCCTATTGGTATAGGATCTATGGTCAAATATAAAGAAAATGTAATCATCCTGACCCAGTTGGGGACAGCCACCAAACCGAATCAAATTTTTTAAACTTAAGGAAGGATAATTAAATGTCAATGACCATTGCCACCGACCAAATCGATCGCATTGTATGGAACCAACATCACGATCCCTTTGAAGTTCTTGGCCCCCACAAAATAGAAAATAATGGTAAATCTACCTGGGTTGTGCGAGCCTATCAACCCAACGCCGAATCTGTATCGGTCGTCCTCCCGGAACAACGCCAAGAATACCCCATGCAGTCGGTACACAACCCCCACTTCTTCGAGTGCAGCATTGACATTCCCGAACTAAGTAACTACCAACTGCGCGTCAAAGAAGGGGAACACGAGCGCACGATCTACGACCCCTACGCCTTCAGATCCCCCAAACTCACCGAATTTGACATTCATCTATTTGCCGAAGGGAACCATCACCGCATCTACGAAAAACTAGGCGCTCACCTAATGAGTGTTGATGGCGTAAAAGGCGTTTATTTTGCCGTCTGGGCCCCCAACGCTCGCAACGTCTCCGTCCTCGGAACCTTCAACAACTGGGATGGCCGTCAGCACCAAATGCGCCGCACAGGTAACGGAGTTTGGGAACTCTTTATTCCTGACCTGGGTGTAAACACCCTCTACAAGTACGAAATCAAAAATCCAGCCGGACACATCTACGAAAAATCAGACCCCTACGGGTTCCAACAAGAAGTTCGGCCTAAAACCAGCTCCATCGTCACTGACCTAGATGACTACACCTGGAATGATAGGGACTGGATGGAAGAAAGACGCAATAGCGACCCCTTGACCAAGCCCATTTCCGTCTATGAACTCCATTTAGGATCGTGGCTTCATGCGTCTTCAGAAGAACCGGCCAAACTCCCCAATGGGGAAACCGAACCGGTCGTCATCACCTCCGAACTCAACCCCGGTGGTCGCTTCCTCACCTATCGGGAACTAGCTCATAAACTGGTTCCCTACATTAAAGAACTAGGTTTTACCCATATTGAACTGCTTCCGATTGCCGAACATCCCTTTGATGGCAGTTGGGGTTACCAAGTCACAGGTTATTATGCTGCCACTTCCCGGTTTGGAACGCCCCAAGATTTGATGTATTTTGTCGATCAATGTCACCAAAATGGGATTGGGGTTTTAGTAGACTGGGTTCCCGGACACTTCCCTAAAGATGGTCATGGTTTGGCGTTCTTTGATGGAACCCATCTCTATGAACATGCTGACCCTCGGAAAGGGGAACACAAGGAATGGGGAACCTTAGTGTTTAACTATGGGCGCAATGAAGTCCGTAACTTTTTAGTGGCGAATGCTCTATTCTGGTACGATAAATTCCACATTGATGGAATGCGGGTGGATGCGGTTGCTTCCATGCTCTATCTGAATTATCTGCGGAAAGATGGGGAATGGGTAGCGAATCAATATGGCGGCCACGAACATATTGAAGCGGCTGATTTTCTGCGCCAAGTGAACCATTGCTTGTTTAGTTATTTCCCTGGAACGATTTCGGTGGCGGAAGAATCGACTTCTTGGCCGATGGTGTCTTGGCCTACCTACGTTGGGGGTTTGGGCTTCAATTTGAAGTGGAACATGGGCTGGATGCACGATATGTTGGACTATTTCAGCCTTGACCCTTGGTTCCGCCAATTCCATCAAAATAATGTCACGTTCAGCATTATGTATCACTATAGTGAGAACTTTATGCTGGCGCTCTCCCATGATGAGGTGGTGCATTGTAAGAGTAGCATTATTGGCAAGATGCCTGGGCCAACGGACGATCCGACCTATTGGCAAAAGTTTGCGAGTGTGCGTGCTTTGTTTAGTTATATGTATGCTCACCCAGGTAAGAAAACGTTGTTTATGGGGATGGAGTTTGGCCAGTGGAGTGAGTGGAATGCGTGGGGCGATCTAGAGTGGCATTTGTTGCAGTATGAACCGCATCAAAAACTGAAGAAGTTTATGTGCAATATTAATGCTTTGTATCGGAGTGAACCGGCGCTCTATACTCAGGATTTTGGCCAAGAGGGATTTTCTTGGATTGATTGTAATGATAATAACCATAGTGTGGTTTCTTTTATCCGTCGGGATAAGGAATCCGATGACTTTTTGGTGATTGTGTGTAACTTTACGCCCCAACCCCATTCCCACTATCGGATTGGGGTTCCTGAGCCGGGATTCTATACGGAGTTGTTTAATAGCGATTCCTATGAATATGGCGGTAGCAATATGGGGAATTTGGGGGGTAAATGGACGGATGAGTGGTGGTTCCACAATTATCCCCATTCGATTGAGTTGTGTTTGCCTCCGTTAGGGGTGTTGTATTTGAAGTTGGATCGCCAGAAAACTGAGGCGGCGTTTGATGTGGAAGAAACGGTGAGCGCTTAGGTAATACAACTAAGTCTAGTGTTGACTGACGATTAAGGCTCGGTTCCTGAAACAAAGGAACCGAGTTTTTTCTGGGGGTTGGGGGGATCGAAATGTACCGCATAGCAGCGAAAACTGCTGTATTTCTGTAGCCGAAGAGTTAGTCGAGCAAGGAGTTCCCGCAGAGGATATTATTTTAGGCTTCCATCCTCCCTATGTGCGTCAATACACAGATTTTGGCGTGGCTTGAAGAAATAAAGGATCAATTCGATGACAGCCCCCCGCGATCGCAATCCATCTGGGCAGGACGATCGCGGGGGGCATTGGGCTTAGTTTTTCATCAAGGATGGGGCTATGGTAGGGCGTGGGGACTTAGGGGCACAAACTCCCCGTGGTGGGTGAGACCGAGTAACATGGGTTGATTGGGGTGAATGGGGTTGCCAGTGATGGCACAGCGTTCTTCTTGATGGGCGATCGCCTCTATGGTAGAGCGAATGTCTTCCGGATGATACTGACATTGATAGTCATCCGATCGCTGTTGCACATAGTTCCAGAGAATATCTCGCACCATGGCTTGATAACCCTGATTGCCAGCCAGCTTCTTGAGCTGCTGTTTGAGTTCTTTTTCCAAGCGGATGCTGGTGACTTCCATCTCGGTTGTGGATGTTCTTGGGAGGGTGTACATGATTTTTTTCCTTAATGGGTGGACAACTCTGTAATATCAGTGTAGTATTTAAAAGTCAATCCTTACATCTTGCAACCAAAAATTCCTGTGATTCCTGATTTTGCCCCATCGACCCACCTGTGCCCTAGCCGCGATCGACACGGCTTTAGTGGTTTAGGTCTCTATGGAGAGACAGGGGATTGGGGTAATAAAAGGGGAGCCATCGGAATATGTTGCGGTTTGGGAAATTATTCTCAACCCTCAAATCCCATAATTGCGGATGTGCTAGAGGCAAACATCCGAAGCTATCGACGAAGCCAAAGGTACAAATTCCAGAGTGTACCTGGGTAAAACTCAAAGCATTCTCCTGTTGTGTTTACCCCCGCTTCGTTCCTAAACCGAAGCGGGGGTGATTTTATGAGGAACTTAGTTGTGACCAGTGCAACCCATGTTTTAAGTCAATCGGTGGTAGTATTCTCTAAGAACTACCTGCCCGTCAGCCGAATCGATCTCAAACGGGCGATCGCCCTTTTGGTGACTGGAAAAGCGGAACCCTTGGATTTGGTCAAAGGACAACAATGGATGGTTCGCTCTCCTAATTTAGTGCTGATGGTTCCCGAACATATCCGATTGACTTTTGCGGGGACAGAGGGCATTTGGAAAACGCCTCCCGTTAACCGAAAAGAACTGTTGCGGCGAGATAAACATATGTGTCAATACTGTGGCCATAAGAAGAATTTGACCATCGATCATGTGATCCCTCGGTCAAAAGGAGGTCAACACAGTTGGGATAATGTGGTGATTGCTTGTGGATCTTGTAATTCTCGAAAAGGCGATCGCACCCCAGAAAAATCTGGCCTGAAACTGCGAACTCAACCGAAAGCACCGATCCACCCGGCCGTGGCTTTTGCAGAACAGTTCTGGCGAGAACATCAAAGAGACCTGGATGCGTAAGGAGGCAAAGTCAGCATGTTGAAGTTAACCTATTTAGACAATGATTTTTATCTAGAGCGCTTTGCCACCTCCCTGGAAGATTGGGTAACTGCTCGCTTAACGTTTCTGTTGCGCGTGGGTGAGCCAATCTCCTTGGAAAAAACCACGGCCTCTTTCCTTTTGCCTGCGGATTTACGGGAAATGCGGTTATTAGAGAGCCAGGTACACTATCAGGTGGATGAGCGGATTACCCTAGATCGGGTGGATTGCGATTATATGGAAGTGAGCTTGCAAGGCACTTGGTTGACCTCGAATCCCCAAGCAGAAAAAGGGATTTTCTTGGTTGAATTGGGCGATCGCACGGAGTTCTTCCTGTTCCATCTCTGGATGGCCTCTAAGACGCAAGCGGCGATGAAAAACTAAGAGAAAAGGCCCCCAGGGGCCTTTTCCGTTGAGCGCTAATATCAAGAGGCAGATCGAGCTAGACAAGATGCTCCTGTCGCCTTTACTGAAAATTTTTAATTTTTAATTGATATCACCATGTCCGATCAACCCCGTACCCGCCAAGAACTTTATGACCGCATTCGCACCATGGGTCGTGAAGCCTTCATACTTGAAGAAATGATTCGCTATGGATTTTGGCCCGAACAGGGAGAACTTCCCCAAGATCCAGCCGATGAAATTCGCCGTCGTTCAGAACTGTATCAGCAACTTAGAGAGCTACGGCAAAAAAACCGTCAACTGCAAAACGAGAAAGCTATCCGTCGGCAACTGCGACAACAACGGTTAGCCGAATCTCGCCGTAAACGGGAAGAAACAAAACAACGACGGGAGGCGGAACGACAAGCGAGGGCACAAGCTTGGCAAGAGCGCCAACAACAGGAAATTGTTTATTTAGGAGAGCATGTTTCTGGAGGGTTAGGAGAGCAGCAGAGCAACACCTCAGAACTCGATCGCCAGGGACTGCCTCAACTGGCAACCGCCGCCGATATTGCCCAAGCAATGGGGATTAACCTAGGTGAGCTAAGGTTTTTGGCCTTTGACCGGAAAACAGCGACTATATCCCACTATATCCGCTTCAAAATGCCGAAAAAGACGGGGGGTGAACGGTTGATTTCTGTGCCCATGCCCCGGTTAAAACGGGCCCAATATTGGGTTTTGAGCCAGATTTTAGAGAAAATTCCGGTTCATGAAGCGGCCCATGGATTTCGGTGCGATCGCTCCATCGTCACCAATGCCACTCCCCATGTGGGCGCAGAAGTGGTAATTAACCTAGACCTCAAAGACTTCTTTCCCTCCATCTCCTATCCCCGTGTCAAAGGCTTATTTCGCTCCTTCGGCTATTCCGAAGCCGTAGCAACGATTTTGGGCTTAATTTGTACGGCTCCCGATGTAGAAGAAGTGAACTTAGATGGTCAAACCTATTATATTGCCCTCAATCAGCGTCATCTTCCCCAAGGCTCTCCCGCCAGTCCTGCTATTTCTAATCTGATTTGTCGTCGTTTAGACGACCGCTTAACCCAGGTTGCCGATCGACTCGGTTTTACCTATACCCGCTATGCCGACGATCTCACCTTTTCGGCTTCCGGCGATTCCCTCAAGAATATCTGTCGGATTTTGCGCCGCACCGAATCAATTCTTGAGTATGAAAGCTTTACCGTTCATCCTGATAAAACCCGCATCTTGCGCCGCAAGTCTGCTCAACTCGATGTTACGGGAATTGTGGTCAATGAAGGTTTAAATATAGACCGAAAAATCCTAAAGCGATTTCGTGCTACCCTATACCAAATCGAAACTCAGGGATTAGAAGGTAAACATTGGGGCCATTCTGGCAATCTATTGGCTTCGATTCAGGGATTTGCTAATTTTGTGGCTATGGTGAATCCAGACAAAGGCGCTCAATTTCAAGAGCAAGTGAGTCGCATTCGTCAAAAGTATGGACGAAAGTAACCCTCTTTTGTCAGTATGCCGAAAATGGTTTTCCAACTACCCATTCCAATTACCCATTACCCATTACCCTGAGAGCAACCTTTTTAAGGGGGTTTGGGGGATCTATAACCTTGCATTCTCACCAAGACATGGTATAAGGTTCACGGCAGTTTGTTACAAATCTTCATGTAAAATCGGCTTTCACCCTGGTCAGGTCGTTCAAGCGCTCGATACACTAGGATAGAATTAAAATGATTGACTGCACACCTTAACGTTGAATTTAGACCGTAATGAGTAGCATTAGCCTGCAAAAAGGACAACGGATTTCTTTAGATAAAGTCGCTCCCAACTTGCAAGCCGTATTTGTGGGTTTGGGATGGGACGTGAAAGCCACGGATACCGGTTATGATTTTGACTTGGATGCCTCTGCGTTTTTGTTGGGAGAAAATGAAAAACTCATTTCCGATAAGCACTTTATTTTCTATAACAATAAGGTCAGTCCCGATCCCAATAAGTCCATTGAACATATGGGCGACAATTTGACCGGAGAAGGGGAAGGGGATGATGAAGTGGTTATTGTTAATTTGCAAAAAGTTCCCCCAGATGTTCATAAAATCGTATTTACAGTGACCATTCATGAAGCGGATAAGCGTAAACAAAATTTTGGTCAGGTCGAAAATGCTTATGTTCGCTTGGTAGATGTGTCAACGAAAAATGAATTACTCCGCTATCCTTTAGCTGAGGATTATTCTATTGAAACGGCGTTGATTATGGCAGAACTATATCGTCGTGATGGCCAGTGGCGAATGAATGCGGTCGGTTCTGGGTATGAAGGAGGTTTGCAAGCCTTGTTGGATCGGTATCTATAACTGAGGATAAAAATCATGGGGATTAACCTAGAAAAAGGACAGGGAATTTCTCTGGAAAAAGCGGCTCCAGGTTTAAATAATTTGCTTTGTGGATTGGGTTGGGATGTGGCCGAATCGAAGGGTTTATTGGGATTTTTGAAGATGGGGCCAAATCTGGATTTGGATGCGTCAGTGATCTGTTTAGATGGCCAGGAAAAGCTTAAGGGAATTACGGATTTGGTCTATTTTGGTAATTTGCGCCATTCTTCAGGAGCGGTTACCCATTTGGGGGATAATTTGACGGGAGCTGGAGAAGGGGATGATGAGCAAATTTTAGTGGTTTTAGATCAACTGCCTCCAGCTATTCAAAAGTTGGTGTTTGTGGTTAATATTTATGAGTGTTTATCGCGAAAGCAGGATTTTTCGCAAGTAAAAAATGCTTTTGTGCGCTTGGTTGACCGGGCGAATAATCAAGAAGTGGCTCGCTATAATCTGTCTGGCTCGAATTATGGGGGAATGACGGGAATGATTATGGCGGAAGTCTATTTGCAGGATGGACAATGGCAAATGACGGCTAAGGGGGAAGGGTTTAGGGCGAAAAATCTCCAAGAAATTACTGAACGTTATCGGTAGTTTCTAGGGGAGTGCTACGGGCTGGTAATGGGGAATTGGCTAGTTGAGTAGGAAAAGCAGGGGCGAACTGGCGATCGCCCCTTTCCTAAAATTGGGGATATCATTATCTCCTGTCCACTATCTACTATCAACTGCTTTGATTACCGTTCCTGTTGGATCTATTGTACCATGAGTGCAGGTTAAAACCTGCATTTTAGCCTTCATCCCCGGAATGAATTCACGGGGTTTTCGGCATTTTCCTTATAAGATTAGGGTGCAACGGTTCAGAATCACTTCGGCTTCAGGAGAGTTTTCAGTTGCATGATCAGTATATTATTCTCGGTCACATTAGGTTTAGTCTTAATTGGAATTATCGTTTACGCCTTGATTGCGGAAGAGTCTAAAGGGGGTGAATGAGGGGTGAGGATGAGAATAAGATTAGGAGCGATCGCCGTTCGCTTAAGTTTATTTGCCTTTTTATTGGTCATTCTTTGCCAAAGCACCACCCATGGCTTCGTCCCGAATAGACCGAAAATTGTTTTTCAGTCCCTGCGGGAAAACAATATGGCCATTTATGCGATCAATGATGATGGTTCCTATCCTCAGCGCCTCACCCATATTTTGCGGGATGATGGGTTACCCGCTTGGTCACCCGATCGCCATAAAATTGCCTTTGTCTCCAATCGAGATTTGAATCGGGAAATCTATGTCATGAACGCCGATGGGGGAGATCAACGGCGCTTAACGGTTAATCCCGCTTGGGAATTTTATCCCACTTGGTCGCCAGATGGAGAACAGATTGCTTTTAGTTCCGATCGCAACGGGAATCAGGATATTTTTGTCATGAAGGCCGATGGAACAAGGCAAACTAATATTACCTATCATCCGGCCGTGGAAAGATCGCCGGATTGGTCTCCCGATGGTGAGCATATTCTATTTACCTCTAACCGCGCTGATGGCAAGAGTTTCCAGATTTATATGATGAATACCGATGGCTCGAATGTGATTCAATTGAGCGATCGTGAAGGCATTCACCGCACCCCCGTTTGGTCTCCCGATGGTCGCCAAATCGCCTTTAGTTTTGAATCATTTGAACTCCAACCCGGTTACTTGACCCGCAATAGTGATATTTATCTCATGAATGCCGATGGAACCAACCTCGTAAACTTAACCCGCAACCCAGCACGAGATCTCGAACCCACTTGGTCACCCAATGGCTTAAAATTGGCTTTTCGCTCCACTCGCAATGGTTCCGATCTGATCTTTAGCATGAATAGAGACGGATCAAACGCACAAACGATTACCCAATTTCCCCAAACCGGTGCAGCACCCGATTGGTAATGACGATTATTCTGTTCTACAAACCCTATAACGTTCTGTGTCAATTCACCGATGAGAATCCCCATACCCAAGGAAAAGCAGCTAGAGAAACCTTGAAAGACTATATCCCGGTTCCTGGCGTTTATCCCGTTGGCCGGTTAGACCGGGATAGTGAAGGGTTGCTATTGTTAACCAATGATGGCCGATTACAACATCTTCTGTGCGATCCTCGTTATGGTCATCCACGCACCTACTGGGTACAGGTTGAACGCATCCCAGATGAGAACGACTTAACCCCCCTGCGACAAGGCATAATGCTCAAGGATGGCAAAACTCGACCGGCTCAAGTGCAAATCATCTCACCCCCCGATCTCCCAGAGCGTAACCCCCCCATTCGCAGCCGCAAAACGGTTCCTACAGCTTGGTTAGAAATGACACTTACCCAAGGGCGTAACCGTCAGGTACGGCGGATGACGGCGGCGATCGGATATCCGACGTTAAGGTTGGTGCGCGTTTCTTTCGCCGGGTTAAATTTGGGGGGATTAAATCCTGGCCAATGGAGGGAGTTAACTATTGTTCAAAACGCCTTTGATATAAAAGATGGGTGAAGCAATCACAAAAGCAGAAAAGATCAAGGCGAAGGCATCAGAGAAAAATAGCTGTATTTGCAATAATCCTAAAATACCACCGAGAATCACCCAATGTTTGAAGCATTTTTTCTCTTGAAATTCCGGATGATCCCGCAACAAATTCCGCACAAACATAAATCCCAATGCTGTGAGAAAACCAAAAATCGGGTTGAAGAGTACAATCCTGGCTGTGAAGACAAAAGACATTAAACCAAACAATAGCGCATCTAACCAAAATTCTTTCTTTTCCAGTTGGGATAACCAGAATTTTTGGTTTTGGTAGTTCGATAGCTTTTGTTGTGCTATCTTTAACCAAGAATATTCAGGCTTTAGGTTAATAATGTGCTTCCATTCTGGCATGGGGTTATCACTTAATCTGCCATAGATTTTAACCGTTTCCATGCCTTCCAAGGAAAATTGAGCGATGGTATCTTCTATTTTTTTGACTAAATAAGTATAATCGATTGGCGTGTCTAAATTGCGAATTAAAAATAGGGTGAAGTGTTTTTTACCCCAATAGAGTTGTAATTTAACCCAATAGGGATCTAGAGTGGCTTTTAAGGCGTTTTCTAGTTCGGTTTTTACGTCTGAAGTTTGTAGGGTAGTTTGGGGTTGGGGAGTTAAGGCAGATGGGGGGTTCGGAGCCAGGGCAAGAGCGTATTCTGAACTGGATTCAGGCTTTTCTAAGGGAGAAAATCCCGCTTTTTCTGGATCGGCATTAGGGTTAAGTTGGGTGATGATTTCATTGGGGGATTGATAGCGATATTTGGTCGCTGTGTGGATCATTTTATCCAGGATTTGGGTTGATTCTGAATTGAGGGGTTGCTTCAGATAATCTTTCCATGCCCAACGATTTTCGCCACTATCAAAAAGGTCAAAGGGAGGCACTTGGGTGAGCAGATGGAGACAAGTTATGCCTAAACTGTAAATATCGCTATTATAGGTGGCTTTACCGAGCAGTTGTTCGGGGGCAGTATATGCGGCACTACCAATGATGGTTCCGGTTTGTTGTTGGGGGGTGAGATGGGCGTATTTGGCTGCACCAAAATCGACTAGAAATAGTTGCCCGTCTTCTTGGCGACGGATAATGTTATCGGGTTTAATGTCTCGGTGGATGATGTGGCGATCGTGAACAAATTGCAGGACGGGCAGTAGGTTAATGAGCAGTTGTTTGATTTTGTCTTCGCTAAAGGTTCCGGTGTCTGCCAGTTCTTGGGTTAAGGTGGGGCCGTTGATGTATTCTTGGACGAGATATTGGCGATCGCCTTCCGTAAAATAGGCGTAGAGTTGGGGAATCTGTGGATGTTCCCCCAATGGCTCTAACTGGATAGCTTCTCGACGGAACAGTTCTGCCGCTTTTGCTGTGTTCTGGGTTCCCTGTTGTTGGGGTAAAAACTGCTTAATTACACAATGGGGGCGTGAGGGTTTATGCTCATCGATCGCCAATAAAGTCCGCCCAAATCCCCCTGCACCCAATGGACGCAGCGCCCGATAGCGATCGCCCACGAGCAGTTTTGAGCCACAACTTTGACAAAATCGCGCCTCATCAGGATTATGGGGAGTTTTACAGGCTAAATTGAAGCAGTAGCTCATGGTGGGGGTGTGGAGATGGGGAGGATGGGGAGATGGGGAGAATGGGGAGGATGGGGGAGAGTCTGAAGATCTCCCATTACCTATTACCCATTACCGTTAAGTCGGAATCAACTCACCAGGGCGTAACTTTGCCCATTTTCCCTGTTCTCGCTTAAAGCTTTCGCATCCGACTACATCCCATTCCATCTCAATTTCCTCTCCCTGATGGCGGATATTGACATTAATCTCAGGGTTGATGGCTTCAAAATCCGGATTTTCAGTTAGATGGGGTTGTTGGTGTTGACCTTCCACGGCATGATAGGTAAGGCAACGGTCTACATATTCGCAATTGACACAAATGCACATAATCCAATATCAAGCTACAACGTCATAATTTAGTCATCAGAAAAATTGGGTCTGAAACCCCGCCCTTCCAGGGCGGCTTTACTAACCATAGGCTACCACAATTACATCTTAGGTGCTACCCTGTAAAAAATCCTTTGACTCCAACATGGAAAGAGCATTTAACTACCGATTTTACCCAACCTTAGAGC
>NZ_JAQPOK010000063.1 GCF_030068445.1 Roseofilum halophilum BLCC-M91 | reverse complement strand
GGTCTTTCCTATCCCTCACTTATCTTTGGGGTTCCCACGATTAATTTCCTTGATTAATCGTGCTTGTCTTGCTCTCTTTCCTCTCTCTCTTGACCCTGATTTCTTATTTTCCTCTGCCTAGAGTGACAAAAGAGGGGTATGTCCTTGTTGGATTAAGTTTAAGATTGTTGCTTGTCCTTGATGAATTCTGCGGGCCAGAAAACAGGCTTCTGCGATCGCAGCTTCGTTGGTCATAACGGGGGCCGTGATGCTTGAGAATTGGGTAACTGCCCAAGTATGAAATTTATCTTTTGGCAAGAGAAAAGCGATTAAAGCTCCCGTATCTAGAATAACTTTCGTACTCATTGACCCAATTCTTCTAAATATTGGGGATTGTGGGACAAATCCTCTAAGTCACTATCGAGATAACCCATGAATTCTTTAGCAGCTTCTGCAAATGACACTTGAGAATTGTCTAGGGTTTTAGGTGTTTTTTGCTGCTGGCTAGATTGGTATTCTAAGAATTCTATGAATTCAATCACCTTTTGCCATTGCTCAGGGGGTAGTTGTTGGATTTTTTGGATGGCTGTTTCTAGGGTAGGCATGGTTCTGGATGAGACATTTTGTAGATACTGTCTTGGATGTCAAGGGGCGGGTTTCAAACCCGCCCCTACAATAGACTATTTTATTGCCCCAATCTAGATTAAGGTAGCTTATGGGCTGAAGTATTTGGAGACGGGATGGTGGGTGATAATGGCGCTGGTGGATTGTTCGGGATAGATTTGTTCGCTCTCGTCCATATGCATATTAATGCGATCGCTCCCCAGCAGCTCCAATTGCTTATACTGGTCTTCCATATTCGGACATGCAGGATAGCCGAAACTATAGCGGGAACCGTGATAGCGCTGTTTGAACATATCGCGCACATTATCCGGTTCTTCATCCCCAAAGCCTAATTCGCGGCGAATTTTGGCGTGCAACCATTCCGCCATTGCTTCGGCAGTTTGCACGGCCATACCATGGAAATAAAGATAATCCGTATAGCGATCGCCTGCAAACAACTTCTGCGCGTATTCCGTCGCCACTTCCCCCACCGTCACCGCGTGCATCGGGAACACATCCATCACCCCGCTCTCCTTCGGTGCAAAGAAATCTGCAATACACAGGCGACGGGAGCGTTTTTGGCGCGGAAACTCAAAGGTATGTCGCACCGTTTTCGCCATTCCCCCCTTCATTTCCTCGGCATCATAAACAAAGACAGTATTGCCTTCCGACTGGGCTGGAAAATAGCCATAAATCGCTTGGGGCTTCAAGATGTTTTCCGTTAAAATCTTCTCTTTCCATTCGTCTAAAATCGGATAGACTGTCTCTTGCAAAAACTCGTCGTATTCTTCGCGAGATTTATCCTTGGGTTTGCGGAACTGCCATTGCCCCACAAACAGAGCTTGCAAATCTAAATACCAGAAAACCTCTTCTAACGGAATATCTTCCGGTTGCAAAATTTGATTGCCCCAGAAAGGAGGAGTGGGACGGGGAATATCAATTTCTACAGCTTCCGAGCGCCGGGTATCAATCACCTCTGGTTCTGAGGGTTTGGACTTCGTTCCCGTCTCTTCTGCCGTTTCCTCGACTGCAACCTGGCCGTTTCCATTATTATCGGCTTCATCCAAAAAGCCTTGGAAATCATCCCAATTATTTGCTGCTTTGGCGGGCATCAATTTATCCATAAATGTCAAGTCAGAAAAAGCATCTTTTCCGTAAATCACTTGACCTTTATAGGCATTCTGGCAATCCTGATAGACAAACTTCGGTGTTAGAGCGGCTCCCCCTAAAATCACGGGAACCGTAATCCCTTGCTCGTTAAACACTTGCAAATTATCCTTCATAAATGCCGTCGATTTCACCAGCAAGCCACTCATGGCGATACAGTCGGCGTTATGCTCCCGATAGGCATCAATAATGTTATCCACAGGTTGTTTAATGCCCAGGTTCACGACTTTGTAACCGTTATTGGAGAGAATGATATCGACTAAATTTTTACCGATATCATGGACATCTCCTTTCACTGTGGCAATCACAAAGATTCCTTTGGCATTGTTGCCCGATTCTGATTTTTCCATCATCGGTTCTAGGAAAGCTACCGCCGCTTTCATGGTTTCGGCTGATTGTAGAACGAAGGGCAGTTGCATCTGTCCGGAACCGAATAACTCTCCGACCACTTTCATGCCATCGAGCAGGAAAACGTTGATAATTTCTAGGGGCGGATATTGTTCTAAGGCCTTTTTCAAGGAGTCTTCTAAACCAATACGCTCGCCGTCGATAATATGGTTTTTCAGCCGCTCTTCAATGGGCAGGTTTGCATCACCAGAGCGATCGCGCTTCGCTTTTTTGCCTTCAAACAGCTTAGTCAGTTCAGCGAGGGGATCGTAGGTGCAAACATCGCCATCAAATTCCCGTTGATCGTAGATCAGTTTGCGACAGACTTCTTGATGTTCGGGTTCGATTTTTGCCAGGGGTAGAATCTTGTTGGCGCTGACAATGGCGCTATCTAATCCCACTTGCATGGCTTCGTGCAAGAACATGGAGTTGAGAACAATTCGCGCTGCTGCATTTAAGCCGAAGGAAATATTGGAAACACCGAGTAAAATATGACATCCTGGCAATTCTTCGCGAATGCGGCGAATCGATTCGATGGTTGCTTTTCCGTTGGCTCGGTCTTCTTCAATTCCAGTAGAAATAGGGAGAGCTAGTGTATCAAAAAATATTTCATGGGCGGGGATGCCGTACTCAATGGCTTGATTATAAGCCCGTTTAGCAATGGCAAACTTTTTATCAGCCGTTCGCGCCATGCCATCCTCATCAATGGTTCCGACGACCACCCCAGCGCCGTATTTTTTCGCCAGGTCTAAGACTTTCAAAAAGCGGGGTTCTCCATCTTCATAGTTGGTGGAATTGAGGATACATTTTCCGCCTACGACTTTTAACCCGGCTTCCATTTTTTCCCACTCGGTGGAATCTAACATTAAGGGCAGGGTCATGTTGTTGACCAAACGGGAGGCGAGTTCGTTCATATCTCGCACTCCATCCCGGCCCACATAATCGACGTTTACATCTAAAATATGGGCCCCTTCTTTGACTTGGGCTTTACCTAGAGAAACTAAGCCATCCCAGTCTTCTTTGTTGAGGAGGTTGCGGCATTTTTTGGAGCCACTGGCGTTGAGTCTCTCGCCGACAATGAGGAAGGAATTATCTTGGTCGTAGGGTTGGGCGCTATAAATGGAAGCGGCTGAGGGTTCAAAGACGGGATGGCGTTCTTTGGGTTTGAGGGTAGCGCCAATTTCGGCTAATTGTTGAATATGATCGGGACGGGTTCCGCAACATCCGCCAATGATTTGCACGCCCCAATCTTCGACAAACCGATTGAGGGCCATGCGTAATTCCATGGGGGTGAGTTTGTAATGGGCATGACCGCCAACGTTTTCGGGTAATCCGGCGTTGGGAATACAGGAGACAATGAAGGGGGAATGCTCGCAGAGGTATTTAATATGCTCGGCCATGCGATCGGGGCCGGTGGCACAGTTTAAGCCTAATATGTCAATGTTGTAGGGTTCGAGAATGGTTAGAGCTGCGCTAATTTCGGAACCGACGAGCATGGTTCCCATGATTTCCATGGTGATGGATACCATGATGGGGCGGCGTTCTCCTTTGCGTTCAAAGACGGTTTCTACGGCGTTTAAGGCGGCTTTTATTTGTAGAACGTCTTGACAAGTTTCAATAATAAAGAGGTCTACGTCCCCGTCATATAATCCTTCGGCTTGTTCGATAAAGGCGGCTTCTAGGGTATCAAAATCAATATGGCCTAAGGTGGGTAGTTTGGTGGTTGGCCCCATGGAACCGGCGACAAATCGGGGTTTTTCTGGGGTGGAAAATTCGGCGGTGATGCTTTTGGCGAGTTCTGCGGCGGCTTTGTTGAGTTCGTAGGCTTGGTCGGCTAGGTCATATTCGGCGAGGACGATGGAGGCTGCGCCAAAGGTGTCGGTTTCAATGACATCACATCCGGCACTGAGGAAATCACGGTGAACTTTGGCGATCGCCTCTGGTTTGGTTTTGATTAAGTATTCATTACATCCTTCATATTCCGGGCCGCCAAAGTCCTCTGCGGTTAAATTCTGGACTTGGAGGTTGGTTCCCATCGCGCCATCGAATACGATGACGGGACGTTCTGGACTCTGTAGACGGTTCAGGAAGGCACTATTCATGGGAACGGTTTCGACAAGGTTAACAAGCATATTTCTTTATTGTACCGTACCGGCGATCGGGGAATAGGCTTCAGAGCTACAAAACCGGTTTCTTCCCTGTCCCATGAAAGGCTGGGGGCAGGTCTACAATTGTTATGTGATCACCCAATTACCAATTACCAATTACCAATTACCAATTACCAATTACCAATGATGAACGATCGCCAATTCTATGTCATTCGCTCGGAAGTCAACCAACGACCCAATAATGAAGATAGTTTTTTAGCTCTGGAGTTGAACCCCCCCAATAGCCCCCATCCCCTGTGGGTTCTAGCGGTGGCTGATGGCATGGGAGGCCATGCCAGGGGAGAGGATGTCAGTCGGGAAGCCCTACGCAGGTTGGGGGTGTCTCTATTTGAACAGCTTTGTCTGACTCCAGCTCTGAATCAGGAGAAGATGGATAGTCTGCGGATGGAAACCCTGGGTCTGGCGCTTCAGGAAGCCCTAGAGCAAGCCAATGATTTTGTGCGCCGGATGGCGAAGGCAAACCGGTGGGGGAAAGCGGGAACTACGGTGGTGGCGGTGTTGATTTGGGGACAGCGAGCGGTAGCCACAGCGATCGGCGATAGTCCCTTGTTTCATTATCGCCGGGGCGATCGCACCGTAAAGCAACTCAGCCTCGATCATACCGTGGCGGCTGCTTTGGTGCGCGGGGGCATGATTACGCCAGAAATGGGCCGGTATCATGAGGGACGCAATCAGTTAGAATTTTATCTCGGTCGGGAGATACTGCCGGGAGATCCACTGATAGAGATTGCCTTAGAACCCGGCGATCGCCTCCTCCTCTGCACGGATGGCATTAGTAGCCCGATTGACAGCTTACAATTGCTCTCTTGTTTAACCATTGCCTCCCTTCCTGAATCCGCCCAAGCCTTAATTGACACCGCGCAAAAAGCAGGATCGACGGATAATCAGACGCTGATTATCTGGCAATCTGGCGATTCAGAGATCTCGAAAGCAACTGTACAACAGACCCATTAAAAATTTAATCATTGTTCATTGTTCATTGTTCATTGTTCATTAAAAAAGAGGTGAATTATGGCGGATACTTTAGCCGTGACAGTGGGTGGAATTATTCCCGTTGAGATTAGTGGAATTCAGAAAGTTGAGTTACTGGAATTGTTAGGGGTAGGGGGCTTTGGTTCCGTTTGGAAAGTTAAAGATTGTGCCAGTAATACCCTCTATGTTCTCAAGATTATTATGGGCTTAAAAGAAGGCAGCATTATGGTAGAACGGGTGCGGTTAGAAGCCTCAGTAAAAATCCCTTCGCCCCATATTGTGCCAGTGGTGGGGTTGCGAGAGTGGGATAGTCATACCTTTTTAATTTTGTTTGCCTATTCTCCCGGCAAATCCTTAGATCAATTCATTACCGAGGCAGGACTAACCGCCCGACAAAAAAGAACGATCTTTGCCGATATTCTCAAAGGCGTAAGCGCCGCTCACAACCATAATATTATCCATCGAGACTTAAAGCCTGCTAATATTTTAATCGAATCCGATGGCAAAGTCAAGATTATTGACTTCGGAATTTCTAAGTTTCGGGGTAAGGATATTACCGCCACTGGGGAATTTTTAGGAACCCCCCACTATGCCGCTCCAGAATTATTAGTCTATGGCTCCAATGTAGCCGATGCTCGCGTAGATATTTATGCCCTGGGCCATTTATTATATGAGTTATCCATGGGGGAACATTTTTGGCAGCATAAGGGCTGGAATAAATTAGAGGATTTTGTCAATTATGTGAACAAGCATCCGGGATTGGTGGACGGGATTGAGTTACATGATTTTGGCTGTGCCTTTCATCCCGAAGCGAAGAACATTTTAGCCAAAATGATTAAAATCGACCCCGAACAGCGCTATCAATCAGTAGATAACATTTTAGAAAATTGGGGCTATTCAGTAGAAAATCCAGAATTGCCTTCGGGACTCAACTTTGAGTATCCCTTGTTAATTGTCGAGTCGATTAGTAATCGGGATGCGCGGACATTTGTTAATATTCAGCCAGGAAAGACGCTAGTTTTAGGGCGAACGGAAATTGCCGGAGCCGATAGCAGTATCAGCCGCCAACATTTAGAGTTTTCGCGCCAAAGCAACACCTATTTTGTCCGGGATAAAGGCAGTAAAAATGGGACGCTTTTGCGGGGGAAACAATTGGGAGAAATTCGCCAACAATTGCGCCATGGCGATCGGTTGAAAGTGGGTGATGTTTTTCTGCACTTCTGTTTTAGTAGGAGTCGCTGATTTGCCCTCATCCCCTAGGGGTTTCATTAAACTATGATCTGGTATTTAAAGGCTATCAGGAGTGCGAGCATCTTGCTCGCTGCCTTTCTCTATCAGAAATGCGAGCATCTTGCTCGCTGCCTTTCTCTATCAGGAATGCGAGCATCTTGCTCGCTGCCTTTCTCTATCAGGAATGCGAGCATCTTGCTCGCTGCCTTTCTCTATCAGGAGTGCGAGCATCTTGCTCGCTGCCTTTCTCTATCAGAAATGCGAGCATCTTGCTCGCTGCCTTTCTCTATCAGGAGTGCGAGCATCTTGCTCGCTGCCTTTCTCTATCAGGAGTGCGAGCATCTTGCTCGCTGCCTTTCTCTATCAGGAGTGCGAGCATCTTGCTCGCTGCCTTTCTCTATCAGGAATGCGAGCATCTTGCTCGCTGCCTTTCTCTAGCGAGCGAGACGTTTTTCCTGCGGACACGCTACGCTACGCACTCTTTCCATTCTAAATTTATCTGCGTCTTAAAACCCCTACAAGACAAGCTCCCAAAGGACAGGGATATAGGGAGAGGGTTTATGCTACAATAAACTAACGTCTTGCTGCGAGGATCAACTCATGAAACGATGCGATGGATGTGGGGCATCCAATGAAGATAAAGCCAAATTTTGTCAGGAATGTGGGCGAGCATTTGCGGGAGCATCTTCTCCTAGTGCCACAGTTAGCAAAACCGTAGAATCTACACCGCCAAAAACCACGGCTACTACCCTTAATTTAGCAGCAAGTTTAATGACGAGAGCGCAGCAACTCGACCAAAAACGCAAAGCCGATATTCTATTTGTTCTCGACTGCACCGGGAGCATGGGAGGGGAGATTGAAGGGATTAAAGAAACGATTAGTGAATTTGCCGATTTAATTGCATCGGAAGGGGTACGGGTGCGCGTGGGGTTGGTGGCATTTCGAGATAGACTGATTCGGGAAGATCATCGGGTGTTGACGTTTGAGGGAGAGGTATTTACCCAGAATCCAAAACTATTCCGCGAACAAGTGTCTAAACTGAGCGCAACTGGAGGGGGAGATGCACCGGAAAGTAGTTTAGATGCGCTGATGTTAGCCCTGAATCAACCTTTTGACACAGAAGGAAATAAGGTGATTGTCTTAATCACCGATGCGCCGCCCCATATTCCCGATTTGGAAACCCAGAGTATGGAGCAAGTGGTGGCGAAGATTCAAGCCGTGGGGATACAACAATGTTATTTGGTGATTCGTACCCAAGATCCCCAAAGTCAAGTTTATTTGAAATTATTAGAAGGCGTGCGGGGGATGGCGTTTGAGTTGGGAGAAGGGGATGACTTCCGCCAGCGTGCGGAGAATTTTAAGCGCACGTTGCGGGCGTTGGGTAAGACGATTTCGGAGACGGTTTAATGAACAATTAACAATTAACAATTAACAATGAACAATGAACAATGAACAATGAACAATGAACAATTAACAATTAACAATTAACAATGTGCGATTAATGCCCAAGCTCAAGCAATCGTGACATTTAACACTCAGGATTTTTTGCCTGCTGCCCAATTATTTGGAATAGAAGTGGTAAAACCTGGAAGTTTAGTTCAGTCCCTAAAATTACAGGAGGAAGTTGGCGAATGAATAGTTATCTTCTACAGTTACCCGACGAATTATTGAATGAAATTAAACATTTGGCTGAAGAAAACCAAGTCTCACTCGATCGCTGGCTATTAAGTGCTATCACTGAAAAAATAGAAGCCCACAGGACGGTTCACCTGCTGGAGAGGTATGCCAAACAAGCTGATTATAGCCGTTTTGACCAAATTTTAGATAAAATTCCTAATGCGGAACCTCTCCCTGGAGATGAGTTATCAATGAACAATGAACAATGAACAATTAACAATTAACAATTAACAATTAACAATTAACAATTAATTCTGTAGGGGCGGGTTTATCCAACCTCTAGAACACAAACCGAGCGACTTCCTCAACCCGCCCCACCCCCGCAAACGGTTGGGGGCAGGTTTACAAAAGTTATGGGTGGGAATTGGGGGATATGGACAAACCTGCCCCTACGGACATTTTTAATTTTTAATCTTTAATTGACCCATGCGAAACCCGCCCCACCCCCGCAAACGGTTGGGGGCAGGTTTACAAAAGTTATGGGTGGGAATTGGAGAACATGGACAAACCTGCCCCTACAAGAGGAACAACCAGGTAGAATAGAAACCGTGACCACCAGGAATCGAACATCATGCGCTGCTTGAACTGTCATACCGATGGACTGCCCCTGAATACGGAAACTTGCCCCAACTGTGGCGTGCATATTCCCTCCCTGCACCGGAACTTGTTAAAGCCGGGGACAAGGTTGAAGGGAGGAGAGTATGAGATAGATTATGGACTCGGACAAGGGGGGTTTGGCATCACCTACCGGGGAATTCATACTCGGTTGGAGAAAGTTGTGGCGATTAAGGAATATTTTCCTCAAGAACAGGTGGTACGGAATGGAGCCACGGGGAAAATTACGGTTCCGCGGACGCAGGAGGAGGAGTTTCAGCGAGGAAAAGCGCGATTTTTCAAGGAAGCAAAAACCCTCGCCCAAATCAATGATGCCAATGTGGTGAGAATTGATGACTTCTTTGAGGAGGGGGATACGGCGTATTTGGTGATGGAGCTGATTCAAGGAAATAGCCTGAAGCAAATTTTAGGGCAAAAGCGGTTATCGGCGAATGAAATCGAGCGGGTGATGGCGCAGGTGGTGGCAGGGTTAGGGGCAGTGCATGAAAAAAAGGTCTATCATCTGGACTTGAAGCCCGATAATCTGATGGTGACGGCTGATGGAGTGGTGAAGCTCATTGATTTTGGGGCAGCGAAACAGGTGTTGGCGACGGTGACGCGCAAAAGTACCCGGCTGTTTACGGAAGGCTACACTGCACCGGAAGTGATGGGGGATGGGGCAATTGGGGCGTTTAGCGATATTTTTGAGTTGGGGATGATTTTGCATGAGATGGTAGCGGGAGAGTTGCCCCCATCTGCTATTTCCCGGTTGCTGGTGAATAAGGGTTGGCAACCGAAGGATATCCCGGAGCCTTGGTTGGGGTTGTTGAAAAGTGCCCTGCCGATGGAGCCGACGGAGAGAGCGCAGGATGTGCGTCGGTGGTGGCAGAGTGGCAGCAAGAGGGGAGGCAAAAGTCGGGTTGTTAGGGAAACTCCTGCTGCGGGAAAAGAGAAGTTAGAGGTATTTCGGTTTGAAGTGCTGACAGTCAACCGACGGGGAAAAATTGTGAAGCGGGAAAATGGGGAAGCGCAGTATTTCCGGGAAGATTTGGGGGAAGGGATATTTTTAGATATGGTGGCGATTCCGGGGGGAACATTCCTCATGGGTTCGCCACCGGAGGAAAAGGGACGACGAGATAGTGAAAGTCCCCAGCATTCAGTGACGGTGGAGCCGTTTTATATGGGAAAATTTGAAGTGACGCAGGCGCAATGGCGCAGGGTAGCGTCGTTTCCCCAGGTGAAGCGTGCCCTAGAGTCGAATCCTTCTCATTTTAAGGGAGAAAGCTTGCCCGTAGAACGGGTTTCATGGTATGATTGCGAGGAATTCTGCGCTAGGCTGTCCCAATATACGGGAAATTCCTATCGTTTGCCCTCAGAGGCAGAGTGGGAATATGGCTGTCGCGCGGGAACCACGACCCCGTTTCATTTTGGCGAAACCCTGACTACGAATCTCGCTAATTTTAATGGGTCGAGTTCCACCTACGCCGATGAGCCGACAGGTGAATATCGTCGGAAAACTACCCCAGTAGGCAGTTTTCCACCCAATGGGTTTGGCTTGTATGATATGCATGGCAACCTGTGGGAGTGGTGCGGTGACCATTTGCATGATAATTATAATAACGCTCCTACTGATGGGAGTATATGGCTATCTAGCGATGAAGAAACTAGACGGCTGGTTCGTGGGGGTTCTTGGAACAACAATTCTGGAAATTGTCGCTCTCGGTATCGCAGCTCGCCTGCGGCGGACAATTGGTACTGGTTCTTCGGTTTTCGCGTGGTTTGTCCCTTGGCGATGACGACCTAGCCCTTTACTCTTTATTCCTTTTTTCCTCTACCCTGCTTTTCTTTTTTCTCTTCTCCCGCCGAAGGCGGAAAAATTTTTTGGGAAAAATCGGAGTCTATTCTTAATATATATGCGGACACATTCCCTGACTATAGATCCTAGGTTACCAGAGAAGGGGAAGAAAGTCAAGGCAATGAACCATTACAGCGCGAAGGGCTGTGATGGGGAGATGGGGGGAGCTTTTAGCTGTTCTAGTTATCGTTAAAAATATAGAAATGGTATCAGTGCCACTTGTGGAGACTCCTAAGGCTGGATTGATGGTTCAATAATAGGAGTGTGTAACTTCACTGCAAACCATCATGCAATTGTGCAAAGCTCTATTCAAGCGCTATGGTAGACTGATTGCCATTGGTATGGCGATCGCCATATTAACCCTATTCCTCCCTCCCCTTTCCCCTCCTGCATATCCCCAAATTCCTGAGATTCTTGGAGGAAGGCAAGCCTCGAAAGTCAGCTCGGACAGTTCCCAATTAGTCTATGATACGATTACCCTCAATGGACGCAAGCTCTTTGATGTTGCCACTCGTCCATCTCTAGCCCAACGAACGAGAAGACGCAGAACTCCTTTACAGCAGCGTATCGATCGCATTGAAAACAACCTCAAGCAAGTAATTACCACCGGATTTAACCCAGAAACCTTACAAATTACAGCCAAAGAATACGAAGGATATACTGTTCTCACGGCCTCCGATCCTCCCCAGCTTGAACCTATCCCGATTTTAGAGATTACAGAGACAGACAGCCAGTTGTATGGACAACCCATCTCGCGATTAACCCCTAATGCAATTGAGGGATTAAAACAAGTTTTAATTGAAGGCTATCAAGAACTACAGCCAGCCTATATTACTCGCCAGATCTGGATTTCTACCGGTATTTTTGTCCTGACTGTTTTAGGAAGTATAATTTTAATTTATATAGAAAAATCAATCAAATCTAGGTTCAAAAAAACGATCCAAAACCAGGAACCAGAAGCAACGCCAGAAGATCCCAATCCAGGAGATGGATTAGCGGCTCTAGATCGTCACCTCAACCAACAAGAACAAAAAGAAATCTTTCGGTTAAAAACTCAAGCGCTGCACTGGCTACAATTACTGCTTTGGCTAGGGTCTTTATCCTTGGTATTATGGCGTTTTCCCTTAACCCGTCCCTTCGGGAATTGGCTATTTGATTTACCCGTTTTACTGATCTTTTTTGTCCTTGCTACCCAGATCGCGATCGAAAGCTCATTTGTCGGTTTAAATCATCTCTCTAAAATCCTAATTGAACATCAATCAACCTCAGAGGAAGACTCCTATCGCATGTCCCTGCGCGTCAATAGCTTTGCTCCCATTGTCAAAGGAGCGATCGCCCTGTTTTTTTTCGGTTTGGGCACTCTATTAATTTTGAATACTTTGGGTATTCCTTTAGCCCCCATTTTAGGAGGTGCGGGAATTATTGGCTTTGCCCTTTCCTTCGGCTCCCAAGCCCTAATTAAAGATACTCTCAATGGCTGCTTAATTTTATTTGAAGACCAGTATGCGATCGGTGACTTTATTACGATTAATGAATACTTTGGTCAGGTTGAAACCCTAAATTTACGCATTACTAGCCTGCGGACAAGAGAAGGGCGCTTAATCACCATTCCCAATAGTGAAATTCGAGTGGTAGAAAACGCCTCTAAAGATTGGGCACGGAAAAAAATCTTGATTTATGTAGGGTATAAAACAGATGTAGATTATGCCTTAAAACTACTCGATGAACTAGCCCAAGAACTTTGGCAAGATCCGGATTGGAAGGAGCAAATTATTGAAGCTAAAGTGCGCGGTGTACATTCCATTGATGCGGGAGGGACTCAAATCGGAGTACGCTTTGAAACCAAACCCGGAATCTATCGCTATGTAATCCGAGAATATCTGCGTCGAGTCAAGAAAACCTTCGATCGCCAAGGTTTAGCATTGGGAATGCCACAACAAGGAATGATCTACCGAAGAGAATCAGAGATCGAGTCTTTCAATGATGACTCTATGTCCTGGAAATCTAAAAATGATCTAGAATATGAAGATTGGTAATTAGCAGTCTATAAAAAATAATCCATGTATACAAATTGTGAACAACTCATTGCCCAACAAAAAGCTTTTTTTCAATCAGGAAAATCTAGAGAATTAAAATTTAGAAAAGCCCAACTTCAAAAGCTTAGAGATATCATCGATCAAAATAAGTCAAAAATATTGGCTGGATTGAGAGAAGATTTAAATAAACCCGAATTAGAGGGATATTATGAATTTAATTCGATCGCCGAAATTGATTATGCCTTAAAGCACTTAAATCAATGGGCCAAAACCAGGCGTACTTTAACCCCCTTAGTTATGTGGCCTTCGATCGGCGAAATTCATCCAGAACCCTTGGGCGTGGTGCTGATTATCTCGGCTTGGAATTATCCGTTTAATTTAGCGATAACGCCCCTAGTGGGAGCAATTGCGGCCGGGAATTGTGCCGTGATTAAGCCTTCTGAAATTGCTCCGAACACTTCCCATGTTCTGGCAGAACTGATTGAGGAAAACTTTGATCCGAGTTATCTGGCAGTGGTGGAAGGAGACGCGCAAGTTAGCCAAGAACTCCTAGCCCAGAACTTCGATCATATTTTATTTACTGGTAGTGCCAGAGTGGGTAAAATAGTCATGGAAGTGGCAGCGAAAAACTTAACCCCTGTGACCTTAGAGTTAGGGGGAAAAAATCCCTGTATTGTCGATCGAGATTGTGATTTAAATTGTACTACTCGACGAATTATTTGGGGAAAATTTTTCAATGCGGGGCAAATTTGTATTGCTCCAGATTATTTGCTGGTGAATCGAAAGGTGAAAGACGATCTCATTCAAGCAATGCTGGCTGAAGTGAAAGCTTTCTATGGTGAAAACCCGGAAGAAAGTCCAGATTATGCCCGCATTGTGAATGACAAACAGTTTAACTATCTCCAGGGATTACTGCAAGAAGGGAATATTCTGTGTGGGGGGAAAACGAATCCCAAAACTCGCTATATTGCCCCGACTTTGATTGAGGGAGTAACCTGGGATTCCTTGGTGATGCAAGAGGAGATTTTTGGGCCAATTTTACCAATTTTAGAGTATAGTCAGATTGAGGAGGCGATCGCCGAAATTAATCAACGTCCCAAACCCCTCGCCCTCTATCTCTTCTCCAAACGTGCCCAGATTCAGCGCCAAGTGCTACAACAAGTCTCATCGGGAACTGTAGCTCTCAATGATACCGTTTTACAGTTCAATATTCCCCAACTGCCCTTTGGTGGAGTTGGACAAAGTGGCATGGGCGGCTATCATGGATTTGCCAGCTTTAAAACCTTTAGCCATTATAAAAGTGTTTTACGGCGCTGGTTTTGGCTGGATCTCAGCTTGCGATATCCCCCCTATGGCAACAAGCTCAAACTGTTGAAAAAACTCCTTAGATATTAACTGCATCATGACTGTGCCTGAACCTACCTCTTACCACGATAACCTGTGCGATCGCCTCTTTATTGCCCTCTTCACCCGCAAAATGGCGGCTGTCGTAGGTAAAGGTAGCTCAAAAACAGGCTATGAAGGCTTTGTTGATGTCTCCCAAAAAATTATGCAGGGTCGCAACGCCTTAGAGCAACAGCAACTGGTGAAAAAGGTCTTAAACTCCCTGATTCCCGCCCCCATTTTAAGCCTGGTGCGTACCTTCACCACCCCCAGCCAATGGGTATGTGAAGCCAATGCCTGGTTTGCGACGCTCCTATTTGAATGGTTAGTGGGCCCCTGTGAAACCAAAACCGTAGAAATCATTAGCGAAAATCATACGGCACGGCAACAAAACAGCGCCGTTCAGATTAAAAAATGCCGCTATTTAGAAAGCAGTGGTTGTGTCGGCATGTGCATCAATATGTGCAAACTGCCCACCCAAGACTTCTTTACCCAACAATTTGGCATTCCCTTAACCATGACTCCCAACTTTGAAGATTTCAGTTGTGAAATGGTATTTGGCCAGTATCCCCAACCCTTAGAACAAGAGGCAGCCTTCGAGCAACCCTGTTTAACGGAGCATTGTGCTATTTCTTCAGTGAAGCCTGAACCTTGCCCCCGCGTGCGCGATACAGCGCTTTCCGCTTCGCGGACATGTTCATGTCGGACGAAGTCCGAAAACGCGCAGTAATGTAATTGTTACAATACAAGCACCCAACAAGCAAATCCGTTACCATGTCTCCCACCGAAATTGCTTTCAAACGGGTTTCTCCTCCTTTTCCCGAAAAAGAAACCCTCCCCACCATGTACGATCTACCCAGTGAAGAAATAGGAGATTCTGGATTGCCTGACCTGTATCATGTGTGGCAAGCCGAACTCTGTAGCGCCACATTTCAGCCCCCAACCTATCCCCCCGAACAAATCCTCGTTGCCGGTGACTTAAACCTGTACTATGACCCCGAACATACCCTATGGTACAAGCGACCGGATTGGTATGCTGTCGTGGGAGTGCCTCACCTGTATGAC
>NZ_JAQPOK010000062.1 GCF_030068445.1 Roseofilum halophilum BLCC-M91 | reverse complement strand
TCGATGTTATGAGGTACAGTAATCGAAATGTTCCTTGAGAGTGTTGTCCCATGAAAAGCCTGAAAAATGGGGATTATAGCGTGAAAAATGGTTTTCCCATTACCAATTACCCATTACCCATTACCGCGCGAAGCGCTGTATGACTGGAGTGGGAGCATCTTGCTCCCTGGATTTTTAATTAGGGTATTTCCGCTTCGCGGACATGAATAAGCGAACTTGATATCACGGCACTATGGTCGATTTTCCCTTTCTAAGTTTTCCTGTGCTTTGTCTCGACAGGTTTGTAGCATGGGATCGTCGGGTTCTGTCTCTAAAGCGCGATCGCACACTGCTAGTGCTTCCTGATAGCGTCCTAAATTCAATAAGGAAATGGCCTTGTTTTTCCAAGCTCGATAGAAACTCGGCTGGAGATCGAGCGATCGCTCAAAACTGGCTAAGGCTACCTCAAATTGCTGTAGCTCAAAGGCTGCCATTCCCCGGTTGTACCAGGTTTGTTCGTCGTCAGGATTTAGGGTGGTGGCTCGGTCGTAGGCGGCGATCGCCTGTTCAAATTTTTGTAACTTAAATAATAGATCTCCTTTCATGCCCCAGGCGATCGCCGACTGGCTATTTAAATCAATCGCCCGATCCAAATAGGCGATCGCTCCCCCTAAATTCCCCCGTTGCTCCTGCTTCATACTGGACTTCATCAGCGCCCTAACCTGTAACTCCTGTAACACCTTCTCCGGGTTACTCTCCTCAATACCCATCTGCTTCGCCAACTGTTGCGCCATCTGAGGTTGTAATTGCAACAAACGAAACACCCCCGACAAACTATTCAAAGACGGTAACTCTGGACGCGGTGAAGACGGTTTCTGGGCCGGTTTCTGGGCCAGTTTAGGACTCTCTTTCGGCCTCACCTGCTGCTCAGGAGGCGGAGAAATTGGAGGTTTCTCACTCACCGGAAGCGGAACACTCGCCGGTTTTTCCTCCACCTCTAGTTCTTCCACCCCCTCCGGTTCCGCTTCCCTAGGGCGTTGCAACAGGGCTGACCCAATCTCACCGGAGAGTTGCCCCAAAGCTTCTGGATAAACAGCCCTCAACTGCACCATCCGTTCAGCCAACTCCAGATTCGGGGCACGAGAGCCTAAAACCCGCTCACCAAAGCGCTCTAACCATCCCAACCACTCCCCTTCAGTCGTCCGTTCTTGCCATTGCCGGAAAAAATCCCGAATCTCTGCGCGTCCCCATCCTTGCGTACTTACCCCTTCTAGAAGCTCATGAAACAGGAATTCATAGTGAGTATAGCTAAGGGGAGGCCCGACCGGTGCATCCGAACCAGCCGCCCCAGTCCCCCGAAACTTTTGCCGCAGCGTTTTCCACCATCGCGCTAAACGGGCAAAGAGACTTCGCCATAATTTCCGCCAATCTACCATCAGCAATAGGTAATCCAGCAGTTTTCTCTGTTAAGGTACGTCCCCCGTCTGTCCGCAGACAGGGCAGACAGGGCTTACTCCTAACGCTTCGCCAGCTTTTTGCTCACTTTCCGCAAGCGCACCGACTCCGGCGTAACTTCTACCAATTCATCCGATCCAATATATTCCAAAGCACGCTCCAAACTCATTTGTACTGGAGCTTGCAATTGTACCAGTTCATCACCCGTAGAAGATCGCATGTTCGTGAGCTGTTTGGTTTTACAAACATTTAAGTCCAAATCTTGGGGGCGGTTATGTTCGCCCACAATCATGCCTTTATAGACCTTGGTTCCCGGAGTAATGAAAAACACGCCCCGGTCTTCCCCATTCTTGAGGGCATAAAAGGTGGCGGTTCCTTCTTCAAAGGCGACCAAAACCCCATTGCGGCGGGTTTCCACCTCTCCCCCTAGGCTACGATATTCAAAGAAGCTATGATTCATAATGCCTTCACCACGGGTGAGGCGCATAAATTCACCTCGGAACCCGATTAAACCCCGTGCGGGAATCACAAATTCGAGTTGAGCGCGGCCATTGCCTCCCATTTGCATATCTTGCATTTCGCCGCGACGTTGACCGAGCCGTTCCATACATCCGCCTACGGATTCTTCGGGAACGTCCAGAATCAGACATTCATAGGGTTCGCAGGGTTGGCCGTTGACTTCGCGATAGATGACTTGGGGTTGGGAGACTTGGAATTCGTAGCCTTCCCGACGCATGGTTTCGATGAGGATACCCAGATGCAGTTCACCGCGTCCGGAGACGAGGAAGGAATCGGGGGAGTCGGTTTCATGGATACGCAGAGCGACGTTGGTTTCGAGTTCCCGGAAGAGGCGATCGCGCAATTGACGAGAGGTGACAAATTGCCCTTCTTGTCCCGCAAAGGGGGAATCATTGACAGAGAAGGTCATTTGCAACGTTGGCTCATCCACCTTAATCAAGGGGAGGGCTTGGGGTTCATTGGGACAAGTAATCGTTTCCCCAATGTTGGCATCGCTAAAGCCAGCCACAGCCACAATATATCCGGCGGAAGCTTCTTCCATATCTACCCGGCTTAGTCCATCAAATCCCATCAGTTTAGAGATTTTAGACTTGACCATTTCACCGTTATCTTTGACTAGAGCTGCTTGTTGGTTGGCTCGAATGGTTCCATTGTGGATTCTACCAATCACAATCCGACCTAAGTATTCCGAGTAATCTAGGGTCGTAACTTGCAGTTGTAGGGGCTTGTCCGGATCGCCAACCGGCGGGGGAACGTGATGTAAAATCGATTCAAACAGGGCCTGCATGTCCTGACTGTCGTCTTTTAGGTCTTCTTTGGCATAGCCTTGAATTCCAGAAGCGAACAAGTAAGGAAATTCACATTGATCGTCATCTGCGCCCAGTTCTAGGAATAAATCTAAGACTTTATCGATCGCTCCATAGGGATCGGCTTGGGGCCGGTCGATTTTATTGACCACCACAATCGGACGCAGGCCTTTTTCCAGGGCTTTTTTCAACACGAACCGGGTTTGAGGCATGGGCCCTTCATTGGCATCCACAATCAGGATACAGCCATCTACCATGCCCAAAACTCGCTCGACTTCACCGCCAAAATCCGCGTGGCCTGGGGTATCAACGATATTAATTAGGGTATCTTTATAGTGAACCGCAGTGTTTTTAGACAGAATTGTAATTCCCCGCTCCCGTTCTAGGGTATTAGAATCCATGACACAATCGGGGACTTCTTCCCCTTCGCGAAAAATACCCGATTGCTTGAGCAGGGCATCCACAAGAGTTGTTTTGCCATGATCGACGTGGGCAATAATGGCAACATTGCGAATGGGAAGAGACATATATATTTAAGGGCCGTTAACTATAGATTTCAGCGTAATAAACATTACGCAATATATCTTAACAGTAAAAATACCCCTGGGTCAAGAGGTTTCCGCGAGCAGACAGCAACGGCGATCGCATGGTCTCTCATTAAATCTCTGAATATTACTTGGATTCTAGCAAATCTGAGCTTGGGTTCATCGGTGGGAGGCGATCGCCCTTAGTGATTAATCATCAGGGATTGAGTTATGATTAAACCAACTATGTTTAATTTTTAGCGAAAATGAGTTCAAACATTGAAGTTGTCATGCAAGCGATCGATCGACTATCGTTACAGGAACGGGAGCAAGTTCTGAGTTTCTTACAAGATCATTACTACTCTGGCGATCGAGTAAAGGGTTTGGAAAATAAGAATGCTCAATTTTGGCAAGGGGTATCTCTATCTCAATTAATGGAAAATCAACAGCCTAAAAGGTTCCAGGATGCTCAGGAATGGGTCGCTACATTTTGGCCAGAAGAGGATTCGATGGAAGATTTCTTAACATTTCTGAAAGAACAACGAAAAAATGCTTCTGATAGCTAACCCCAGATACAAACTATCCTATGGCTGTAATTTTAATCGATACAGATATTAGTTCTTTTATTTTTAAGGGTAGTAATTATGCCCAACCCTATATGCCGCTTTTGATCGGTCATCAGTTGGCTCTTTCTTTTATGACGGTCGCTGAACTGTTTCAATGGGCAGTAGTTCGTCAGTGGGGCGATCGCCGGATGCGACAATTGGAATCATACCTATTGAATTACTTGGTCATTCCCACAGATCAACCTCTGTGTCGTCAGTGGGCAAAGATTCGGGGCGATCGTCAAAGAATAGGGAAGCCTATTTCGCCCCAAGATGCCTGGATTGCAGCAACCGCATTACGCCACGATCTGCCCCTGGTTACTCACAATGCCAAAGATTTTGTAGAGATTCCCAATCTCCGCCTGCTCACTCCAAGTTAAATTTCTCTTCTGATGGGCTGATTGACTTGAAGATGGGGTATATTAGTGCTTGGATTGCCACTACGGATATTTGCGTTAAATCCATGAAATTACAAGAATTGATTGATTCAATCGAACAACTGTCTATTGAAGATCAAGATAATTAGTACCGAAACAAAGCTTGGTAAGAAAATCCGAATCGACTATAACTGTACATATCCCTCTTCTGTCACTCTACCCAAAAATTACCGTCCTAATTTTTGTCTGATCCGAGCGATAAAGGATTGGGTTTCCGGTAACTTCAAGGGGAGGCAGAGGAGGACAAAAATACCTAAACCGATGCCTCCGGAAATGGAGAGTTGCAGGAGATGGAAGAGGAAGCTGGGGGTTGTCCAGAGTTGTTCTAAGGTGTCGTTAATGAACCACGCTAGAGAGGAGGCGATCGCACTTACCCCCGTCAAGCTCAGTATCGGAAGCATCCACTCTTGCCAGTGTAAACCCTGAAGCTTTCGATCCAGCAAAACAATCATCGCTACCATAGAAAACAGGTTAACGCCAACGGTCGCTAACACTAAACCTGGCGCGCCAAAGGATTGAATTAATACATAGTCTAATACCCCATTTAAGACAATACTAATCAGACTAATCCGAAAGGGGGTTTGGCCATCTCCGAGGGCATAAAAGACACGCACCAATACATCTCGCCCTAAGTAAACAAACATGCCAACGCCATAGGCCACCAGTAAACTAGAGACAAACTGGGAGGCTTGCGGGTCAAAGGCTCCGCGCTCGTATACTACCCGGACGATCGCATCACTGAGGGCAATCATCAACCCCCCCAACGGTAACATGCTTAGGGCTGTCAGAATCATCCCTTGGCGGATGCGCTGCTTCAGTTCTGGCCAATTTTCGGGTTCCGTGAGTCGGGAAAAAACGGGTAACAGAGGAACCAGGAGCATATTGGAGAGAATACCCAGAGGTGTTTGCACCAATAATCCCGCATATCCCAAGGCTGAGGCGGTTTGGGGGATGAAGGAGGCAAAAAACAGGTCAGTATAAACATTAATTTGCATCATGCCAGAAGAAAGGGTCGCCGGGCCGAGAACCCGCAACACTTGACCGACTCCCGGTTGGCGAAACTGAAACCTGAGTCGCAAGGTTCCCAACCCCGATCGCCATTGCACCACCAGTTGCGCGAACCATTGGATCGCCGCACCTGCCAGGGTTCCCCAGGCCAGGAATTGACCGCCGATGCGAGCATATTCGGGGTTGATGATATCGGAGCCTAATTGCAGGAATAGAGCGCCTAAACTGGCTAAAATGGTCAAGCTAGAGAACAGGGGACTAATGGAGGGGAGAAAATACCGATCGCCCGCGTTCAATGTGCCAAATCCAATCCCAATCCAACCCGCAAGAAGCGCCATAGGAGCCATGATCCGCAGTTGTTCGACGGCGATCGCATGAATCTCCATTCCTTCTGCTGTTTGCAACAGTCCCGGAGCCACCAAATTGATTAAGGGATCGGCTGCCACCATCAGAAATAGGGTCACCGGCAGTAAAATCAGGCTGATTAATGTGGTAATCGTTTCTACCAACGGTGCAGCATCTTCCGGCTTGCGCTTGGCCAAAGCACTGACAATGGCGCTATGAAACGGGCCATTAATCCCCCCTAACAGAATCAGTAGGAAACCGGGAATCACATAGGCATAGGTATAGGCATCTACCGCCGCACCCACGCCAAAAGCGGCCGCGATCGCCTGTTGGCGAACTAAACCCGCCACTTTACTAACTAAGGTGGCGATCGCCACTAACCCGGCAATTCCCGCTAAAGAGCGAGATGATTTAGAAGAATCAGGCATTTTGGTAATCGGTAATCGGTAATCGGTAATCGGTAATCGGTAATCGGTAATCGGTAATCGGTAATTGTCGATCGCCGCATCCCCGTTTCCCCGCGTCTCCGTGTCTTCCCTATATCCCCCATTCCTTCACTCTACTGGCTAAAGCGTGCTAACAACTCTTCGCGGGAATTTTGCATACTCACCGAAACCGCCTCTTTTGGAGACAATTCCAGCAAGCGATCGATACAGCGTTTTTCGATGTTATGAGGTACAGTAATCGAAATGTTCCTTGAGAGTGTTGTCCCATGAAAAGCCTGAAGAATGGGCACGCATAGCGTAAAAAATGGTTTTCCCATTACCCATTACCCATTACCCATTACCACGCGAAGCGCTGTAATTGCCATTAACTCCTCATCTAAAGAACCAAACCTATTTCTAAACAAGGTTTCAATCATTAAACGTTTAGTCTGCCGCAACTGCTCCAGTCCTCGTTCAAGTCCGAGTTGAATCGTATCTTCCCGCCATTTTAAGTAAGCTGGTGATAATTCCATAATTAACTCCCGATCATCTGGATTTAAGTCTATTCTAGTTTGTACATTAATCTGCCAAATCCCAATCAGTCATGATATCATACCAATATTGTAAAGCACTTTTTACAAAAATTGATGAAGTTTGGTTGAAATACGCACCAGCAATAACCTTTAATTGGAATTCATCCGATTCCACAATGCCATAAAGCGATCGTCAGTTTGAGTCTTTTTATCAATTTTTGTTCGGGTTAAATTAATGTTATTTCCACAAACCCCTAATTTAGCACCCCGCAAGTCCGCATCCGTCAGATTTGGAGAACCTAAACTTCCAGAATTCATCTGCATTTTGCGTAAATCTGCCCCCGTCAAATCGGCATTACTAAACCGACTCATATACAACCGAGCCGATGTAAAACTCGCCTTTTGCATTGTGCTATTGTGAAAATCAACATTCTGGATTAATGCCTTAGAAAAATTGGCATCGGTGAAGTTTGCTTCCGAAATTTTTGTGATATTTTGCAATGAAGCATCCTGGAAGTTAGCACGGGTAACATTGGCGAGATCGAGAGTTGTTCGGCTTAAAAATGCCCCGGTTAAATCTGCATCCGTCAAATCTGACTGACTGAGATCGGTTTCACTTAAATTGGCTTGAATCAATTTTGCTCCCCGCAAATCAAAACCCGATAAATTAATCTTGTTTAATTGCAGTCCGCTCAAATCTTGTCCGGCTAAATCGGTTTTGGGATTCAAACCAGCTAATTTCAACTGTTCTAATAAATCGGGCGATCGCGCTTCTCGGATGGCTTGAATGATTCGTTCGATAGAAGTAGAGGTGCGATCGCCAAAATTGGCATCTCGCGTTTTCGCAGAACTCAAATTAGCCCCCAATAACTGCGCCCCCAATAACTGCGCCTGCGTCAAATTCGCCTGGCTTAAATTGGCATTTCGTAAATCCACACCCACCAAATATGCACCTTCCAAATCTTGCCCTTGTAAGTTCGCCCTTTGAAACTCTACGTTTTCTAAATTTGCCCCTTCCAGGTTCGCATTTTCTAAGTTTGCGTTTTCCAGATTTGCGGCTGTCAGGTTGGCATAACTGAAATTGCACTCCCGCAAATCCATCTCGGCAAAATTGGCATTTTCTAAATGGGCATTTTGATAATCTTTTCGATCCGAAGAGGGGTTGGCAAGTTCCCACAGTTCTCGGAGGCGATCGCTCAGATTTAATGCTCCGGAAATCACCGTTCCAATTAAGTTGGCTTCCTCCAAATTCGCGCCGTCTAAATTCGCGCCGTCTAAATTGGCATGGTTTAAATTGGCTTGTTCTAAATTCGTATTCGTAAAATTGACACCCGTTAAATTTGCGCCGATGAACTCACTTCTAGCCAAGTATGCTTCGCTCAAATCGGCATCCGTCAAATCTGCTTCAAAATTCTCTTGATTGAGAAGTTGCCAAACTAACCGCCATTTGGGATCGAGTTGGGTATTTTGATTGATTTCTGTTCCGGTTAAATTGGCTTGATTGAGATTGGCATTTCGCAGATCGGCATCATTCAGATTTGCTCTCGATAAGTTCGCTCCTGTGAGGTTGGCGTGGCTAAGATTTGCACCGGATAAATTCAACAAATTGAGATGTTGGAGATTAGCATGGCTGAGGTTTGCTTGCTGAAATGAGAGCATCCGATCGCCCCTCATTTCCTCTAAATTGGCACGGCTGAGATGGGCGCGATCGAAGTTAGTTTTAAATAGAGCCGTCCCTTTTAAGTTTGCTCTAACCAAACTTGCTCCGGCAAAATTACAGTTGCTCAAATTAGCATTTTCTAAGTTCGCACCATCCCAGTTAACTCCTTGGAAATCCCGATCGCTCAAATCCAGTCCTTGAAGATCTTGTCCCGAATACCCTCTGTTTTGCAATTCCCACAAAATCCGTCCCGTGCGATCGAATTGAGTTGAACGATCGATCGCCACATTTGTGAGATTCGTTGCGCACAGGTTTGCTCCCCGAAGATCGGCACTGCACAGGCTCGAATGGCTGAAATCTGAGTGTTCTAAATCGGCATTTTGGAAATTGACACCGTTACACATTGCCGCTTGAAAATTTCCCTTCGGCAGTTTGGCGCGATCGCAATTTGCACCCGACAGGTTAGCTTGGCTGAAGTTCGCACCCGGCAAATAAACGGCTTGGAAATTAGTATCCTGCAAGCTAACTTGACTCAAATCAACGTCAGTACAGGAGATGAGCGAAAAATTGGCGCGATCGCAGGTTGCCCCCTCCCAAACCGCTCCCGAAATGACTGCCATTTCCAAATTGGCATCGTGTAAATTAGCCCCTGTGAGATTGCTGCGATTCAGGTTAGCTTGGCTTAAATTCGCCCCCGATAAATCCGCGTTGCTCAAATTTGCCTCTCGAAAATTGGCTTGGCTGAGATTCTGATTTTGTAAATTTTGGGAACTGAGATTACCTTTACAAAGAGAGACTTTAATCAATGTTGCTCCCTGCAAGTTCATGTCATGCAAATCTGCCTCGAACATCTTGGCATCTGTCAAGTTTGCCCCAGAAAAATTAATCGCATCAAATTTTGTCCCCGTAAAATCCACCGATTCTAGATCGGCTTGACTAAAATCAATCCCAGTTAAAGTTGAGCTGTTAAAACTGCCATTTTTGAGATTTGCACCCCTGAAGTTAATATCGGTTAATTCGAGAGCGATTAATTTCAATCCCCGCAAATCTTGTCCCTGGAGTTGCAAGTTTTGAGTGTCTTGATTTGCCAACTGCCAAAATAATTTCCATTTCGGATCGAGTTGGGTATTTTTATCAATAACGCTGAGTCTCAGATCGGCTCCCGTCAGGTTCGCGCCGAGAAAATTAGCGCCCCGCAAATCGGCACGGTTGAGGCTGACATTGGCTAAGTTTGCACCGCTAAAATCGCAATTTCTGAGATCGGTTTTTCCGAGAACAGCATTGCTGAAGTTGTAGCCTCGAAAGTCGCGATCGCGCAGATCTCCCTTTTGGAACCACAAACCCTGCAAATTGCCGTCCGCATGGGTGGGGTTGAAGAGTTTCCACAGCGCTAGATATCGCCCATCTAAACGGGTGCGATCGTCGATCGCCACCCCTTCCAAACAAGAATTGTCCAAACGAGTACGGCTCAAATTTGCGCCCCGGAAATCTGCCCCCTTAAAATTGGAGTTTTGCAAGGATGCATCCGATAAATCGGCATCTTGAAAGTTCGCTCCCGAAAAGTCGCAGCGATCGCAGTGAACCCGATTGAGTTTGGCTTCGTTAAAATTGGCGCTCTTAAAATTGGCTGTAGCGCCAAAAGCCTGAGTTAAATTAGCGCCTTCAAAGTTGGATCGACTCAAATTTGAACTACTGAGGCGACATTGGGATAAATTTGCACCGGAAAAATTAATGCTTTGTAAATTAGACTCATCCAAATTGGCAAAGGACAAATCGGTGTGGGAACAGTCCCGATTTTCATTGCTCAAATTCACCAGTTCCCAAACCAATTTCCACTTCGGATCGAGGCGGGTATTGTCGTTAATTTGACTGTTGTGGAGGTGGGCGAGTTTGAGATCGGAACCTGTCAAATCTGCATCTTCTAGGTTTGCTCCTCGCAAAACGGCAGAAGTTAAAGAAACACCTTGTAAATTCTTTCCTTTGAGGTTGCGATCGCTCAAAATCGCACCTGATAAATTTGCCCCCGGTTGCAGTTGTTCTTCAGTGACGGGGGGGCGGCTGCTGCTAAACCGGCGATTTCGCTTCAGTTGAGTGTTCTGATTCTGTGGTTCCTGACTACTCCGACGACGGCGGCGACGGGGTGGGTTTTCGGTATTTTCGCACTCCGACATGGTGGCTTTCTCCCCTTGGAATCTCCTATTTTGATTGTAATCGATTGAAATTAGACTTCTTTTATGAGGTACGTTTTGATCCCCCTTTCATGTCCGCTTGCGGAAAATGCCCCGATGAATTGGGGGACTTTCTTCTGCTGCCCCCCTTTTTTAAGGGGGGTTGGGGGGGATCTTGTGCCTTGCCCTCAGTACAGCCCACCAGGGGATTACTTAATGTCTAAGAGTTCCACATCAAAAACCAAGGTGGCATTGGGGGGAATGACACCGCCTGCGCCTCTAGCTCCGTAGCCTAAGTCTGGGGGAATGGTGAGCTGTCTGCGTCCGCCGACTTTCATGGACATTACGCCCTCATCCCAGCCTTTAATCACTTGGCCAACGCCAATGGTGAATGTAAATGGGGTATTACGATCGCGGGAACTATCGAATTTTTTCCCATTTTCCAAGGTTCCCGTATAGTGAACCACCACTTTATCGCCTTTACTGGGGCTTTTTCCATCTCCCACCACCAGATCGACATACTTGAGACCCGATGGAGTCATTGTCGCTTCTGCGGGGGCTAAATTTTCACTGCTATTCTCGGCACTAGCCATCAGTTCAGTTTCTCCTTGGTTGCTCATTTCAGTGATTCCCGGAGGGGAAACCTCTGATACCTTAGCAGCATTCGCCTGACTGGGGGAGCTAAACAGTTGTGCTGCCACCAAAATCACGGCACAGGTCGCCATTACCCCAAAGGTAATCCAAATTTCTTTCACGTAAGTTTTCCTCAATGCGATCGTCGATTCAACAGCGTCATTAACGCCAAAGTTTATTTTCCAAGTCTCGCACCTGGCGCTCCAATCGGTCTAGCCTTCCTCGCAATTCATCCATCTCGGACTGACGGGGAACCCCCCAATCCATCAATAAATTCCGCAGTTGGCGTTGAAACTGTTCATCAAAACTTCCTTGCTCAGTTTTGAGCTTTTCTACCAAGTCATCCATCATGTTTTTTGCCTGGTCTGGGTTAATCGTGCCGTTTTTCACCCATTCGTCGCTGGCCTCTTTGAGCTTCTCAGCGACGATAGAAGTGGTTCCGACTCCCAGCATGAGCAATTGATTAATCAAATTATCGTTATCCATAGGTTGGGTTGTTGGGTTGAACGGTTTTACAGGGGGTTCAGTTCCCGGATTTTGCCGGTATCTGACCCATCAGATTTAATTCTGTATTGATCTTAACCTTGAACTTCTCTCCATCGGTTATACTGCTCTCTGATATTTTCCTTGCGTTTGGGTAGCCTAAATTTTTGCTTGGCATGACCATCAGATATTCCCGTGAAGCTGATTTACCGAAAATAGTTGCAATTTACAACGCCTCTGTTCCTTGCCGTTTGGCCACGGCCGATCTGCGGCCAATTTCCGTTGAAAGTCGTCTACCCTGGTATCAAGACCATTCTCCGAGTTCCCGGCCCCTGTGGGTCAAGGAGATAGATGGCCAGATTGTGGGGTGGCTGAGTTTGAATGATTTTTTAAATGGCCGTCCTGCTTATCAATCGACGGCGGAAGTGAGTATTTACATTGATCCTGGATTTCACCGTAAAGGGATTGGTCGGGAGTTATTAACCCAGGCGATCGCCTCCGGGCCGGGTTTGGGAATCACTAGCTTAGTCGCCCTCATTTTCTCCCACAATCAACCGAGTATCTCCCTATTCCAGAAGCTGGGATTTGACTGTTGGGGCCATTTGCCCGAAATTGCCAACATGGACGGACTGAAGCGGGATTTGTTGATTTGGGGGCGGCATTTGTTGGAGGAAGGCCACTAACCAGTCTTTGACGTGGTAGGTGGCTCGACAGTCGTCTTCGTTATAGCAGATAATCCGCTCTAGGAAGGTGCGATCGCCACTTTGGAGCCATTGGTCGTACCAATAGACGGTTTGCGCTCCACTGGCACTTTCATCTCGCCATTCAAACCCCATCCATCGGGCAATGGTTTTCAGGGCATAACTTTCAATGGGTAAGGTGACAAACCGAGTCACCCGTTCGTGGATGTCCACAAACCGCCGAATCAGGGGCTTTAATTCCGATTGGGGTGTGCCAAACCGTTGGGCTAATGTGTTGACGGCTTTGACTTCGTATTCGCAAAAATGGAAAATGGGCATCGGGTGATAGCGATTCACCAGTTCTAGAAACTCTTGCCACATCCTCTGTTGATCGTCGGGGGATTCGGCTAAAAAGGGGTAAAACCGGGAGCGTTGCGCCGTGCGATCGATGACCAAAACGCCCAAGAGATATTCTAGATTTAAGTCCGGTTCGGTTTCGATATCAAAATAGAGTTCAACCGGGGTAATGGGAAAATCTTCGGGACTCCAAGGGTGAAGGGGGATGGCCCGTTGCTCTAAACTCGATTGCGCTTGGCGAATGATTTGCCGACCTACCTTGTGGCCAAACTCTTGGCTTAAATTCGGTAAATGTTGCATCGTTAAAGATTCTAGGGAAGTTAACCCCAATTCCTGAAGACGCTCATAGCGTTTCGGCGTAATTCCCGGAATCAAAGACAGATGGTTTTGGTGTTGGGCAACTTGATGACAAGTTGTTAACCATTGACAGAGGCTGCATTTTTGCCGACTGATAAATACTTCCGGTTCCTCAGACTCTTCTAGGAGCATCGTCAGCAGTTGGGAGAGAAGGCGTTGAAAGTCGGGCCAAAGACGAACCAGATCCACTGTATAGGGCGATCGATCCCTTAAAATCAGGTCTACTGTATTCGGCCATTCTCCTTGGATCTGACTTAAAATCCAACCATGAAACACGGAGACCATTTGATATTCCCGCTTCGGACGTTTTCCCCATTTAATTTCCACTGGAGTATATTTCCAGGGGCCAAACTTTGACTCTCCCGGCGTTTTTACCCACAAACTCGGACGACTCAAATAAGAGAAATTTGCCCAGTGCTGACGCAGAAAAGGGGGGAAATCCAGCCCCTCTAAATCGGCTTCCTGAAGCCACAGAACCCCGTGATAGATAGTGTCTACCCCCTCTTGCATCAGAGCAACAGTCGCTAACGTTCCTTCTTGCCAATTGCCGTGGGCATACTCTGGTTTATGATAGGAATGATGGGCCAGGATCGTTTTTTGGTAGGCGGAACTATCCTGTCTTAATTTCAACAGATAGTCACTTGGAGGGTCTCGTTGGCGATCGTCCCCGTACACATCCAGAAACGCTCGGCGATGACAGCGTTGGTAATCTAGTAATAATTGGGCAGTCAGGAGCATGATGATTAGATTAACAAAAACCTGTCATAGGGTGGGAAAGGGTGAGGATATAACTCACTGCGATAAAGTTACATACAGCGTTCCTATCCTAGAGCTACCCTATATATTGTCCCTCGATCTTGAAAGATTGCCCTAGCTTAACCCTTAAATGCCGTGAATCCAAACCTAGATGATTCTTCCAACCCAGAAATGTCTCGCCCCTCGATTCGGCGTTTAGCCATTCTGTCCTTAGCTTCTTTGGGCATTGTGGCTGTGTTGTCGATGTCGAGTCAAATTTTGATTCAGCGTACTCTGAAACAGCAGATTGGCTACAGTCGGGTTTTGGAGTTAATGGAGAATTATCGTCGCTTAACTACAAGGGTGACTGAACAAGGGGTTGCCATTACTCAGGACTTTACGGAGTTTGAGCAGCTCCCTGGAGTGGAAGATTTAGTTCGGGTTCGTCAACAATGGCAAGAGATTTATGAGGATCTCGAAGAGGAGACGTTAGGGCTACAGGTGGGGCTAAATCAGGCTGACTTAGGAGAGAGGTGGGCAGAAATAGAGAGTTGTTATGAGCAGATGTGGGAGCTGACGGCAACTCTGGTGAATCGAGAAGCAACCCCTCGCGTGTCAGAGGAGCAGTTATGGCAGCAAGGGGCAACTTGCGATCGCCAGATCGAGGCCATGACTAGCCAATGGTATGCTCAGAGTGCCCCCCGCCTCAATACGGCTCGCCAAGTTCAATTAGCCGTATTTGGATTAACCTTAGTGGTGTTGTTCCTGGAAGGAGCCTTGATTTTTTATCCGGGACTTCGGCAAATTCGAGACTATATCCAAGCGATAAAATTAGCCGAACAAGAAAAAACCAAGATTACCCAAGAACTCAAATCTAAAAATAAAGCGTTGGATCTGGCTCTGGAAGAAGCTCAATCCGCTACTCGGCTAAAATCTGACTTTTTAGCGGTCATGAGTCATGAAATCCGTACTCCCATGAATGGGGTGTTAGGAATGACGGGTTTACTGTTGGATACAGAACTCGATGAAGAACAATTAGACTATGTAGATACGATTCGCAATAGCGGCCACTCTTTGTTGACGATTATTAATGATATTTTAGATTTCTCTAAAATAGAGGCGGGTAAACTGGAGTTAGAAACTCAACCGTTTGATTTATATGAATGTGTCGAAGACTCCTTAGAATTATTAAGTACCCATGCGGCCGAAAAAGGTCTGAATTTGGCCTATGAAATCGACCCTCAAACCCCCCATGCTTTAGTGGGAGATGTGACCCGGTTACGGCAGATTTTAGTCAACTTAATTGGCAATGGTGTTAAATTCACCCAAGAAGGGGAAGTTTGGGTACAGGTGACTTCAAGCCGTATCGGGGGTTCTTCGAGTCCGATTCCCGATCCGGGACAAAAAGTGTCTTATGACGTAAAATTCATGGTTAAAGATACGGGGATTGGTATTTCTAAGAAGGGGCAAAATAAGCTCTTTCAGTCCTTTTCCCAGGTGGATGCTTCGACGACTCGTCGCTACGGAGGCACGGGTTTAGGATTATCCATCTGTAAGCGCTTAAGTGAGTTAATGGGCGGTAAAATGTGGGTCGAGAGTGAAGAGGGAGAGGGAGCAGAATTCCATTTTACTATTGTGGCTGAAGGGGCGCGATCGCCGATTCCCATCCATTTACGCAATAGTCAGCCTCAGTTACGAGACAAGCGGATCTTAATTGTCGATCGCTCGGCAACCAATCGCCGCATTCTCAAAGATCATGCCCAACGCTGGGGAATGAATAGTCTAGAGCTGAGTACACCCGAAGAAGTCATGAACTGGATGGAGCGCTCGATTCCCTTCGATGTGGCAGTTTTGGGAGCGCTTCCAGGGGGAGAATCCTTAGAAAATTTAGTCGATCGGATTCGTCAATATCGCGATCGCGACTCCCTGCCCTTAATCTTACTCGCCTTTACCAGCCTAATCGACAAATCCTACCAAGAAAAATTTGATTCTACCCTCTCCAAACCGATTAAACTCTCCCAATTTCACCGAATTTTAATCAGTCTTTGTGCAGGACGCACCATTGATCCCCATGCCTCCCGCACAGAATTTATTCCCGATACTCCGGATACCCATGATTCAGATCCTTCAGAAGATAAGCATCAACCTCCATTCTCGGAACCTGCCGTCAGCCCACTAGAGACAGGCAACCAGAACGCCCCATTAGAAAAACCGCAAACTTCTCCAGAAGATTTCTCAATTTATACTCTACGCATTCTCTTGGCTGAAGATAACAGCGTCAATCAAAGAGTAGCGATTAAAATGTTAGACCGTTTAGGCTATCGCGCCGATGTGGTTAGCAATGGCTTAGAAGTGATAGATGCTCTGCAACGGCAATTTTATCATATCATTTTAATGGATGTGCAAATGCCGGAAATGGATGGACTCGAAGCCACTCGATATATCTGTCAAACTTGGCCAACATCCCAACGTCCCCATATTATCGCCATGACTGCTGGAGCTGTCGATGGAAATCAATGGCAGTGTTTAGAAGCGGGGATGGATGATTATGTCAGCAAACCGGTGAAAGCGGAAGCCCTGAAAGCGGCGTTAGAGCGAGCCAAAAGTAAGCTGCAAGAAATGCAGAGTATATCCGCTCCAGTGAAGTTAAATTTGGCGATGAATCCCGGCAGAGAAGAAAGCTTAGATTGGGAAACATTTAATCGCTTGCGAGATGAGTTAGACAGCGAAGATGACCCTGAATTTTTCACTGAGTTGATCGATCAATTTTTGCAAGATGTGCCGAAAATTTTGGCAGAGATGAAACAGTCTGCCCAAACTGAAGATACAGAAACTTTAACGATTAAAGCTCATACCCTGAAAGGCAGTTCGCGAACCTTTGGCGCTAAGGCTTTGGCGAACTTGTGTCGAGATTTAGAAGCGGAGGCGAAAACCGCTAGTTTGGTGCAATTAGGACAGAAAATTGCCCAAATTGAAGTAGAATTTAATCATGTCAAATCGGTATTAGAACAACAAAAGCAATAAAGAAGGGGTTTTTTAAGGTCATTTTTTGCGATCGCTCAAAGTCTGATAGAGGAATAATTTTATACCTTTAGTGCATAAGCATTTTTTGTCAAGAAACTTCCGATTAAAATTAATTAATTTTTAGTCAGTATTCCTATAACTTACCGTTATGGTGTAAACTGGTTTTGCTGATTTGATGCATAAGAGGCAATAATATGCTAGATACTATATTGGATGTAACTCTGAGGGATGGAGGTTACCTAAACCGTTGGCAGTTTTCGTGGGAAAATGCGAACCATTTATTGTCCTTTTTACATCAACAGGGTTTACGCAATGTTGAAGTTGGGTTTGTCCGATCGCCCCAATTGCAAACAACTGCGGTCAATGGTTGTCCGCCAGAATTTCTCGCTAAACTTCGACAGTTTCACCCAGACATGAATCTAGTCTGTATGTTGAATCCGGCAGATGGGGATTGGCAAGCCGCAGTAGCTGATAAACTTGAGCATATTTCACTATTACGAATGCCTTGCACTGCCGAGCTGATAGATCATGCCTTAGAGATAGCTCACGCCATCAAGCAACAGTGTAAAGATATCCGCATCAGTCTCAATCTCATTTGTGTATCATCTTATTCCCTTGAGGAAATTAAGGGGTTACTTAGCAGGATCGCCGTCTCTAGGGATGTCGATATTGTCTATCTTGCCGATTCTAGAGGTGCGCTTTATCCCAGCGATGTCCAGACATTGATTTCGAGTGCGCGGGAAATTTGCCCACAAGCCCTTGGTTTTCATGCCCATGATACTCAGGGATATGCGATTCGGAATTCCGATCGGGCTGTGGCTTATGGTTGCGAATGGATAGATGTGACGCTAAACAGTTTCGGGCTAGCTGGTGGCAATACCTCTCTAGAAGGATATCTGACCCATCACCAACTTCAGCCTGAAGGAATCGACCTGGAAGCCGCAGTCAGAGAATTTTGTCAAGATCATTTACCCCTTACCCATCCTCCTCTTGCTGTTCAACAGCTTTATCGAAAATTGGCAGAGAAAAATATCGATCCGGTTTGGAGCAAACAGTTAGAAGAGAAATATACTAACAACCTGCATGATTTGGTCAGCCGGGTGTCCCGACAGGATTATAAGACCCTGGAATCAGTTTTAGGGGCGATCGATACCTTAAGATCCCCCGTTTTGCGATAGAACGCCTTATGAAAAAACACATGAGGTAGATACATCATGAATGAATACTACTGCTCTTATCCATCATTGGCGATGGATGTTGTTATGGAGGCGTTTGAGACAACTGAACATCAGGGGTTTCAACCGATCAACCTGGGCAAGGGGGTGTCCTCTTTCAACCCATTCGATCGCGTTAACGTTCAACTCAGCAATACGTTGCTGAAGGACTACATTGGTTATGGTGATATCAACGGCATAATGGATTTGCGCCTTGCCATTTGCCGGTATTATCAGGATTGGTATAACTACGATCTAACACCCGATCGCGTGTGCATTACGGATGGTGCATCGGGTGCATTGACGATCGCCTTGGCAATGCTGCTGAAACCGGGAGGAGAGGTGATTTTGCCAGAGTCCTGTTATCCTGCCTATAAAGTGATGGTAGAGATATTGAATGGGACTTGTTGCCTTGTTCCCATGAAGGGTTACGCGATCGATCTCGAAGCGTTACCCCAGTACATCTCCTCCCAAACCCAAGCCATTATTATTAATTCTCCAAGCAACCCCTACGGATCTTTCCTAGGTCGGGAAGAGTTGGAGGCGATCGCTAATTTGGGAATCCCCGTGATTTTTGATGAAGTCTACCAATCTTTGTCCTTAACCGATCAATCTATCCCCAGTGCCATTCATCATTGCGATCGCCACCTGATTGTCAATAGTCTCTCTAAATCTCTGGCTATTGCAGGTTTTCGAGTCGGGTATTTAATTGTGCCTGAAGATCGGGTGGAACTGATGACCAATGTCAAGGCGGTTTTGAATATGTGTACCAGTTTACCCAGTCAAATCATTGCCACCCAACTCATGCCGCATTGGGATATTTTAGTGAGTCAACACGGGCAGATGCTACGGCAAAATTGGGATTTATTCAAACAGACAGCCCAAGATTTAGGCTTATCCCTTCGCACTCAACCCCAAGCCGGTTTTTTTGCCTTGGTTGATGTGACGAAAGCGGAGGAAAGTGCAATGGCATTATCTCTCGATTTGGCTCAAAACCATGCCTTATGTTCGAGTCCGGGGGTTGATTTTCACCAGAGCGATAATGCTTTTCTCCGTTTAAACTTTGCTTGTCCTTCTCATCATATTGAGATAGGATTATCCCGATTAGCCAATTATTTAATGGATGCACAATTTGTCGCGAATCCATCTTCCATAACCCCAAGAAAATCGCTGCCAGCCAGAAGCGATCGAACATACAGCGCTTCGCGCGGTAATGAGGTACAGTCAGAAAAGATCCCCCTAAATCCCCCTTTTTAAGGGGTACTTTTACTGCCCCCCTTTTTAAGGGGGGTTGGGGGGATCGAAATGTACCGCATAGCAGCGAAAACTGCTGTATCGGTCATATTCAAGTAATCTTTTCTAAGACTTGCCAAGCAGCCTCACCCATTGCGTTACCTTTATTATCCAAGACAGGATTGACTTCCGAAATCTCCAAACAGCAGACTTTAGGATTCGCCACGATCGATTTTAGCAGGGCGATCGCCTCAGACAAATACAACCCATCCGGTTCAGGCGTTCCCGTGCCAAAAGAGACGGTATGGCAATCTAAACTATCCACATCAAAGGAAACGTAAAGGCGATCGCAGTCCTGGAGCTGCTGATTGATTTGCTCGATATGCAATGCTACACCTTGCTCTCGGATATCAGCCACACCGTGGAGTGTAATTCCTAATTGTTGAATCAAAATAGAATGCTCCGGTTTAAAGAAGCGCACTCCAATCAAAATTAAGTCTTGAGGCTGTACCTTGGGTGAAATGCCTCCCAACTCCTTCAGGTGCGTCCATTGTTTTTGGGTTGCCAAGGGCAAGGGATTGGGCTTAGTATTCAACCATTCTCTGGCTTCTGCATCCAAGCCTAGCGCACTACCGAGGGGCATTCCGTGCATATTGCCAGAGTGGGTGGTGTAGGGAGAGTGCATATCGCTGTGGGCATCAATCCAAATAATGCCGAGGCGTTCTTCAGGATAGGCTTGCTTAACTCCGGCAATGACTCCGGCAGCCGAGGAGTGATCGGCTGAAAACACGAGAGGAAACTCACCCTGCTCCAATACTTCCGTTACTGTATTACAGGCGATTTGGCAGGTTTCGAGGATATAGCGAAGTCGTTTAACGTGAGAACAGCCCTGATTGTGCTGGCGATCGGATAACAAATAATTGCGATCGGGCAATCGAATCGTTGGATATTTGCTAAAAAAATCACTCCCCGCTTTGTGGGCAGCCATGCGAATTGCATCAGCCCCCATACTCGCTCCCAATTGGGCCGCACCGAGTTCAGAACAGATTTCAATGATTTTGATAGGTTTCATGATTAAGCAGCCTCAACATTGCTTCAAGAGCGATAAAATAGGAATCAATACCAAATCCATAGACAACTCCTGCGGCTGCCACGGATAGAACTGATTTGATCTCTCGTTTATCAATATTGGTGATATGAATCTCCAGATAGGGAGGGGCAACGTAGGTGAGGCAATCTCTCAGAGCATAAGCATTGTAGGTGAAGCCTGCTGGATTTGCCAGGATGCCATCAATGCCATCCGTCACACTAGCATAGACTTTATTAATCGCTTCACCTTCAATATTGGTGTAAAAAACATCGAGTTTGTAGCCCAATTTACTGGCATGTTGTTGCAACATTTGATTAAGTCGATCGGCTGTGAGATCGCCATAGGTACTACCTTGGCGATCGCCCAGAGAGGCCATGTTCGCCCCCTGAATGAGTAAAAGCTTGAGAGTCATCGCAAAATAATCCTGACAGAATACTAGCTAGTGCTGAGTTTGCATATAATCGGCAAGGGTTTGACTAAAAATTTTGATCCGACGCTCAAAGGCAGCTTGGGTATACCAAGCACGGCGAGGTGTCAAAATAGTGTTAGGCAGGTTCAAGAATCGATCGTCCTCATGGTGAATATCTAAGCCCGCATAGGAGAGCTGACCCTTGGTTAAGGCGCTTTGGAGGGCAGAAAACTCAATGAGATCGTCAGGGGAAATATTGATGAGAATAGCACCGGGTTTGACTTTAGCAAGGGTGTCTTGATTAATCATCTGACGAGAAGTCTCATTTAAGGAGAGAGTTAAAAAGATGATATCGCTAGTGTTCACTAATGTATCGAGATCGACCTGCACCCCAAAATCACTGACCTTCTGAGTGCGGTTACAGTAGACAACGTTGATCCCGAAGCCCTGTAACATTTGGGCAACCTGCGATCCAATCCGGCCCATGCCAATAATGCCAGCTTGAGCGCCAAACAGTTCAATGCCCTGATGCTCAAAGATTTGATAGTCACCTGTGCGAATTTTGTGGTTAAAATCAACCAACCGTTTTGCTGCGGCCAACATTAGGGCAACGGCATGTTCAGCAACGGATGCCCCCGTGAAGCCAGGGGTATTAAGGACTTTAATGTTGTGCTGTTGACAGTAATTTTTATCAATGTAGTCAGTTCCCGTCGTAATCGTAATAATCAGTTCAAGGTTGGGAAACTGCTTAAGATGAGCTGCACTCCAGTCCATCAGGGTGGTGATTAAGATCTGAGTTGTGGGGTTGTTGGCGATCGCTTCTTCTAGGGAAAAGCGATCGGAATGATCCTGGTACCACACCATATCAATACCAGAAATATGGTCAAAACAGGTTTCAGGGTAAGGCTCGCGATTATTGACAAACAAACAGGTTTTTACCATTTTAAAACTTGCAGATTATTGGGCGCTATTTCGATCCTATTTTTTCACATCGCTTTGACTGAAAACACCCAGTAATGACCATCGGCTTCAGCACCGAGATAAGGCTGATTCATCCGACAATCAATCAGTTGAATTTTACCCTCTGTTTGTAATTGCTTGTAATAGCCTTCAAAATCGTAGGTGTCGTAATAGGTTGTCTTGGTAGACAGGGCGACAATTCCTCCCGGTTTAGTGACTTGGGCTAACCATTTCAAGGACTCAGGTTTGACAAAATCCAAAGCAAATACGCCACAACAAATGGTCAGATCGTACTGACCCTGTAGAAAAAAGGGGAGGGGATGATTTAAGTCTTGCCAGCCAATCAGGGTTTGATAGGCTCCTGTTTTTTTAGCTTCCCCGATCATGCCTTGGGACAAATCTGTTCCATCGATATGGTGATAACCCTGGTTTCGTAAGACTTGACCCACGAGGCCCGATCCACACCCCACATCAATGACTTTGAACTCAGGGGTTGGATGAATAGCAATTTGCCCTTTGTCTTTTAGCTCCATAAGATAGTTGACAATATATTGGGGGCCATCATAGTTTCTTTCTGCAACATCTTGATTGTAATCGGGGGCCCAGCGATCGTATCGTTCTTGATGACTAATCATGATTTTAAGTAATGCTATGGTTAACTACATTTTGCCCTGCAATGCGACCAAACACAATACATTCTCCTTGAATTTTACTCCTAGCTCCTCTGTAAGCCATTGCAGCGTTGGGTAGGATTCCTGAACCATTGTCTCAACTAAGGCCACATTATTCAGTTGTCTGCCTGCGGTTAACATATCTTGCTTTAGTAGAGCATCTACTCTAAAACTGTTGGATAGAGCAGTTTTGCGTTGCCTATAGGGAAGTGCCTGATAGGCCATTTCTTTAATAAAAACCATATGATTCGTCATTTTTTGAGGGTTCTCTCGTTGCTGAGGGTTCTCCAAGTCGGCCTGTTTTCACGCGATCGCGCGCCCCCCGTGCTTGAGCCAGAAGTTTTTTCCAGCCCTGTTCCCGCGCCAGTTCTTCCAGCCGCAAGCCTTCCGTATTTGGCACCGGCAAGCCAGCAGCACGCATACCTGCAAAACGAGCCCAGGCGGCTTTTTTCTGCCGTACCTTATGAGGTTGAAAGCGATCTAGATCGCGAAATGTAATCTCTCGGATCGTCGTCAGCACCCCATCGGCCATAGCCTTCTCGAATAGTTCTTGTCCTCGTTTGGTGCGGACGACGATCGCGTTGAATCCCTCATCTTCCCCAGTCGGACTCGCTCCCGGCCAGCAATCTGCTGCCACGATATCTGCCACTTCGCCCACGGCATCCGGACAGATTTTACAGCGGGGCTGGGTTCCCCAATTGGCCTCGTCTGCCCATAAGTCGTTGTAGGTTAGGGCAAAAGTCTTATCGTCTTTTGTTTCCATTCGGGTCAAACCGGGATTGCCGTAGCCGCGATATCGGAAGCTTCGCAGTTCTGACTCTCGGATGCCGAACTGGTCGAGTGCGCTCAGTATTTTGGATAAATCGGACATCCCCCCACAAATCAGAGACAGGCAATAGCGCATCAGTTTTTTCACGCGCGGATCGCGACGCTCTAGGTTCCTCATCGCCGTAATGTCGCAGGGTTTGCCGACCACTGCAAAAGGCCGATTGAAGTCCAAAACCTCCATAAAATTAGCTAAGGGCGCCCCAGGACCGTAGCGGGAGCCGGATGCTTCCAAGACGCTGACAGCATCGAAGCTCAGGCGGGGTTCGGAGACGATCGGTCTTTCTTTTGAAGCGGCGACATGAAGGATAAAATCCACCTCTTTGCTCTCCAATAAGTAGGTGGCTAGAGCTGTCAACACGCCGCCTGAAGAACCACGGTGGCGGATTTCTGGATCGGTTGCGTAGCCGATCGCCATTTGCGTGGCGGGTCCCCATAAAATGTCCGTCTCTGCCCCCTCGGGTATCGATTCTGGCTCTGCGCTGGGAACCCGTATCCCCGGACAAGTGGCGTCGATCGCTTCCAAAGTTTTTTCGTCTAATGGACTCAGTGCGATCGGTCGTTCTCTTCCTTCAGGGGTCATGGCGATTTCCACTCGCTCCGAACCGGCTATGCTGCGGCACAGTCCACAACCCATACACAAACCAGCCGTCACTATCTCATCTAAGGAGAGTTTGTCTTGCTTGTGGCTATTTTTATTCATCAATACTATCCCACAGTTTTAGAGCCATCATAGTTTCTTTCTGCAACATCTTGATTGTAATCAGGGGCCGAGCGATCGTATCGTTCTTGATGATTAATCATGATTTTAAGTAATGCTATGCTTAACTACATTTTGCCCTGCAATGCGACCAAACACAATACATTCTGTTATGGAACAGCCTCCTAAACGACAAGCCCCATGCATTCCACCTGTGACCTCACCCGCAGCGTAAAGTCCGGCAATGGGAAGATCCCCAACCCCAAGAACCTGTGCTTGAGCATCAATTTTCACCCCCCCCATGGTGTAATGCACTTTAGGCCATAAGCGTACACCATAAAATGGCGGGTTTAAGGGTTTTGCCTGATCGCGTAAGGATTTGCCAAAATCTCGATCTTCATGGAGTTGTTCCACAAAGTAGTTGTATCGATCCAGGGTTTGCTGTAATGCGGTATCGGGAATGCTATATTCTGCGGCAAGGGAAGATAGGGTTGAAAATTTCTTGACGACTGCTTGATCGGCTAAATAGGGTTCAATATCAATCCCAGAATTTTCCATACCCGCCGTATCAGCGATGCCAATACAAGGATGTCCCAGGGTCAATAGGGTGTCTACCCAGGTTTTGCGATCGGCCAGCTCATTAATAAAACGCTTTCCAGTTACCGGATCAATGGCCAACCCATAGGCTAAAACGGTGTAACTGCCAAATAGAGGGGCAATGCCATATCCCGTTTCATCTGGGGAGACCCAAGGGACAAGCTGTACCTGCTCTAAGTCCACGCACTGGGAACCAATCCGTATCGCCTCAATCAGGGCTTCGGCGGTGGCATTCGGAACATTGGTATGATCCAATCCAGTTGGTAAGTGGGGAGCCTGTTGTTGCAGAAAAGCGCGATCGCCAGAAAACCCACCAGTCGCTAATACAACGCCCTGATTTACCCCAATCTGCTTAATCTCCCGATCGGGGGTTTTGACGACAACCCCCGTAACCATCGGAGGCGTGGTGTTCGTTTGAGCCGGTGTTGTCAAGAGCCGAATGAGTCGGGTTTGGGTTCTAATCTCAACCCCTAGGGACTTGGCCTGGGTCAGCATTGCGGTCAGGATTTCAGAGCCTGAAAGCGTTTCAGGATTGTGATTGCGGGGTACAGAATGACCCCCATACTGATCGACCCGATCCTTGAATTTTACCCCTAGTTCCTCTGTAAGCCATTGCAGCGTTGGGTAGGATTCCTGAACCATCGTCTCAACTAAGGCCACATTATTCAGTTGTCTGCCTGCGGTTAACATATCTTGCTTGAGCAAGGCAAAGGAGTCTGTAATGCCTTCTCGTGTCTGAATCGGGGAACCCACGACGGTCAAAGCACCACCACTGACCAGGGAGTTTCCCCCACAGCTTGCTTCTTTTTCCACCAGAATGACGGATACTCCTGCTTGAGCGGCGGCGATCGCAGCACTGAGTCCCGCAAATCCACTCCCCACTATTACGACATCAGTTACGATATCCATTCCGGCATCAATGTTAGTCTTGTTCATGCTTTTCAAATCCAAATCTTATGAAAGTCACCTCCCTCAAACATCGTAAGATGCTTCCACACCGCTCAACTTTAACATTATATGTCATAGCGGAACTCAAACAAAAAAACGTAAAATCAGATTATAATCGTTAAGAGTTTAATGTCCAAAATGTGCAATCAAAAAATTCAGCCATCTACTTATGATCTACTGGGAGAATACTTGGCGGATCAATTTTCTGGCTTTAAGTCTCTGAATACCGACATTCATCCCCAAGATGAGATGCTGCTGTTTTTGCTCGATGCACAAAGTTATCAAGGGCAAGAGGAGCAAGCTATTCTTGCCTATTTTAAGTCAGCTCAGGAGATTGTCGATCGCGTAGATCAGGTCATTCAATGGCATCATCAGGGTTGGCATAAGATAGACCGTTTTTTAGAGTTTGCTTGTGGCTATGGAAGATTAACGCGATTTTGGGTGGAAAAGCTCGATCCGCAAAAGATTTGGGCTTCTGATATTTATCCAGATGCGGTTGATTTTGTGAGCCAAGAATTGGGTGTGAATGGGATTTATTCGGCGATCGATCCGGAGGGTTATCGCTGTGAGGAAAAGTTTGATTGTATTGTAGTCTATTCCCTGTTTAGCCATTTGCCAAAAGATCGCTTTGTTCAATGGCTTAAGGGTTTATATGATTTACTTTTACCTGATGGATTATTGCTTTTTAGCGTTCACGATGGAGCCGTGAAACCACCGGGTTATGATATGCCGGAATCGGGGATTTTATTTGTGGAGCAAAGCGAAAGTCAATCTCTGGATCGGGCAGAATATGGCTCAAGTTGGGTGACGGAGGAGTTTGTTAAGGGGGCGATCGCCGCGTCTATGGGGAATGAAGTCTCTTATACTCGATTTCCCAGAGCTTTTACGCTACAAGACTTGTATGTGGTCGTTAAAACCCCGGATTGCGACTTTTCTGATTTAAACATCGATTATACGCCCAAAGGCGCTCTAGAGAGCTATTTTATGGACGCTCAGGGGCGATTTTTCCTGCGGGGATGGAGTGCCATTGTGCAACCGGATCATGGGGTGGTAGACATTCAAGTTTGGCTGATCGGAAACAGGGGGGAATCTGGAGAACCCCGCACTCATCAATTATGGCAACGTTGCATCCCGTTCTATCTGTCTCAGAAAGCGGTGCAAGTGCTGGAAATCGATCCTCAATGGGCGCAAAAATCCGGTTGGTGCTGTGCGTTCAGTTGGCCCGAAAAGGTGGATTTAGAAACAGATATGATTATGATTAAAGCTGTGAGCGATCGCCAAAAAGAACGGATTATTTACTTAAACTGGATAAAAACTTTATTACCCCATGGAATTCCGGCTCAACCAGCGACCAAAACCAATTGGAAAGACGCGATTCGCTCTCAGTCCAATTGGTGGCGCTCCAAAATATTAGATAATATTTGGTCTAATAATATTCAATCTCATCTAGAGAGCGCCACCCTTAAACCTGCTTTAGATAGCCAAGGGGAAATTTTAGAATTGGAAGGATGGGTTGTTGTCCTACACTCTGATATAACGGTGGAAGATATCCAAATTTACTTCAATGGAACCCTGAAGCAGCGCTGTTTACCCACTTGTCTGCGTCCCGATGTGGCCCAATATTGGGGAAAACCGGATTATGTTTATAGTGGTTGGATTGCCCAATTTTATCACCCAGAAGCAATCCAGCCGGAGCGCGATTATCGCCTAGAAATTAAAATCATCGACTCTGAAGGGGAAATGCATACGCTTTGCGATCGCCAGGAGCCGATCGTGCTTTGAAAAATGGCAAGGCAAAAAAAGGAGAGAGTGGGTTACGACTCTCTCCTTTTTTTTGGTATTCTTGATACCCCCAAGGGAATTCGAATCCCTGTCGCCTCCGTGAAAGGGAGGTGTCCTAGGCCTCTAGACGATGGGGGCTTGTTTTATTCACCTTAATTATCCTAACTAAGGTTTTTGGATCTGTCAACCCCCAATCCAATTTTTTTTTCTCGGCGTTCAGATCCCTGGTTAATCGTCCCCATTTCCTCTTGTAGGAATCCGGAACTCCGGATACAGTGTGGGATAAATTTGGTGTGGTCTGTGGGAGTGAATATGCTCAGTCAAGAATCGTCGCTGAAACTCAAATCGAATCATTCGTCGTTACCAGAGAGCGGGCCAAGTGTGTCTTTACGGGAGCGAGCTTGGGTCGAAATCGATCGAGGGGCGATCGCCCATAATGTACGAGAAATTAAACGGCATTTGAGCCAGAAGTGCCAGTTAATGGCGGTTGTGAAAGCAGATGCCTATGGTCATGGGGCGATCGCCGTTGCTGAAACGGCCCTAGAAGCGGGGGCAAGTTGGTTAGGGGTGGCAACCATTCCAGAGGGAATACAACTACGGGAAGCAGGAATCAAAGCCCCGATTCTAATTTTAGGAGCGGTTAATACCCCTGAACAAATCCAGGCGATCGCCCATTGGCATCTGCAACCGACGCTCTGTAGTGCCAAACAAGCCTTAATTGTCTCGGAAACCCTCAATGAACTGCAAAAAACCCTCACCGTCCACCTGAAACTGGATACGGGAATGTCCCGTTTAGGCATTCCGTGGCAAGAAGGAGCGGAGTTTTACCAACGGGTTTCCCACCTCCCCTATCTCCAGATTGGCAGCGTCTATTCCCACTTGGCAACAGCCGATAGTCCCGATCCGCAGATTATGAACCAACAGCATCAGCGCTTTGAAGCGGCGATCGCCCAAATTCAAGCCATGGGGTTACCGTTACCGAAGCTCCATTTAGCCAATTCTGCGGCTACCTTATGCGATCGCACCTGCCATTATGACCTGGTGCGCGTCGGACTAGCCACCTATGGACTCTATCCCGCACCCCATCTACAAGGAATTATTCACCTCAAACCGGTGATGCAAGTCAGAGCAAGGATCACCCAAATCAAAACCATTCCTGCGGGTACAGGAATTAGCTATGGGTATCAATATATTGCTCCGGGCGATATGACGATTGCTGTCGTCGGTATTGGTTACGCTGATGGTGTTCCCCGCAACCTCTCCAATCAACTACAAGTGGGCATTCGAGGGCAACGTATTCCCCAAGTGGGAGCCATCACCATGGATCAGTTAATGCTTGATGTGAGCAATATTCGAGATCTGCAAGTGGGCGAAGTGGTCACTCTTTTGGGACAAGATGGAGACCATCAGTTTACTGCCGATCGTTGGGCCACTATTCTAGGAACGATTTCTTGGGAAATTTTATGTAGCTTTAAGCATCGTTTGCCTAGAGTCACCCGTTAGGGATGGGGAGATTATCTCATTCTTTCACGGGTTGAGAAGACAGTAGAGATGAGGCCAACCAGGGACTGAGTAATAAAATCAGGAACATGCGGGTCATTTGCATGGCGACCACTAAGCCCGCATTGCCTCCAATTTCGATGACGGTTGCCGTCATGGAACTAATTCCCCCTGGTGTTGTGCCTAAAATGGCGGTTAAGGTGTCAATGTGGGTGAGTTGATGAAATTCATAGCCAACCCCTAAACAAATGGCGATTAAAATCATCACTAATCCTAGTTGAATCACCATGGATTTAATCAGGTTTTGGGCTACTTGTCGATCGAATTTGAGGCCAATGGACAATCCGAACAATAACAAACCGGCTGCAAAAATGGGAGCGGGAACGTGCAGGGGATAGGGGAGACTCCAGAAGGTGATTAAGCCGAGGAAAAAGGGGCCGAGAAAGACGGCTGCGGGCAGTTTTATCCCCCTTCCTATGAGGACACCGAAAAGAGAGCAGAGGGCTAAAATACCGAGGTTGAGGCTAGGGGAAAGGCTAGAGGTTGAGGCAGAGACATCAGGGGGAGGGATGGGTTGATTTATAGTTTCGCCCGACCAGAAGGTAACCAGGGAAGGGACAATCACAGAGACTAAGAGAATGCGTAGGTATTGCAGAAAGGCAACGGCGATCGCATCTGCGCCTAAATCTTCACTGAGGGCAATTAAGCTCGGCCCGGCTCCAGGAAGGCAGCCTAAAAAACCGGTTGCTTTGTCAAGTCCAGCCCAACGACTGAGAAGATAGCCATTGAAAACGCTTAATAGGCCGGTAATGGTGATGCAACCCAGAAGAGGTAGAGCGTAGGTTTTTACTAAAATTAGCGTGTCTAGGGAGAAACGGGTTGCTGTGGTGAGGGCAATAATGGCTTGACCAATAATGGAAAAAATAGAGGGGAGCGGTTGTGCTTCTCCTCGGACAATGGCCCAAATGAGACCAAAGAGCATGGGGCCAACGAGCCAGGATACGGGAATATGGAGTGCGTTACCCAGGAGGGCCGTTGTCGAGGCGATCGCCACTAAACCGATATAGTATAGGTTGATTTTGACCGTTTCTCGAAGCTTTTCCTGTGGGGATTTTTGGTTTGCCTGATTGTGTTCGGGAACATCGACCATATGATTTCACCGTTTTAATGTTCTCCTACCCTTCCTGTGCCCTTCGACTGCGCTCAGGGCACAGGAGGGAAGGTTAGATTAACTTAATCGCCCGTAGTCCAAACCACAGGGCAATCGCTACACCGATCATGCCTCCGAGGAAGGCAACGTAGGTAATGGCTCCACCAATGCTCATGTTTTTTCTCCTTGTGTTAACTAGATTGTAAAGTCTTGAGATTAATCGCAACATTCCGTAAACTAGGATACAACTGATTGACAAAGAGTTGAACCACAAAGCGATGATGGATGGATTAGTTTCAGGGTCTACGGTGCGGGTGGAGTTGGGGGATAAGTCCTATGAGATTGCGATCGCCCCAGGGAGTCTTGATGAGCTTGGCTTTCCTATGGCTCAGTTGAATTTGGGGAATAAGGTGCTGGTGGTTTCTAATCCGGCGATCGCCGATTATTATGCAGAACGGGCGTTAGCCTCCTTAACCAACGCCGGTTTTACGGTCTTTTCCCATCTCATCCCCGCCGGAGAGCAACACAAAACCCTAGATTCCATTCAAACCATCTATGATTGTGCCCTGGAACATCGTCTAGAGCGCTCCTCTACCCTACTTGCTCTGGGAGGCGGTGTGATTGGCGATATGACGGGGTTTGCTGCTGCTACATGGCTCAGAGGCGTTAATTTTGTCCAAGTCCCTACCTCCTTACTGGCGATGGTGGATGCGTCTATTGGGGGCAAAACGGGGGTGAATCATCCCCTCGGCAAAAACCTGATTGGGGCATTCCATCAACCGCGCCTCGTTTTGGTTGACCGTCAGGTGCTAAAGACCCTGCCAGAGCGCGAATTTCGGGCAGGAATGGCGGAGGTGATTAAGTATGGAGTGATTTGGGATTTGGAGCTGTTTAAGCAGCTTGAAAAGCAAACTAGGCTGGATCGGTTTGAGGCGGTTCCCCCCCAGTTATTGAATTTGATTTTAACTCGCTCCTGTGAAGCCAAGGCTCAGGTGGTGAGTCAGGATGAGAAGGAAGCGGGGTTACGGGCGATTCTCAATTATGGGCATACCATTGGTCATGCGATCGAGAGTTTAACGGGTTACGAGCAGGTGATTCATGGGGAAGCAGTGGCGATCGGCATGGTGGCAGCCAGTAAAATAGCTCTGAAGATGGGAGGATGGGGACAAAATTGGGATCAGCGTCAGTTAGCCTTAATTGAAAAAGCCGGACTCCCTACGCGCATTCCCTCCGAAGTCACCATTGACAGCATTTTGGAGAGTTTGCAAACGGATAAAAAGGTAAAATCGGGTCGGGTACGGTTTATTTTACCCTACTTTTCTAACAAGACTTTTAATAAAGAACGTAGAGGAGCAGGAGCCAACGCTGAAATTACCGATCGAGTTTCCGAGGACATTTTACGGGAAGTCTTAGCCAGTTTAGGCGCATCTTGAGGTGAGATATGGAGAATATTGATATTAATCAAGCCTTACCTAAAATTGCCGAGCTGCTAGAAATGGCGTTTGCAGGACAAGAAATTGTGATCACGAACCAGAAGGATCAACAGATTAAAATCGCGCCTGTGTCTGCATCTCCTCCTGCTCGGTTTGGCTGCGATCGCGTCAGCGATGGGTCGCATTATCGCGATCGCGTCATCCTCTCTGATGATTTTGATGCTCCCTTAGATGAGTTTCAGGATTATAGCTAATGCAGTTCCTTTATCAATGCCTTCGCCATTTTCCCGTAGGTTGGGTTGAACGCAGTGAAACCCAACGTCAACCGAACGTATTTGTTGGGTTTCGTTCCTCAACCCAACCTACGAAATCACAATGTTTTGCAAGCGGTTGGAGAGGATAAGGAGGAAGATGGATGCAGGACGTTATCAGAAAGTTAAGAGCGCCACAAACCATTCGCGATCGCGCCTTAATCCTATTCAACTTAGCCCAATCTCACCAGCTATCCGGCTTTCATTGCCACCTATCCAAACTACCCGATGTTGCTGATTACGTCATTGAAGTCATCCGCAGCGAATATCCCGATCTCAACGTTCCCTTTCATTCCCGGTGGCGACATTTTGAAATAGGGGGAAAATCTCGCTTAGAGCAACTGCAAGCATCTCTCTTGCGCTCCTCTGCCCTAGAACAAGCCAAATCAAAACTCGACTTAGCCATAATCAGCGTCCTCCTAGATGCCGGAGCAGGAGCAAAATGGCACTATCAAGAACCGCAAACCAACCAGATTTATAGCCGTTCTGAAGGATTAGCCGTTGCCAGTTTTCACAGCTTTTACCAAGGACTCTTTTCCAGCAACCCAGAGCATCCCTATCAAGTCGATAGTCTTGCCCTGCAAAACCTCACCCAACCCGCCCTAGAAACCGCCTTTCAAGTTACCCCTGAAAATCCCTTAGTTGGCATCTCTGGACGACTGCAACTGCTGCAAAAATTGGGTCAAGTTCTCTCTAATTCTCCCCAATTTTTTCCCGGCTCTCCCCCCCGTCCGAGCGATTTAATTCACGGTTGGCTAATACAAACCCAAAACGATCGCTTATCTACTGTTACCATTTTCCAAACCATTCTAGAAAGCCTGGGAGAAATTTGGCCTGGACGCTTAACCCTCGATGGCGTTAACCTAGGGGATGTTTGGCAACATTCTGCCCTACCCAATACTGGCATAGGTTCCCAATTGATTCCTTTTCATAAACTCTCCCAATGGTTAACCTACTCGCTCCTGGAACCCTTGCAAGAACTGGGATTAATTATCACCGATTTAAATCAACTCACTGGGTTACCTGAATATCGCAATGGCGGACTGTTCTTAGACTTAGGCGTATTAGAACTTAAAGATCCTTCCCAGTTGCAAGTCTCCCATAACGTTGATTCAGAACTGATTATTGAATGGCGAGCCTTAACCCTGATTTTACTCGACCAACTTGCCGAAATTATCCGGGAAAAATTCAGCTTAACTGCCGATGAATTTCCCCTAGTCAAACTCTTGCAAGGTGGAAGTTGGACAGCAGGACGAAAAATTGCCGCCCAACTTCGCCCCGGTGGAATTCCTCCCCTACTCATTGAAAGCGATGGTACGGTATTTTAATGCCTGATTTTACAGCATTTTTCTCTACTATAACTTTTAGCCCCTCATACCCAGAGGAATTAAAGCACATTGGGCTGATACTCTGGAAACTGTATTTGTTCACCCCGATAAGCGGTAATCACGGTTTTTACGCCTCCGCGCCTAGTAAAATCGCCGATAATTCGCAGTGCTTTGGGTTTGACTTCTGCCATTAGGCGATCGGCAACCTGGTTAACTACGGTTTCATGGCTGATTCTTTGTTGCCGAAAACTGTTGATATAAAGTTTAAAGGCTTTGAGTTCTAAAACTGATTGACTCGGAAAGTAATCAAGCACAATTGTGCCAAAATCGGGATAACCCGATCGCGGACAAAGGGCGGTAAACTCTGGATGTTCCACATGGATCGCATAATCATGATTCGGGGAAGGGTTGGGCCAAATTTCTAGGGGACTGTTGGCAGCGTGTTCGATCGCGCGATCGCCATAAGTATTATCTTCCGATTCCTGTACTACAGCCCCCCGATATTTCCAAATCGGATCGTTAACCCCCGCTTCTTGAAACCCTCGGTCTCTTAAGATACAGGCATGGCACTTACCGCATCCCCCCTTCACCCCCCCATAGCAGGTATGGGTTAACTCCATCACCGACTCGAAGCGATCGCCTAATACCTCCTGAGCTAACTTTACTGACTCCGCTTTCGTCAAATTCATCAAGGGGGTATGAATCTGATAGGCTCCACCATCCCCATACATCCCCTCACCCAACGCTACACCCATGGCATCAATAAAACTCTGGCGACAATCCCAATACCCGGCAAAATCGGTCTCGCACACCCCTAACACTATGTCGCGAATCCCCAGACGGGCTGCTCGATTCGCCGCTAAGGTCAAGAATAAAATATTACGTCCTGGAATAAACGTGGCCTCAAGGCCCCCTGGCAGCGCTTCCGCACTCTCATACTCCGCCAAAGGGGTTTGGCTCACCAAAGGACTCGTACTCGCCAAAATTGGCCCCACAGAGACGATTTCATGGCTTGCCAATCCCAGCTTTTTAGCCACTGCCTGAGCGCTTTCTAACTCAATCCGGTGACGCTGTTGATAGTCGAACGTCAGCCCATGGACGAGATCGAATTGTTGGGTAGCTAATGCAGCACAGGTGGTCGAATCTTGTCCACCGGAAAGGATGACTAGAGCTTGGGTTTGAGCCATGAAACAATCAATGAACAATTAACAATGAACAATTAACAATGAACAATTAACAATTAACAATGAACAATGGGATCAATAGTATTGTAAATCAGGGATAACCGATGCGATCGGTCTATCCCGGTTTAACTTATTCCAGTGTAGAGGGATCTATGCCTTGTTCTAGCAGATGCTGGCGTAATTTTTGTAATTGGGCTTCTGCTTGTTCGGCGCGTCTACGTTCCTCCTCTAGAGCGAGTTCTGCTTGTTCAGCCCGTTGGAATTCTTGTTCAGCCCTTTGGCGCTCGTAAAGGCGATCGCGCTCCGACTCATCCGGACTGCGTAAATACTCCCCACTCTCCCGGTCAAAAAACCGTAACTTACCATCTGGCAGTACGCGCATCTCTAACCCTAAAACTGGAGAGAACACCGATAACGTACCATCAGCCCATTCATTCAGAGTCAATAACTGATACACTCCATTGACTAACCTGCGTCCTCGCAAACGAGGCTGCAAATAATCACCACTGGGGTCATACTGAAAATATTCCGTTACCCCCATTTGGGCATAAGTCGTGGGTTTATCGCGCTCATCCTTATGTCGGGTACTCATGGAAGTCACCTCTAGAACCCAATCGGGATAACGGTTATTTTCCTCCCAGACGCGGTAGCTTCTGCGGGGACGGTTTTCCACTCCAAAGACTACGAATACATCGGGACAAATCACTGCATCAGGGACACCCTGTTCGTAGGAGAGCCAGAGATTGCCAGAAACGTAAACATCCGAACGATTTTGAAAGTAAACTTTCAGGGATTCTACCCCATAAACGAGGTAATCGCGAGCGGGGTCACTTTCAGCCATGGGCGCTCCATCGGGTTCGGGATAGATCAGGGGACTTTTGAGGGAGGTTGGGTTCATGGTTGACTGGAGGTTAAGGGACTATAGGTTGGAGGGATCTATGCCTTGTTCTAGCAGATGCTGGCGTAATTTTTGTAATTGGGCTTCTGCTTGTTCGGCGCGTCTGCGTTCCTCCTCTAGAGCTAGTTCTGCTTGTTGGGCGCGTTGGCGTTCGTAAAGGCGATCGCGTTCCGACTCATCCGGACTGCGTAAATACTCCCCACTCTCCCGGTCAAAAAACCGTAACTTACCATCTGGTAACACTCGCATCTCCAAACCTAAAGCCTGAGAGAAAACGGATAATGTCCCATCGGCTAACTCATTGAGAGTCAATAATTGATACTCTCCATTGACTAACCTGCGTCCTCGCAAACGAGGCTGCAAATAATCACCACTGGGGTCATACTGAAAATATTCCGTTACTCCCATTTGGGCATAAGTCGTGGGTTTATCGCGCTCATCCTTATGTCGGGTACTCATGGAAGTCACTTCTAAAACCCAATCGGGATGACGGTTATTTTCCTCCCAGACGCGGTAGCTTCTGCGGGGGCGATTTTCGGCTCCAAAAACGACGAATACATCGGGACAAATCACTGCATCAGGGACACCCTGTTCGTAGGAGAGCCAGAGATTGCCAGAAACGTAAACATCCGAACGATTTTGAAAGTAAACTTTCAGGGATTCTACGCCATAAACGAGGTAATCGCGAGCGGGGTCACTTTCAGCCATGGGCGCTCCATCGGGTTCGGGATAGATCAGGGGACTTTTCAGGGAGGTTGGGTTCATGGTTGGTTGGAGGTTAAGGGACTATTGGACTATTCATCCTCTGATAATTGGTTCATAAACTCTTCAATGTCTGCTGCTGCTTCCTCTAGGGTAGCTTCATCCATAGGCTCTGGTTCTTGAAACTGATGGGTTCTCAAGGGGTCTGACTTTTGGGTAGAAGATTGGGGAATTTTACCGGTTTTCAGGGTTTCTCCCAATTGATGCAGGGAGTGCTGAAATTCTTGTTCGGCATGGGTGTGTGGGTCTTGTGGATTTTGATTCATAACGGTAAAAAGAATACGCCAGGTTCTGTTGATGCCACCATACTTGAGTTTGTCTTCTGTTATAACGCGCTGAATCGTCTGAACCCCGAAGCATTGTAAAATCAAGGTCAAACGAGTTAGTGAATTACAGAAGCAGGAGCAAAGCATGAGTGAGTTTGATTACGATTTGATCATTATTGGTGCTGGAGTTGGGGGACATGGGGCAGCTCTCCATGCTGTCAGTTGTGGGCTAAAAACGGCGATTGTGGAAGCAGCAGAGATGGGAGGAACCTGTGTTAACCGAGGATGCATCCCTTCTAAGGCTCTGTTGGCTGCTTCTGGACGGGTGCGAGAGTTGCAGGATGCGGATCACTTGAAGGATTTGGGGATTCAAGTGGGGGGTGTGAGTTTTGAGCGTCAGGCGATCGCCGATCATGCTAATAATTTAGTCGATAAAATTCAATCTGACCTGACGAATAGTCTTAAGCGGCTGAAGGTGGATATTCTGCGCGGTTGGGGTAAGGTGGCAGCTCCCCAAAAGGTGACGGTGGAAAATGAGGGAGATTTGAAGACGTTTACGGCAAAAGATATTATGGTGGCTCCGGGTTCGGTTCCGTTTGTGCCTCCAGGAATTCAAATTGATGGTAAAACGGTGTTTACGAGCGACCATTCGGTGCGTCTGGAGTCTCTCCCCCCCTGGATTGCGGTGATTGGTAGCGGCTATATTGGCCTAGAGTTTACGGATGTGTATACGGCGTTGGGCTGCGAGGTGACGCTGATTGAGGCGTTGGATAAGTTGATGCCGACGTTCGATCCCGATATTGCCAAACAAGCACAACGGACTTTGATTGCGCCTCGTGATATTGAAACCCGTGTGGGGATGTTGGCGATGAAAGTTACGCCGGGATCTCCGGTTGTGATTGAGTTAGCGGATGCGAAAACGAAGGAAATTAAAGAGGTTTTAGAAGTTGATGCTTGTTTGGTGGCAACGGGGCGGATTCCTACGGCGAAGAATATGGGCTTAGAATCAGTGGGGGTAGAGTTGGATCGGCGCGGTTTTATTCCCGTTGACGATACGATGGCGGTGTTGTCGGATGGCGAAAAAGTTCCCCATCTGTGGGCGATCGGGGATGCGACGGGTAAGATGATGTTGGCCCATGCGGCTTCGGCTCAAGGGATTGTGGCAGTGGAAAATATGTGCGATCGCCCCCGTACCATTGATTATCGCTCGATTCCGGCGGCGGCGTTTACTCATCCAGAGATTAGTTATGTGGGGTTGAGCGAACCGCAAGCGAAGGAACTTGCAGAGGCGGAAGGCTTTAAGGTGGCTACAGTACGGTCTTATTTTAAGGGCAATTCTAAGGCGATCGCCGAAGGAGAGACCGAAGGTATGGCTAAGGTCATCTACCGTAAGGATAATGGGGAAGTTCTCGGCGTTCACATTATCGGCCCCCATGCAGCAGATTTGATCCATGAAGCATCGGCGGCGATCGCCAAACGGGAATCCATCCACACCCTCGCCCATTTAGTCCATACCCATCCGACGCTCTCCGAAGTTCTGGATGAAGCCTACAAACGCGCAGTGGGCTAAGGCAGTTATAGCGCTTCGCAAGAGTGGGTTTACGATAATCTTTAGGGGCTTTCCGGCCGGAAAGCCTCATTACCGCACTTTGTGTTGTATTCCGCCATCTCCTGGAGAGTTTGCCATCCCGGTTGCCATAAGTCACGGTCTTTCAGTTGGGCAGCGTTTAACCAAAAGCGCACATTGGGATCGCAAGAAGCCACCATTTCCGCAAAAATAAACTTTCCCTGATTTTTGCGGTTGGTGACCTGAAAATGTCGCCATCCCCAGGTCGTTTGTCTGGCTGTCCATTTGGAGCCAACTAGGAACGGAAATTTTTGTTTTTTAGCCATGATCTGCCGGTTAAGTTAACTCGATAGAGAATACTCTTGGGAAATTAAGCTATCTCTAAAATGCCCATCATGCCTCGATCTTCATGATCGAGGATATGACAGTGGTAAACGGTTTTGCCGATAAAATCTTGATACTGAATCCGCAAGCGCACGGTTTCTCCGCGACGCACGTTAACCACATCTTTCCAGGCTAAAAGGGGTTCAGGGGTTTGGTTGCGACTGATGATTTGGAAGGCGTTGACATGGATATGAAAGGGATGATCCATTCCTCCTAAATTAATGATTTCCCAATCTTCAATTTGATTTAATTTGGCCTTAACATCGATGCGTTGGTGATTAAAGGCTTGATTATTAATCAAAAACACCATACCCATGCCTGGATTCATGCCATGATTGAGGGTAAACTGACGCAGGGTTTGAGGTTCGGGTAAAGGGGTGATGGGGATTAGGGTTTTGGGTAGGGGAGTGGGGGCGACGGGTTCGGTATAGTTAAAGGTGGCGATCGCCTGGGTTGGGTTGCTGCTAGAGGATAATCCCATATGGCCCATCATGCCCATGGTTCCCCGGTCATAGGGTAAACTGAGTAACTGATACTGGGATGGGGGGCGATCGCCTTGAATTAAAACTTGTACTCGCTCTCCTGGTGCTAAGAGTAACTCGGTTAATTCTACGGGTTCCGAAATTGCACCTCCATCGGTGGCAATTAAATAAAACGGATGTTCATCTAAAGATAGGCGATAAAACCGGGAAATCGACGCATTAAGCAGATGCAAGCGTACCAAACCTTGGGTAGGAATGGAAAACTCTGGCTTAAGTTTTCCATTCACCGTTACCAATTCCCCTTCTCTGCCTAACATAATCGCTCCACGGGAGAGGTTAGGATTAGGATTAGCGGTAAAATCTTGGAAGACTAAAAACTGTTCAGAAGCGGCTTGAATTTCTGGAATTTCATCTAATTCTCCCCGCACAATCAATAAGCCTGCTAATCCCTTAAACACCTGTTCGGCTACCTGTCCATGATAATGGGGATGATACCAAAAGGTTCCCGACGGATGTTTTTTAGGGAGGGTAAATTCATAACTAAATTGTTCTCCTGGGGGAACCGCAACAAACACATTATCTGCTGTACCTGTGGGGGGAATATGCAACCCGTGATAATGGAGATTGCTGGTTTGCGGTAATTGATTTTGAAAATTAATTTTAATTGTATCTCCCGGTTTTGCTTCTAGTCTTGGCCCAGGGATTTGCCCATTATAGCCCCATTGCTTCAGCCGATTTCTGCCTAACTGCATGGGTGTTTCTTGGGCAACCATATCCACGGATAATAATCCGTCTTGGCTGATATAGTTCTGGGGAAAAGTTTGCGATCGGCTCAGGGTTTTGTGACTACATTGACTCAGCAGCACTGTACCGCTTGCACCTGTCATATAAGTTATGAATTTGCGTCGATTGAGCATCATTGTTGTATTTTAGGGTTGAGGGAAGGGTCACAGTTTTTCTGGCGATCGCCAGAATCTTACCTTAGTCTCCCCGGAAAGCCGATCGCGTGGCGTTTAAGCTCACATCCTGATATAAGGTTTTCAGGTAAGCCATTAACGGTTTAGATTCAGGGGTTTTAGTGCGCTCTGGTACAATCGGCCCTAGCACATCTAACACCGTCTCTGAACTCCCTGGGGGCGCAATTACCACGAGGGAGGATTCTAATTCGCGATCGTAGCGCCAGAACTGGTCTAGAGCAACCTGGGGATAAGTTAGGGGTGGGTGTTCATTCTCTGGGTTTTCTGGTGCAATTCCCCGCTTTTCACGCAGCGCAGAGATGATCTCATCCTTGCTTTTGCCGCGCAATTGAAACAGCACAAAGGGATCGGCACTGAAGCGATCGCCCAACAAATAATACACTGCCGCGATATGTTTGCAGGGATTCGCCTTATCCGGACAACTGCATCGAGAATGGACTTCCCCCAACGTAAACGGAAATAAGCTTAACCCATTAGCAGCAAACACCGATTCAATATTATCCGGCATTTCTCCTGCTAACAACTTAGCCACATAAATCGCTTTTTCCGATAACGTTTCAATCACATGATCCCAATCTTCCGAAGTAAACGCATCTAACCCAATCGAAAGACGATAGGGTTCATCATCACTTCCTTGCACCTCAGCCACCACTTTTTGCTCGCGAAACTGAATCGATAAAACATTCCCTTCTCGTGCATAATTGCGCCCCCGCTCCAGTCGTTTCTTGAACCGATAGGAATTGAGTAAATCTAACCATTGTTGCGTCCACCATTCCCGCTCTATACCGTATGAATTCATGTTTCCTCCCTAGTTTTCATCACTGTTTCAATAATAAATAGCGCAGCAAATTACCGTAGGTCAATCCTGTAGGTGCGTTACGCTGTCACTAATGCACCCTAACCGCTAGGGATACTTTTCTTGGTCAATCAACAACTGACGTTGGAGAATCCGTTTAGCAGTGTTGAACTGGAGTAATCTAGCTGTCCCTTGACCCATTTGAGTTAAGCCTTCGATTATACCCTCACGCAGGATAAAATGTTCCGTCCAGACTTGGCTACGGGGGTTAAATAAAGGAATAATTGCACCCGTGTTAGGGTCAATGGTAGCAAAATCAGAACCTTTATGGCGATTACAGGATAAGCAAGACAAAGCTAAATTATCAGGATGGTTTTTTCCGCCATGTTTGATAGGGATAATGTGGTCTATTTCGTGAGCATAAATAGAAAAATCTTGATGAATTAGACAGTATTCACAACGTCCTTCTGCCCGTTCTGTAACCAGCTTACGCAATTGGGAACCGATCATGATTGCATCACAGAATAGGCTTTCACTTTCAGTAATAACATCAAGTGTTCCAGCTGTTCATAAGCATCTAACTCGGCGGTTTCTGATGGAGTTAGTCTATCTTCGCGATTCTTGTCTAATAAAGTCTGCAACCGCTTCTGAACTGTTAGTGAAACCTTAAAATCAGAAATTTCCATTGGGGTAGGACGCTGGAGCAGAAACTCAAGAATTTCTTGATACACAGCAGAAGATTCTGGGTGAGAATGACTTGCTGTAGATGGAGTTGATTCAGAGTATCCATGAATTTCTAACAACTGCCAGAGGAGTTCCGGAAGTTGATTCTGTAGAGGTCGGAGACGTTCAGCAAGTTCGTCAGGAATATTGAGGGTGAGTTGTGCCATAGGACATGATGATTTAATTATTGTGAACCCAGAAACCGGGTTTGTCAGCCACGCTACCGACTATTGTAGCTCAAGGCAATGCTGTTGCCAGAGGGGATGGAGGACAAAGTGCGATCGCTCTCCTGCTAATTGTTTTTCCACTAATCCCCGTCTTCCTAGCGATCGCATCCCATCCCATAATTGGGATTTAGAGAACTCGCGATCGGGCAATTTTGCCACCAGATCGATCCCTCCCTCCTGACGAGCTAACCAAACCATCACTCGTTTTTCTAAGTCTGATAATCGTTCTAACTGAGTTTCTAGAATGGGTTTTACGTCTCCTAAATATATCTCTTCTCTTTGCCCCTGCTTTTCAAGGGGGGGATCGGCTAAAAAGCGGGAAACTTGACCATCACAAAGTTCCCGAATTGTTGCCGCAATAATCGTTAACCAGACGGGATGTCCTTGATACAACTCGATCAACTCTGGCCAGTTTTCCTCGTCAACTAATTCCGCTTTTCTCAAAATTTCCTCAGCCTCAGATTCTAATCCTTTGAGGTGCAAACTGCGCGTGTATCGATGGGTTTCTTCTAATGTGTCAATTTCTCTCGGTTTTTCCCAACTCAGGAGAATGACGCAACTGTAGTGCAGTGTTCTGGCGATTTGTTTAAAAAATTGGCCATAGTCTTTATAGTCGCTTAAATATTCCCCCGCGAGTTTACCGGGTTGAAAAAGACTCTGCACATCATCGAGGATGACTAAACAGCGAGTGTGGCGAAAAGTGTCAAGAAGGGTTGGTAATGGGTTCGGTTGAGATGGGGCCAAAAATTCTTTCAGTTCAGTTTGCAGCGTCGATAAGGTGGGAGTATGGCTCAGACTGCGCCAGATAATCGCGTCAAATTCTCTCTGGATCTCTTCGATGAGTTTGAGCGTGAGGGTGCTTTTGCCAATTTCACTCAAACCGTAGATGGCAATTAAGCGCGTCTTGTCTTTTAATATCCACTGTTTCAGCGTGGAGCGTTCGGTGGTGCGGTTGTAAAAGTCGGTGAGTTCCGGTGCGTCGGTTAAGTCGATGATAGGTGAGGGATGTTGGGTAGTGGAGTTTGGGGGAGAGGACTCGGAGGGCGATCGGTTTTGTACATCTTTAATCGTTTGTATAAACTGACCACCAACATTAACAGTATCAACTTGTAAACAGTGACCATATTGTGAAGATTGAGAAGCCCTATTTATTTTCTCTACCTTAGAACGAAAATTATATTTCTTCAGGTCGTCTCCTAATTTTTCCCGGAGCTTACAGCGCTTTTCGATGTTATGAGGTACAGTTATCGAAATTTTAAGGGTTGAGTGCCTTCCCATGAAAAGCCTGAAAAATGGGGATTATAGCGTGAAAAATGGTTTTCCCATTACCAATTACCCATTACCCATTACCGC
>NZ_JAQPOK010000061.1 GCF_030068445.1 Roseofilum halophilum BLCC-M91 | reverse complement strand
TGCGACGACGGCTTATAGTTTGGGCATTACGGAAGTAGGGGTTAACGCTGCACCGACTGCGGTAAATCTGAACAATACCACCACCAGTTTACCCGAAGACACCAACACCACCAGCGCCCTGAAAGTGGCAGATATTGCCATTACCGATGATGGAGTGGGCACGAATAACCTGAGTTTAACTGGTGCAGATGCCGGTTCCTTTGAAATTAGTGGTTCGGAACTGTATCTGAAAGCCGGGACAACGCTTGATTTTGCCACTCAGTCCAGTTATGACGTGACGGTGGAAGTCGATGACACCACAGTGGGTGCAACTCCCGATGCGACGACGGCTTATAGTTTGGGCATTACGGAAGTTATTACTAACGCTGCACCGACTGTAAATCTGAACAACACCACCACCAGTTTACCCGAAGACACCAACACCACCAGCGCCCTGAAAGTGGCAGATATTGCCATTACCGATGATGGAGTGGGCACGAATAACCTGAGTTTAACTGGTGCCGATGCTGGTTCCTTTGAAATTAGTGGTTCGGAGCTATTTCTGAAAGCCGGGACAACGCTGGATTTTGCTACTCAGTCCAGTTATGACGTGACAGTAGAGGTGGATGACACCACAGTGGGGGCGACTCCCGATGCGACGACGGCTTATAGTTTGGGCATTACGGAAGTAGGGGTTAACGCTGCACCAGTTGTCCAGACTCAGATAGCTGACCAAAGCCTGGAAACTGGGAACAGTTTCAGTCTGGATGTTTCTGGGAATTTCAGCGATCCTGATGCTGGGGATACCTTAACTTATAGTGCAACATTGGCTAATGGCTCGCCGTTGCCTAGTTGGTTGAGTTTCGATAGTGTAACAGGGCAATTCAGCGGCACTCCGACTGATAGCCATTCTGGTGCGTTCGGGGTTCAAGTTACGGCCACAGACAGCAGCGGGGAAAGCATTAGCGATTCGTTTGGGGTGGGTGTTCAAGCGGCAGTGCCAACTCCCACACCAATTCCCACACCAACTTCCACACCCATACTGACGAGTATAATAGTGAACCCTGTTTCCTCCGGTTTCGGCAGATCCTTCCGCTTCGGCAGCTTCGTCCGCCGCGCCTTAATCCACACCACACGAGGCCGCGACCGCGACGAGATCGAGGCCTTACACGCCGAATTAGAAGCATCCCGCATGAGCATTCAAGACGGCCCCATTGCTGGAGCCACCGCCTTCCTGGATACCAACTTCAACGGCATCCAAGACAGCGATGAACCCGGTGCAACCACGGATGCTGCGGGCAACGTCACCCTGGATATCTCCGGCAACTTCGACCTCAACGGCAATGGCACGCTCGACTACGATGAAGGAGACTATGTAGTCGTGGGTGGCACCGATGCCATCACCGGCCAACCCTTTAGCGGCACATTGCGGGCAGTCCCCGGTTCCACTGTGGTGACTCCCCTCACCACCCTGGTTTCTGCTCTCGTAGACCTAGACGTTACTCCAGAAGCGGCTGAAACCCAGCTCAAAACCGCCTTGGGACTCCCCAGCAACATCGACTTATCCACCTTTGACCCCATCGCAGCAGCCCAAGCGGGTTCCAGCCAAGGGTTGCAGGTGTTAGCTGCCCAGGTAGCGGTGCAAACCCTGATTAGCCAAGTCAGCAACGTCATAGGAACCAGCCTCGGTATCGCAGGCAATGGCTTAGATGCCCTGGTGACTGCTAACTTAGCCATTGTTTTAGAATCGGGTAGTTTCAATCTGGGCGACTCCAGCGCTATCCAAAGCCTGGTCAATAGCACCGCCAATATCTTTACTGAGTTTGATGAGACCTTAAACGTTGAATCAATCACCAACAACTCGGCACAACTAGCGCAAGTCATCGCCGCTAGTAACGAGCAAATTCTCACCGCCACCAGTGCCGAGGACATCTTCCAAGCGCAAAAAGTGGCTCAAACCAGCGTCACTCAAGATTTAGTGGCTGCTTTCAGTGGTACAAAATCCTTTGACGAAGTGGTTGCCGAAAATACTGGCGCGGCACTCGCCAGCCAAGTGAGCGCCGCCACCATTAACACAGAGGCATTAATTAACACCTTAAACTACGCGGTTATCCTCAACAGCCCACCTCCCCACGACCTAATGCTTGGAGATGCCAGCGCCAACACTCTGCCCGGTGGAGTGGGTAATGATACCTCGTTCGGTGGTGCGGGTGCGGATTACCTGCTCGGCAATCAAGGAGAAGATGTCCTGCATGGCAATGCCGGAAAGGATACCATCCACGCGGGACAAGGGAACGACTTAGTACGGGGTGGTCAAGATGATGACTGGGTTTGCGGCGATTTGGGCAATGATACCCTGGGGGGTGACTTGGGTAATGATACCCTACTCGGCGGTATGGGAGATGACTGGGTAGTAAGTGGCGATGGGGATGACCTGGCCCACGGCGGTCAAGGCAATGACCAAATTTCCGGCGGTGCAGGTAATGATACGGTCTCCGGAGACCTCGGAAATGATACCTTGTCTGGTGGTGCAGGGGCGGATCGGTTTGTGCTGGCAGCCGGTCACGGTTCAGATATCATCACCGATTTCGCCGTTGGTGAGGATGTTTTGAACCTGATGAATCCCCTGACGTTTAGAGATTTAACGGTTACTCAAGTGACCGGAAGTTCGGGAGTAGAAACCCAGATTCGGGTTAGTGCCACCAATGAGTTACTGGTATCGTTGACGGGGGTTAGTGCGAATGCGGTAACGGCGGAGGTGTTTGTGGTGTAAGATTTCCCTTAATCCCCCTTTTTAAGGGGGAATTGTTCATCTTGATTTTGAGGTTGGATGGAATGGATTCTCAAGTTAAGATACAGTTGTCATTTTTATATGAAAAAGATTATTACCTTTGGCTAGAGACAACGGTGGCTCAGTTGCAATGTAATAATATGGAAGCCGTCGATCTCGAACATTTGATTGAGGAGTTAGAAAGTTTGGGGAAACGGGAGAAACGTACCATTTCTAGCTATTTAATGCGACTTTGCGAACATCTGCTGAAGATTCAGTATTGGGATGCAAAGCGAGAACGATGCTTACGAGGCTGGAATACGGAAATCACCAATTTTCGGATTGAAATTGCAGAAGAATTGGACAGTAGTCCAAGTCTGAAACTATTTTTAGAGGAGAATTTTGTTAAGCAGTATCGAAATGGAAGAAAGCTCTTTCTGACAGCGAGCGAGTTGGATGAAGGACTGATTCCCGATTCTCCTGAGTTTACCTTAGAGGAGGCTTTGGATGAAAATTGGCTACCCTAAAACAATTGTTCTTGGATTATGACTAACCTCCATTTTCTCTATCTGACTGGACTCCCTTGCTCTGGAGGTGGGTTTTTGAGCCAACTGTTGAATCAGCATCCAGAGGTGTATAGTGACTTGAGCGCTTCTCCCCTGTGCGATTTAGTTGTTAATTTCCGGTCATTTATTTCGACGAACCCTCAAGTTAAGGACTTGTTGAGCCAGGATTTTCAGGGGACAATGGGGCGATCGCACCATGGTATCCAAGGCTTTATCCAGGGTTGGTACTCCCAGGTGTCTGAGCCTTGGATCGTTGATTTTCATCCCCAATGGCTGCAACATTTAGACTTAATCCATTTACTCGATCCTAATTGTAAAATGGTGGTCTGTGTGCGAGAATTAGGACAAGTGTATGCCACCATTGAACGCCAGCATCAGAAGACTCTGTTGTTAGATTTTCCAGAGAAAATCGCCGATCTCTCAAGGACTGAACGAGCCAAACAATTCTTTTCTCCTTCAGGTCGGATGGGTTCTTTCCTGAATACCTTGGAGCAAGTGCAAGACTTAGAAGAAACGTTGCAACAACGGCTGTTTTATGTGGTGTACGAGCATTTAATGAGCGATCCTCAAGAGGTGTTGACGGAGTTACTCAAATGGCTAGATCTGGCCCCCATTACGGCTGATTTAGGCAGTTCTGCTCTGTTACTGAGGTCTCCCGCTTCGTTCAGTAAGTATGGTGAAGAAGCTTATGATGGCGATCGCCCTCTGGTTCGCTATCCTCTGCCCAACCGGTTTGAAGTGACGATTAAACAAAATTTCAGTTGGTTTTATCGCCTATTTTATCCGGGTTTGTTATAACAGTTTATTAATATTATGGAGGGCGGGTTTACCTAAATTGTCGTTATGCATCGAAGTTCTTGGTGAACCCGCCCCTACCCAGAAAAATGATTATGAATCTTAAATCGCTGATTATACACCAAGGCCGGTCTCTAACCTTGAGAAGAACGATACCCGATGATGCGCCTTTGCTGTTTGAAAAAATGTACTCGCGCTATGATTTTATGCGCTTATTTCGCCTGAACGATCGCGCAGACACCGTGGAGAAGGTGCGAGAAAAGCTGATTCGGCGATCTCATGGTAGTCCTGCCCAAAGCGGTTATCTGGAATGTTTGCTCATTCACAAGATCTATGGGGCGATCGGCATTATTGCGGCGGCTGAATATACCCCTTTACATCGAAAAGCAGAGTTATTAGTCGGGATCTTCGATCGGGAACATCGATCCGTTTCTCATGGGATTGAAGCCTGTGTATTGATGACAGATTTGATTTTTAACGCCTACCATTTACATCGATTCTACGCTTATAGCTATGGATATAATCAGGTGGCTCATAGCTGCTTAGTTTCTGGAGGATTTGCCCTCGAAGGAATCATGAAAGAACACCTATACGATCCCGTCAGTCAAGAGTATGTGGATATGCATATTTTTGGCATGGTTGAAGCTCAAATGCGTGCAAATCCTCGAATAGCTCGCCTATCCAAACGCTTAGTGGGACGAGATATTACCCAACCCTTAACTGCTCCTCTTCCTCCACCGGATTTATCCAAAATTCCCGAACTTTCAAGCGCTGCTTCTAAACAAAATCCCTCTTTTTTCGTTAAATCAGGAACATTGAAATGATACAGCATTTTTCTTGCTGTATAGCGCAAAGGACTGTCATTCAAATACTACTCACTAATTCGGAAACCGTGGTACTTCGCAGGCGTTCACATTCTTTTTCTCGCTGCTTATTGTAAACTAACTGCTCCGTGAAGTATTCATAACCGTGGAGATCGAACTTAGGATCGATCGTAGCGAGGCGCTCGGCGGCATAGCGGCTGCGTTTGCGACATAAAATTTGCTCTAAGGTTAAAGCGGCTTTGTCGATGGATAAAATGGGCTTTTGAATATCAGAAAAATGTTTTTCTTGCAAATACAATAAGGGATGAAATTGCTCGCTATACTTGGGAAAATGCTCAACTCCATTTTGCAGCTTAGAGATTAAATCGGGAGAATTTACGGGTAAGGTTTCCCGTAGGCTTTCAATCTGTGACCAGAGGAAACGATGGGGGGCGCATTGGAACGTGAGATGGCGATCGCCCATAATCTGTAAAAAGTACGCTCTGGCTTCCGGTGCATGGAGATAAATCCGTAAAATCAGGCTCTCAGTCTCGAACAGCAACCGGTCTTCTGCGGTGATGTTAACCTCAATTTTGGGAACTTTGGGATTATGTTTGGTTTTGGGGGTACGGCGCAGGCGCTGGATCTGTTTTACTAAGTCTTCGGCGATGAATTTGAGGCGATCGCCGTTTCCTTGGCTGAGATACTCTGCACAGATATTAATATAGTAGGTGCGGGTGGTCGTATCTTCAATTTGGCTCAGGAGCTTCACCCAGGCTTGCGCCACCTGTTGAAAGCGATCGGCAGCTCGCAGATCTTTACCCTTTAAGCTTTGTTCAATTTGCCAGTCAAGCCACAAGGGAGCCTGTTCTACTAACTCTAAATAGGGTTGGGGACTCGCCGATGTTTTCAGAAACTCATCCGCATCTTTCCCTTGGGGAAGATTCAGAATTCTCAGTTGCATTTGCCCTTGATAGACTAAATCGGCAATTTCCGATATCGCTCGTTCCGTGGCCGTCGTTCCCGCTTGGTCGGCATCAAAATTAAGGATAATCGATTTTGAGGGCGTATAACGCAGTAGCTTTTTCACCTGAGACGCGCTTAACGCCGTTCCCAAAGAGGCGACAACCTCAGAAATACCGGCTGCATGGAGGGCGATCGCATCAAAATACCCCTCCACCACGATCGCCCGATCCTGTTTAGATATCGCTTGTTTAGCCCGATCTAAGCCAAATAACAAACTCCCTTTATCAAAAATCGGCGTTTCTGGAGAATTCAGATACTTCGGTTGTGCATCGCCCAAAGATCGCCCCCCAAACCCCACAACTCGTCCCTGGATATCGCGAATGGGAATCATTAGGCGATCGCGAAACCGGTCATAATAACTCGCCCCCGACTTGCGCTCGATCGCCAACCCCGCTTGCTCCACCACCTTCACAGAATAGCCCTTCACCTCCACCAAATAGCGATATAACGTCTGCCATCCGCTCGGTGCGTACCCCAACGCGAACCTCTGGATTGTCTCCTCAGACAAGCCTCGCTGCCTCTTCAAGTAGGACATCGCCTCCTCTGCTTCCGGTTGATGCAGAGCATGTTGGAAGAAACTGGCAGCAATGGCAATAACCTCGTATAATTGTTCCTGGAGAGACAACTGACGTTGAAACTCTTCCCGCTCCTGAACATCCAATGTGCGTATGGGGACTTCATAGCGTCGTGCTAGATCTAAAACCACTTCCCCAAAAGAACTATTATCCAACTGTTTAAGAAAACTAATCGCATTGCCGCCCGTCCCACAGCCAAAGCAATAAAACATCTGCTTAGTGGGACTCACCGTAAAACTAGGGGTTTTTTCCTCATGGAACGGACACAGCCCCACAAACTCCCGTCCCCGTTTCTTCAGCACCACCCGTTCCGAGATCACCTCGACAATATCAACCCGTTGCTTAATCTCTTCGATGGTATCTGGATGCAGTCTTGGGGTACTCATGGCTAACAAAACCAAGGATAATATTCACAGTTTATAGGGAATAGAGAACTTAAAGCATTATGGGACGAATCTTTCTATCCGCCGGCCATGGAGGATTTGAAAACGGAATGCGCGATCCAGGGGCGATCGCTGGAGGAACCACGGAAGCCAAGGAGATGATCCAACTGCGAGATTTAGTCGTGGCCGAATTGCGATCGCGCAATCTCGAAGTTCTCAGCGTTCCCGACGACCTCAGCGAAGGCCAAACCATCACCTGGATCAACAGTCGCGCTCGCTTTGGAGACATCGCCCTCGAACTCCATGCGAACGCCTTCTATAACCCTTCCCTGCGCGGAGCCAGCGTCTTTTACATCGCCAATAACGACGAGCGTCGCGCCCATGCCGAATTAATCCTCTTAGCTCTGCTGCGTCGCGTTCCCCAACTGCCCACCAGAGGCGCAAAACCCGATAGTAATAGTGGTCTCGGTAGACTCGTTTTTATTCGTAATATTTATATTCCCTCCCTGTTCATGGAAGTGGGATTAATCACCAACCCAGAAGACCGGGCCCTGATCCAAAATCGTCGCCGGGATATGGCCTTGGGGATCGCCGATGGACTATCAGCTTGGAACCGTAGCATTAATCCCTCTCCCAGTCCATCTCCGAGTCCTTCACCCACCCCTTCATCCCCTATTTATCCTCCCATAAATATTAAGATCAATGGTCAAATTTATGGGGAAGAAGGTATGATTGTTAACGGAAATTCTTATATCCCCATTGATTTAGTTGACCAATTGGGCATTGATTTAACCCAAGACCCCGATGTACGCCGGATTAATTATCGAAATATTGTATATGTGAAGGCGATCGAGCTGCGAGACTATAACATTTCTGTGGGTTGGGAAAATGCCACTCGCACTGTAGTGTTGCGATCTATCTTAAAACTCTGTCCCGGTGAGCTAGACCGGATTATGGGCCATGGGAAAACAACCGAAGTCCAACTGATGATGTTCCTCAAGGCCAACAATGAAAAAGGACTCGAGCAATTTCCCGATTTGCCTCGTCTCTACCGGGAAGAAGGAGCCATTGAAGGGGTTAATTATGATATTGCCTTTGCCCAAATGTGTTTAGAAACTGGTTTCTTAAGATTTGGCGGAGAAATTCAACCCAATCAGAATAATTTTGCTGGCTTAGGAGATGTGGGTGGAAACGCAGCCGGTGCATCCTTTCCCAGCGCTCGCATCGGTGTACGGGCCCAAATTCAACAACTGAAAGCCTATGCAAGTACAGAACCCTTAGTTCAAGAATTAGTCGCGCCCCGATTTCGATTTGTCACCCGTGGAATTGCTCCTTTAGTTGGCCAGCTTAGTGGCCGTTGGTCAGCCGATCCTCAATATGGACAGCGCATTCTATCGATTTTACGTCGGTTATATGAGTCGGCAGGATTGATTTAAATCACAGGAAAAAATTCATTCGATCACTGATAATTTTTAGGAAATTTCACAAAATTTTCAGGATCATTAAGAATGAATAAACAAATAGGGTTAACGTTCAATTGTTCACCATACTTGAGGAATTCAAGAAATCATAACAGATGAGTAAAATCGTAGTAACGAACACAACTTTTATAAAGTTGAATTGCTATAATAATACAAAAGTTAACAATATGTAAGGTTGCTCAATCTAACTCAATCCAAGATGTAACAGAACTCAATGAGGTGTGGCTATGTTAAGTACTGATGATAAACAAAGACTAGAAGTTCTCGGCCGCAAGTTCAAAGCGTCGAAAGCGCCGTATCACATGATGATCGACAGCTTGCTGAGTCCAGATACGACCTTGCTGTATATGGCTTGCTTACATGATGATGGTCGGATCGATCAAGATGAACGAGAACTTTTAGAGTGGTTTAAGCAATTTTCTGCCCAATCGGCTGAATTATCTCTTTCAGAGCAACGAGAAATGATCAATTCAGCATTCCATGGGTATTATTCCTATCGCAATCAAGGACACAAAAGTAAAACAGTCAGCCTAGAGGCCCAAGAGGTTGAATCGAAGAAATCTTCGGTTGCCTAAGTAGAATAATTCTAAGCTCTAATAGAGTAAACAAATATCCCGCGATCGGTACAGGAATCGCGGGATATTTCTCTATATTTTAATCATCCTCCTTGATATGAGTTCCCCATCTCCCCATCTCCCCATCTCCCCATCTCCCCATCTCCCCATCTCCCCATCTCCCCGTCCCCATCTATGAGATGATAAAGCCTAGGGTTGCTCAACCCAGAGCTGATACTTGTGAAGCGATCGCGATAAGATTTCCATGATTCATATTCTAAAGTCCTTATTCAAGGCGACCTTGGTTTTTGTGCTGCTCCTGACCTGTTGGGTGGGACTCAGTAGCCCCACTCAAGCAGCGCCGAACCGGGAAAGTCGCCTCCCTGGTGGAGATGCCATTACCGAAGGTGATGCCCTTTTGCGCTATGCCCTACCCATTGAGAATCCCACCATCTTTAAGATCCAAGGGGACATTGAATCGATTATTGCCCCCATTCGGGGAAGACGTTGGAGTGCGGCAAGCTCTAGCCTCAGTGAAGCGGGTTTTTTGCTATCCACCCGTAGTGAAAACATTTTAGCCAGTATTCCTGAATCTCGGCACTCTGAAGCTCAAGAGGTTTTAGACCAACTGAGCGCCGATCTCAACCTGCTTCGAGATCGAGTAGCAGAACAAGACAAAATAGCCGCCTTTGCCACTCAAAAAACATGCCTCTCGGAAGTAGAAACTCTGGAAAACCTGATGGTGCAAGGGTTTCCCTATGAAGTCCCCTCAGAATATAGCGCCTTACCTCAGTTGAAAGGACGGGCAACCGTAGAGATTGAAACAGAAAAAGGAAACTTAACGGTTATCGTTGATGGCTATAATGCACCAGTGACGGCTGGGAACTTTGTGGATCTGGTGTCAAGAGGATTCTATGATGGTCTGCCGATTAACCGTGCAGAAGAATTCTATGTCGTGCAACTCGGCGATCCTCCCGGCCCAGAAGAGGGGTTTGTCGATCCCGACACCAAAGAGGAACGCACAATTCCTTTAGAAATTAGGGTACAAAGCGAACCTGAACCCATTTATGAGTTTACGTTAGAAGAGATTGGACTCTACCGCGAGGAGCCAGTTTTACCCTTTTCTGCCTATGGAACCCTAGGCATGGCTCGCCCCGATGACGATCCCAATGGGGGTTCGTCTCAGTTTTTCTTCTTCCTATTTGAACCGGAATTAACGCCTGCGGGCTTAAATCTGTTGGATGGTCGCTATGCCGGTTTTGGCTATGTGGTTGAGGGAGAGGAAGTGTTGCCGGAGCTGAAAAAAGGCGATCGCATCATCTCAATGAAAGTGATTGAAGGGGCAGAAAACTTAGTCCCAGGGCAGACGAGTTAGGAGATAGGGAGATAGGGATATGGGGATATGGGGTGACGCGGTGACGCGGAGACACGGGGACGCGGGGACGCGGGGACGCGGTGACGCGGTGACACGGGGACGCGGGGACGCGGGGACGCGGGGACGCGGGGACGCGGGGACGCGGGGACGCGGGGACGCGGGGACGCGGGGACGCGGAGAATGGGATGACTCTATGGAATTTAGGGGTATCTGAGGGCTGCTATAGATGGACAAAATGAAAATCATTCACTTGTAAGCACTCCCCCACTCCCCCACTCCCCCACTCCCCCCCATTCCCTACAAAAACTTGGGTCGCCCTTGTTGGGTTTTCTGTAAATACCCATCAAGGGCGGCCCAATCTTCGTTTTCAATCCAGGTGAGGACTCGATCTAAACCTTGGCGATAACTTAAGAGGGATTCTCTCAGCGCCTCTCGATTGTATTGAGCCATCATGCGACCCAATTCTGGGTTGCCTCCCCCCACGCGACTGGTATCGGCAAACCCCGAACTGGCCAGTTTTTGGGCTAAATCTTGCACGGAGTCCACCGGTCGATCGGTGCAAGTAGCAATTAATCCAGCACTGACAAAAACGGGTAAATGGGAAATCAAGGCCACCGCTCGATCGTGGTCTTGGGGTGAACAATGATACACCTTTGCTTGTAGCGATCGCACAATTTTCGTCACCTGCTCTAAAGATTCAGGTGGGGTCGTCTCCACTGGGGTGAGAACATAGGGCCGATCTTTAAATAATCCCAACTGGGCCGCGCCTAACCCTTGTGCTGCCGTTCCTGCCATGGGATGACCGCCGACAAAATTGGGCCAAATTGGGGCCAAAGACTCAACAATTGGCGTTTTAACCGACCCGACATCCGTTACAATTGTGGCCGGAGAGAGCCAAGGAACCAATTGTTGGGCGATCGGCACAATCAGACCCATAGGAGTACAAATAAAAATGATCTCTGCTGGTTTTAATTGGCTTAACTCAACACTGGCTCGATCCACCACCCCTTGTGCAACGGCTGCCTCACAGGTCTGGGGATTACGGCTAACTCCCAAAACGTCCCAACCGAGCGATCGCAAAGTCAATCCTAATGACCCACCGATTAACCCTAAACCAATGATGCCTACTTTCATTACCCACCTATCCATTCAACCTATTGAGTATTTCTGTAACCCAATCCCAGACCCCAATTTAGCCATCAGAGTCAGAGGATCGGGTTCATGATCCCCAGTTCCCCATCATCCCAGTTATCCAACTTGATGGGTAACCGATACCAACGCCAGTGTACCTCAATCAATCTCTAGGAAATCGCCATGGACGAAGAGGAAGTGCTTAATCGGTACGAAGCCGGAGAAAGAGATTTCATGGGCATCTTACTCACCGAAGCCAATTTGAGTGGAGTGAACTTGAGTGAAGCCAACTTTAGTGGGGCCAATCTCTGTGTTGCCAACCTTAGTGGGGCTAACCTACAAGGCGCAGATCTAAGTAAAGCCAAACTCAATGTCGCTCGGCTCAGTGGTTGTAATCTCACCAAAGCCAATTTCAACCGCGCCATTCTCAATGTAGCTAATTTAGTACGTGCCGATCTCAGTGGTGCAACTTTAGTGCAAACGGGCCTGATTCGGGCCGAACTGATTCGCGCTCAATTGAGTAACGCTAATCTCAGTCGGGCGAACTTGACGGGAGCTGATTTACGAGAAGCCACCCTACGTCAAGCCAATCTCAGTGGCGCTAATCTGAGTGAAGTGGATTTGCGCGGCACATCCATGATTGCGGCCAATCTGGAAGGGGCCAATCTCCATGGAACAGACTTAGGCCGAGCAGATTTGAGTGGCTCAGATTTGCGAGATGCCGATTTACGCCACGCCAATCTCAGCCGGGCTAATTTAAGTGGGGCCAATTTAAGTGGGGCCAATCTGCGCTGGGTGGATCTCAGTGGCACGAATCTCAGTTGGGCCGATTTGAGTGAAGCTAAATTGAGCGGAACTAATTTAATTGGAGCCGATTTAAGTAATGCCAATTTGGTGAATTGTAGTTTGGTTCATGCCGATTTGACCCAAGCGAATTTGATCCAAGTGGAATGGAGCGGCGCAGATTTGAGTGGGGCAACGTTAACCGGGGCCAAGCTCCATGGAGTGTCTCGCTTTGGCTTGAAAACGGATGGCATGAGTTGTGAGTGGGTGGATTTAAGTCCAGATGGCGATCATACCCAGGTTTATCATTTTACACCGGACGAGTTTAAGCAGTTTTTTAATCCCACTCCGCCCACGGTGAGTATTACCGTAGATGCACAACTCGATCATGCGGCGACGTTTGTGTTATCGGCGTTTTATTATCAGATTGCTGGGCAATATCCAGGGATGCATCAGCCTCCGAGTATTAAGGTGGGCTATCGCCGGACAACGTTGATTTTTCGGTTAGACCGGGATGAGGAGCTGTTGCCGATCGCCTATTTAGCTATTTTACCGTTTAAGGATTGTACGGCCACCCAACGCAATATTACGGAAGTGATGGAGATTATTCGCTCTCCGGATATGGAGGAGTATTTGACGATTCGAGACCGCAAACGGATTAAGCAAATTAGTAAGGCTCTGAGTCAGGTGATGAGTCGGGTTGTCCGGGTGAAAGTGGGGGGAGATTTGCCTAATCCACCGGGTTCGGAAGAGTTCTTTTCTGTGCCGACTCAGGTGAGTTTGACTAATTCGAGCGATCGATCGTTGAATATTTATTTTCATCCCTCGTTTGGTAAGCGTTTGATTAATTCAGCCGCTTATTTTCAGACCAGTGAAACCAACGCGATTAAAATGCAACAGTTGTCTGTGCCGACGGCGGAAGTGGTGGCGGATTTTATCCGTGGATTCTATATTTTGGAGAAGTTAGGAAATACGGAACATGGGTTCTCAAGGTAAGTCAAAATCGGGCGATCGCCTAGTTTATCAAGAGTTTGGTCGAGGTGGGAACACCGAGAATCGAGATTCGGTGCAGGTGGATGTGCCACCGAATCAACAAAACCTGAAGGTGGAGGTGTCTCGCAAGGGGCGCAAGGGAAAAACCGTGACGGTGGTGCAAGGGTTTCAACATTCCCAGGAAACGTTGTCCGCTCTGTTGAAGCAGTTGAAAGGTCAATGTGGAGCGGGGGGAACTTTGAAGGAGCAAACGTTGGAAATTCAAGGGGATCATGGACAAAAAATGATGGATTTCTTATCACAAAAAGGCTATAAAGTCAAGCGTTCTGGCGGGTGAGGTCAATGAATAATGAATAATGAACAATGAACAATGAACAATGAATAATGAACAATGAACAATGAACAATGAACAATGAATAATGATCTCAAATCCGGTTAATTGGTTAAGAAGCGGGCAAGATGCCCGCACTCCTCGAATTCTTTGATAGGACTGGAGTGGGAGCATCTTGCTCCCTGGATTTTTAATTAGGGTATTTCCGCTTCACGGACATGAATAAGCTCCCTGGATTTTTAATTAGGGTATTTCCGCTTCACGGACATGAATAAGCTCCCTGGATTTTTAATTAGGGTATTTCCGCTTCGCGGACATGAATAAGCTCCCTGGATTTTTAATTAGGGTA
>NZ_JAQPOK010000060.1 GCF_030068445.1 Roseofilum halophilum BLCC-M91 | reverse complement strand
CGCGGTAATGGGTAATGGGTAATGGGTAATGGGAAAACCATTTTTTACGCTAGAGTGCCCATTCTTCAGGCTTTTCATGGGACAACACTCTCAAGGAACATTTCGATTACTGTACCTCATAACATCGAAAAACGCTGTATGGCCTTCCCAAGCCTTCAACACTTCGTTGTTATTCTGGCTACTGTTTGTGTACTCAACAACATCTGTCGTTTCTGGAACCCATCCTTTCTCTTCATTCGCCTTAACTGTATACCATTGGGGCAGTTTTGTCGGTAATGCTGTCATAGGATTCACCTCGCTTGTGGCTAAATGTAATCTAGATGACTGCACATTAACCTATTTTCTGTAGGCAATCCGTAATGAGGGATTCAGCAATAAGTGATTGATTATGCAGGGGATCAATGAACAATTAACAATGAACAATTAACAATGAACAATGAACAATTAACAATTAACAATTAACAATGAACAATTAACAATTAACAATTAACAATGAACAATTGTAGAGTGTAGGGTGGGCAGGAATAGAAAGGAAAATCTGTATACCCATCAATAGACCCTGCCCACCTTAACTGGGGGGTGATATCAAGTTCGCTTATTCATGTCCGCGAAGCGGAAATACCCTAATTAAAAATCCAGGGAGCAAGATGCTCCCACTCCAGTCAGATCAAAGAATTCGAGGAGTGCGGGCATCTTGCCCGCTTCTTAACAAATTTTCATGTCCGCTTGCGGAAACCGGACTTGATATGAGGTGGGCAAGGTCTAATGATACTATTAAACAATTGCTGACCTAGACTTGCCAACCCTACGACTGGGGCGGGTTTATTTCAGTTGTGGGTGGGTGACCTAAATTTGGGTTAACCCGCCCCTACAAGAGGTTATTCCCTATTCCCTATTCCCCTCATGTATTACCTTCAAATTCGATTTTATCCCCTGTCTGTGCCTTGTCGAGAGAATGTTCTTATCCTGGGCGAGAAACCAGAGTTTGCGATCGATGATGTTACCTTTATTGTTTAAGGTTGAAGTGGAGTAACTCATCTAGAGCGTAGGGGCATTGTTGGGGAAAATCGACTTGGTTTTGAGTCTTGATGTTGACAAATCCTAGTGCGTCTTGATAGATGGAGTCGAGTTCTGATTCTAGATAGTTTTTTAAGTTTGTGGTCAGTTTGCGCTTGAGTTGAACTCGGAAGGTATACAGTTCTCCTTGCCAATGGACAGAGTTGTATTCTGCTTCTGTTGTCCAATAGTCTAGGAGCAGTAAATGACGGATGATTTGTTCTAGGAGACTGGCAACGGCATTTTTCTTTTCTCTACCCAAGTCTTCTAATTCCTCGACTAAGTTTTCTAGGTCTAGATGATCGAATTGTTTTTTTTTCAGGAGTTTTATGGTTTCTTCTAACCATTGAACATCATCAGTTTCGTAGATATTTTTTAAGTTTTTCATGATTTTTTTGATTAGAGGGGACGTTGTTCATCTAATGCTTCTTTTAAGCGCACCGACCAAAATTGAATGGTTTCGGCAATTTCTAGTAACAAGTCGGTGAGGAGGACTTGCTGGTTGAAACTTAGGTTATAAAATCGCTGATGAAAAACGTCAGTGATGAGATTTTCTTGAATGTTCAAGTCATTGCCGACTAGATCGCATAAAATTTCTCGCGCAACTTTCCAAGCAAAATAATTTTCACCCCCTTCACCGTCCTGATTCTCGGCATTTCTTCCTCCCCTGGCAACTTGAGAGCGAGAGAGTGCCCAAAATCTGACCATGCCCCAACTGGAGACGTATTCGGCAATTTGACTGGCTTTTCCATACCATTGCTGGTGTTGCTCTGGGGTTTGCGATCGCACCGCCAGCCTTTGATGTACTTTTTGGTCGAGTTCGTAAAATTCAACAGCCATAGGTCAAAATAAATGAGTAATAGATTAAGATTCAGCTAGAGAAAGGATTTCAATCCGTCCGTAGCCAACACTCCAGAGTCCTCCCAGATAATGCTCATCATGGAGAAATCTGGGCCAGTGTTCAGTATTGAGAGTCCCGACATCGCGGGTTGTCCAGGTGAAGAGAAATACTGCGCCTGGGGGAAGACCTTCGACAGCAAATAAATTTTTAACTAATGTGCCATCTTGATTAGGTTCATCTAAAAGACTAACGCGAGGCTGGCGAACTAATCCCATATCGACAATTAAGTTAATGGCATCATCAGGAACAATAATCCAACGGTTGTTAATCACTTCCTGGGGTGCAGGTAAGGCTTGCGTATCGTGTGCTAGATCGGTTAATTGCAACCATCGCAGATAAAGCTTGTTCTGCTCGACTAAGGTTTGGTCAGTGACATAAATGTTATTAGGACTAAAGTTTAAGGAATCTTGACTTCTAAAGTGTTGTACGCGGTTGAGCCAAGTGGGACAACTGACCCACCAGTGACCATAGCCGAGGACGTGAACGGGCCACCAGACGGGCCAAGCCCAACTAATGGCGATCGCCCCTGGAGAAGTCTGAGAACCTTGATTGGATTCTCCTTCAATCGTTTCACCTTCTTCTAAAGGGCGATATTGACTGCCAAACCATGAGTTAACCTGAGAAGTAATATTTTCCTGGTCGTGGTGTTCCGCCGCTTCTCGCAGAGCGCCCCGCAGGGAACTGCCGGGAATGACGGGAGTGCGATCGGGTAGGCGGTAGATGGGGTTATTGTTTCCCCGACTGCTACTGTCTGCTCCACCGATGTGAACCGGCTCACGACAAATTAGCCATTCAAGATTGAGATTTTTCATAGTTTTCTTAAAATAACCACAGATGTCCGTATCCCAAAGCATTCAGATAAAAGTGCTGATTGGGAAAAGGTTGTGACTCCTGGATGGGAGGGTCTCCATCCCAAAGATAAACGGCCCCCGCAGGAGTGAGCCATTGTCCTGGGGTTAGCACTTTAACTTTATTACTGGCGTTTTGGCGATCGCGAATTTTTTTCCAAGACTGCCAAGGTTGCCCTTGTTCTGCGGCGTAACCTTTCAGGGAAATGGGGGGATAAGGAAAGGACTCATGACGATAAGGTTGGGGGCGATCGCTCGAATGCCATAGCGCTCCAGTGAGTAAGACCGCACCCCTGGAGTTGGAACACTCCCGATCCAACCAGTTTGAGTCCATCCTGGATAGTTCAGAAATAACTACAGGTGTTGCTCCTGCTCCCAAGTAACTCCCATGGGGAGGCTTATAATCTCCACCATCTTCTTGGAGAATTCGGACTAAAATTGACCATCCTGGATCGATCAATGTGGTTTGTTCAGCAAAGAAACCGCCTTCATCGACGACTTGGTAATTTTGCCGGGTATTGTGGCTCAGGGTCAGGGTTTCCCAAGGGAAATGTTTTAGAGAAGCGCTATCGGCTATTAAGTGCCGATTTGTCCAAAGTCCTTGTAAACTATTTCCTCCAATTAAACACTGGCCACCAATGATTTCAATGGATTGTCGATCTTGAACTGTCCAATGCTCTTGAAATTCCATGCAATAGATAGGTATCCGCTCATTGCCTATGTTGTCATCCCAGTTTTCTTCGGTCGTATAAACCGGTAGAGGTAAAACCACATAAGGATCTTGACCGTTATACCAAAAGGGGCCTTGGAGTTGAGCGCCTCCTTTGCCTTGTGCATTTGGGTTGGGCAATTCCAAGCAAGCAGCTAATTGATGGCCATTGGGAGGCCAACGGCAACCGACCATACCGCTATTTTGACCCACTGGGGTTAAATTCCCTAGGGCGATGGGGCCGGTAGGAGTGATGGTATACCATTGGGATTGAGTCATATCCATTAAAAATTAAAAATGGGGATGCGATCGCTCAGAACACCTTAACCGACGGCAAAGCCGGTATGGAGTCGCACTTCTGGGGGATGGAAGCCTAAAACAATCTTGTCCTTGGGAATGCCTGCCCGTAGCAAATCATCGGCTATCCCATCTTCTAACCCGTCGCGATGAATCCAAACTTTATTGGCGATCGCCTCTACATGAACCAGACAACCATGAACTTGCACATCGTCATGCCATCCCTGAGTAATCAGCAAAAAATGATTGCTATCCTTGCTAACAATTAAACGACATTGCAAATCCCCGTAAGCATAGGGGATCTTTGTATATTCTAAGAGTGTTTGTTCTACTCTCTGCCGGATATCATTTAAGGAATCCATTGTAAAACCTCCTCTTGTTTCGGGTAATACAGCGCTTTGCGCTGCGCCAGTAATACAGCGCTTTGCGCTGTTAAGTAATAAGTAATAAGTAATAAGTAATAAGTAATAAGTAATAAGTAAGAGTTTAACCCGTTTTTCCCTTTTCATGTCCGCTTGCCCATTCATGTCCGCTTGCGGAAACGATATCTCCACATGGGCGTACCTCATTAAGCAAGCAAAATGCTGTAAGTTTTAGAAACCGGGTTTCTCCTAAAGATGCTGCCTACTATCGAGGTCGAACCAGAAACCCGGTTTCTTTGCACGGGTGGCGATCGCCTCTAGTCTATTACACCTTGTTGATTACTTAAACTTATCATTGATTATTCTCTGATAAGCATCTGAGGGGGAAAGGCGATATCTGAAACACTGATTCTACACTAGACCCCCTCAGATAGCCTTCTAGGTAAGGGTTTGAGGGCTGTCGATCTAAGGTTTTTGGGGGTGAGATGAGGAAAAAAATTGGCTTTTTCTTGACCCCCTCAGATCTGGGGTGCTACAATCCGGTCATAGCTTGGCTTCCAGAAGCCGAGGGTTTGACTCTTGAAAAAGAGAAGAAGTGCTGAAACGGCTTGCGATCGCCAAAAACTGTAGGGGTCAACGGCCGTTGACCCCTACACTTCACAACCCAAGCCATATTCATTGTTTCGGCTATCGCCGACATGAAAATTGTTAATTGTTAATTGTTAATTGTTAATTGTTAATTGTTAATTGTTAATTGATATAACCTTCTCCCTGTCTCTCTCTTGACGAGCCAGAAAAGCCCTTAGACTCACCCAATTAATCCACCATTGCCAATCTTCCAACTCTCTTCTAAAATTTCGATTGCCTTCATACACCTGGTTAAAGTTCAAAGGAATCCCCAAACTTTTCCAGAGCGTATTAAGTGGGTGTCGAAGAGCATATATACTTTTTTGTCGCAAGCGAATGCGTTCGAGATCGAGCAGTAACTTCTCCCAACGATTGAGTTCTGTTGCTTCCCTTGTGGTTTGAGGAGAGAAATTCATTAATCGTTCCCACAACGGCCAAGGGCAAACCCAATCTAAAGATTGACCACTGTTGAACAACACCCGTATACAAACCCGATTTCTGCCCTGTTTCTTAGCAATTTTATAAGCTTCGTTTAAGTTACGATCCCATAGGGACTGGGGAACTCTCCGTTGAGCAACCACAACTCCTAGACTAAAGTGCATTCGTTCTCCAGGTACAGGATAAAGTTGATTCTCATCTCCATATTTAAGCCATCCATCTTCGGTATCAGTATTGTCAACTAAACCTTCAATTGAACCCGTTCCATTCCATAGATGGTATAGATCTGTAGTTAAAGGAATGAATTCAGTTAACGGCCCTAACAAAAGAAAGTCATCTCCTCCAGCAAAGATAACTTTGCCTTGATGGGAATCTTCTGTTAGAGGATAAAGCAGTTCATTCCAATACCGGAATAAAACACACAGATCGAGCATGTGGGGGAGTTCTGTTTTTCGGGGAGGATTTTCTGGGATAGTTTTGAGGACAGGATGCCAGTTTAACCAAGGCAGTCTCTCGGTTTGATATTGTTCTCCAGAGAGCCATTTACCAATATTATCCCCATCCCCCCGCCATCCTACTGTCCACTGAATCGCACTTTGCCAGCGCAGAGGGGGTTGCTCATCCCAGAGCGCTTGTTTTTCTTTATCCTCGATCGCCCGTCGCTCTAAAATTTGCGGATGATGAAAGTTTACCTCTGGGCGATCGGCGGATTTAATTCCCCATTTGGTTTTCTTCATCGCTTCGGGAAAGAGTACAGACTCTTCTAGTGCTTCGAGAGCTTCATTCCATTGAGGTTCTAGCTGAGGATATTGAGTCACCCAAGTGGCAGCGATCGCAGTGCGATCGGGAAACGTCCCCCAAGGACAAGGGGGTGGGTTTTTCCCCCATAGCTTTTGTAGAGTGGGTGCAATAATCTCTGGAATAGAAGCCAAGCGTTTAACCAACTCAATGCTGTTGAGGCGATCGCTCTTCGAGAACAGTCGCGCAAATTCCCCTTGCTCTTGGTTAGCTAGATTTTCCCAAAACTCTCGCAGTTGATTATCCGGAAGTCCAGACGTTCCCTCTAAGTAAACCAACCGCAGTCCCGGATGCCAAATCGAAAGTTGTCCATCAGAAGGACTTGTTCTTCCTCCCCACCAACTTTTTGTCCATCGGCGGCCAATTTTTTGGGCATCTATAATTTTATGTAAGTTCTCAATATCTTTGCTGGCACTATCTTGGTTTAACCGACAAGAGTCCTGATACACCGACCACAGATACTGATGGTCATTTTGAATCACCCGCCACCCTTGGCCATTAATCAACCTGCCATAAACTCGATGCTGAATCACAACCTGTTCCAGGGTTTCAACTAAACATCGCCAATGAGCATCAACACTTCTGGATAGGTTCGTGAGCCAATCATCTTGAGCAGGATACAACCCAGTAATCACATTCGGCAGTTCCGGTTGCCAAAACTTTTCTGAATTCAATGGCTTATTCTCTAACCACTGAACCAACGCTTGCTCCTTGTGCAACGGCAATAACACCCGTCCCCCTTGCCGTTGCCATTCATAAATAATGACTGCCGACAAGTAATGACACAGCCAAGAACCAACTGCCCAATCTCTTAACCGTTGCCCACCCCCAAGAAAAGATTGAACTGGGCCAAACGTTAAAACCCCAATCTGATTTAAGTTTAAGTCTGAAGGTAAATGGCGGATTTGTACACAAGACTCGCAACTTGCGCCCCCTCCCCAAGGAAACTGACTCTTCAGAAACTGAGTATTAGCCAACGTTCCCGATACTGGATGAATGCAAAGTTCAGGCCTCTCAAGAGATAGCGAGTCATCTGGATAAAGATTTTGTTGTTCTCTAAGCCAAATCTCTGGATTCATTGGAGCCACCCCTTCACTTCATTTACCCTATCAGTATATTTTTTCTTACATGCCTCAATTTCTGCCTCAATACCCACCCATTGAACCAGTTGATTGAGCCATTGTACCGCCGTATCTGCCAGTTGAGGATTAGCATCTAACTCTTGGTCAATGTCATCTCCTTGTAAAGTATGATAAAGCTTGTTTCGTATGGTGTTGAAGCTGAACTCAATGTTACCACTCCAATGCTTGGATTTTAAGTAAAAATTAGAGAAATCTTGCCACTCAGGAAACTGAACAGCGATCGCTGTAAACGTCTTAACTCTCGTATGAATGGTTGTCTCTAATTTACCATGAGTCAGTAACTCTGAAAGAATTCTTCTAATTCCAGCTACTGCAACTTGACCATATTGTTTATCTCGATCAAAAATGAGCTTTGTTCCTTTCCACTCATAGGTTCCATTCCCCTGCTTCTCTACCAACAACAAGATCGCTAGTTCAAACGCCCCTGCCATTCTCAAATACCAGTGCATCCACTGATCGCGCTTGCGAAAAGCCTCTTCACTCCACAAAGCAATGCCAATGCGCTCGATAATTTTCTGGCGATCGCCCTTAATACCAGAATTAATTAGATTAAAGGATAAAGCTTTATCTAAGTAATCTAATTTATGTTTCAACTCTTCATAGCGATCGTGACTCTCATCAAGCAGTTGCAGCGCACCACTAAAATCCTGAATTTCCAGTAACTCTCGAATTTGAGAATCTTTTAATCGCCATTTCCAGTGCTGACCTTGGTGAACATCGGGACAAGTCTTATCTTCACTAGAGATATAGAGAAAATCAATGTGGTCAAGTCCTGCTACTTTCTTCTCAATTCCCCAAAGATACAACGCTCCCACCAGTGCTGGTGTACCGCTACTGTGTTGAATCGTTAATCGCTCCACTGTCATCACCTCACTTCCCTCTTCCTTGGAATCGAATTCAATAGATTTGTTTCCAAAATCGAAGTCAAAGTATTGATTCAAGAAAGGACGAATCTTGTCTGCTATGTTTTCCCAATCTGCAACATTATCAGCAATAAACTCCAGGAGATAACCCTCAATTCCTTCCCGCTTAAAAAAATCCTTGAGAATATCTTTCCACCAAATTCCATCAGACTTGAGAATCTCAGCAGCAGTTTGATCGGGTTGATGGGTAAGGATAACAACAAATTTCACATCAGGATTATTAAACCTGGTTCGAGTTAACGCCAGCATAGGCATTTTAAAAATGCGAGGTCGATCTGCAATGTCTTCTTGTAAATCTTGAATACTTTCTTGAATCTGCGGGCAGTTTTGCTGATCGCCGATCGCCTCAAGACTACTTTGCTGACAACCATTTATATAAACGTTAATATCACTGTTTCCCAGAACTTGTAAAATCATATGAGTCATGGTTTTAGCTTCTCCAAATAGCACCTAATCCATCACAACCATAACAATCTTCACTCTCTTGAGAGTCAATCAACGCTTGTTTAAATCTTTGCCAACCCTGAGTTCCCTGAAGGGTTTTCACAGAATACCCAGTAATTAAAGCAACTGAAGCACTCAGAGCAACTGCACCAACGAAATCATAGATACCTCCTGAGTCAAAGAGTATGCCAGCAGTTGAAGCAACGATCGCCCCAGAACCCAGTCCCGCACTCATATAATATACTGTATCTTGGAGTTGGCGATCGCGCTGCATCAGGCAATATTCATGCATTTCCTGAACTTCACCATTGACCTCTGTATACAACGCATCCAGTTGAAACATTTCCCTCCATTTACAGTAACAGCGATGATGATTATCTTGTTGCATCACTTGCAGGAAATATCCCCGTGCTGTAAACAGCAAGAGTTGATCTCGAATTTTTTGGAAAACTCTCATATTATTCCTAATATCTTCTTGTCGGTTAGAAGTCTTCCAGTTTTCTGCTACTTCCTCTGATAAGTGAATTAAAGCAAATCGTTGATGCAGGGCTAGAATAAACAATAGAAAATATTGGTTTTGCAAATGATCGATGAGAGTTTCTGTGAAAAACTGAGTTTTCAGTGACCTATAACCATAAAAACCACCTCCTTCTAGAGAAAATAAAAAGCCATGATTTTGAGCATAGGGTAAAAAATCAGACTTTTCTTCACCAAACTCTAGGGCATACAATCCAGGGTTTATCGGTTGCTCAGAATTAAAAAAATTACTTAATCGATAGATTGTCTTGACATTCAGATCGGCTTGCTCTCCTTCAAAAAGCACCCCGAAAAAGACAAGCATCTTGCCAGGGACAAAGATTTCTTGATAGGGTTTGAGGTTACAATTTTTATTCCAGTTTAGTATGTGACTTTCAATAATTTCAGATACTTTCAGCTCTATATATTCAGTATTATTATCCCTAGTTCTTCTACTTCCTTGTATCCTAAATCCTCGTTGACCCTTAGTAAATCTCAAATAATGAATTATATTCAAGTAGTCGCTCATCTTTTGGTTACAGGGTTTGATCTTAAAAATCAAAAAACCAATGCCAATAGGAAATAAAATAACTTCAAAAGGTTCTGAACGATGGAATTCAATAGGAATATCAGTTTTGGCTATAATCCTGTATTTGTATTGGGTAGAGAGTTGAACATAAGACTTAAAACGATCTGTAGGAATAAAAAAGTGAGCTTTCGTTTCTACACTCTGTTTATTGGAGTCTATATTCAAATAATTTGACACTGGAGAAAGACAGCAATCACGAATCCAAGAATGTTTTTTAGACTTCCAAGCAGGTTCCGTAGGCTTTTCAGGTTCACGATTGGGTATATGAGGTGTTTGAAAATATTCAAGAATTTTCGGATACTCCTCGGAGTCAAATTGAAAGGGATAGACAAAGTTAACAAACGATCCCTCTAAGACCTCTAGTTTTGCTAAATCTTCTTCCATAGGACAGAGGAGAATTCAATAGTCAGGATACCCAGGCATTATATCAATTAAAAATTGAACATTAAACATGGGTATGGATTGGGTACAATGGTCTAAGTGGGTCTCATTAAGTTACAATCATTGTCTCGATCGCTATTCAATACTCTATGTCATCCCCAACTCAATCCTATCCGGCTTGGAGTCAAGCAGTTGCTCAACCGGCCACCGAATTTCCTCCAACTGAGCTTGAGATCCTGGAAGGGGCGATCCCCCCAGGGTTAAGGGGTACGCTGTATCGCAATGGGCCTGCACGGTTAGAGCGGGGTGGGGTGCAGGTGGGCCATTGGTTTGATGGGGATGGGGCGATTCTGGCGGTTAAGTTTACGGATGAGGGCGCAAGAGGGGTTTATCGGTATGTGCAAACGGAAGGCTATTGTGCAGAGGGTGAGGCGGATCGATTTCTGTATCCTAATTATGGCATGACTGCTCCTGGGCCTTTGTGGAAACGGTGGGGAAAGTTGCCGAAACATTCGGCGAATACTTCGGTTTTAGCCCTACCGGATAAGTTGTTGGCTCTGTGGGAAGGCGATCGCCCCTATCGGTTAGACTTAGAAACGTTAGACACTGAGGGTAAGGATGATCTCTCCCAGTTAAAGTCGGGGATGGCCTATTCTGCACACCCGAAAGTGGAGGCTCAGACGGGGGAGATCTTTAACTTTGGTATAATGCTCGGAGCCAAGCCAAAGTTATGTTTATATAAAAGCGATCGCACCGGTAAAATCATTCAAATGGGCGAACATCCTCTCAAGAGTGTGTCCATTGTCCATGATTTTGTTCTCGCGGGCCCCTATTTGGTCTTTTTCATTCCCCCCATTGAGTTGAATTTATTGCCAATTTTGCTCGGTACAAGCAGTTTTGCCGATGCTTTGCAATGGAAGCCGCAAAAAGGCACGCAAATTCTCATTTTCGATCGCCAAACCCTCTCCCTGGTGTCGCAACAAGAAGCCCCTCCCTGGTTCCAGTGGCACTTTAGCAATGGGTTTATGGATGAACAGGAGAACCTGGTGATTGATTTTGCCCGCTATCAGGACTTCCAAACCAATGAATTTCTGCGGGAAGTGCCCAGTGGCCAAACCCATACCGAAGCTTTGAGTCAATTGTGGCGATCGCATCTTAACCCCAAAACCGGCCAACTGCTCGACCATTATCCCCTGATCGAGCAACATAGCGAATTCCCCATCGTCTCCCCCCTAGAAGTCGGAAAACCCGCCCGCTATACCTATCTGTCCATGCACCGTCCAGGAACCCCGTTAGGTAAAGACTTACTTAATGTCATTGCTCGGTGGGACAACGAAACCCAAACCCTAGATAGGGCCGATCCCGGTATGGGATCGTACCCCACAGAACCCCTGTATGTGCCCGATCCAGAAACCGGGGATAACGGTTGGGTGCTGACAGTGATGTATCATTGCTGTAGCCATAGCAGCGAAGTCTGGATTTATGATGCCCATCATCTCAGTGATTCCCCTATTTGTCGGTTAGGATTACCGAGTGTTATCCCCATCGGATTTCATGGGACTTTTCGCTCTGTTTAACCTGCAAAAGAGTCCAAGAAACCGTGTTTTTAGACATCTTGAGGGGCAAAAATTTTTCATCCCTACAAAATTATATCAAATCCGCTTGAATACCATAATTAAAAATGTAGGGAGCAAGATGCTCCCACTCCAGTAATACCAAATAATTGAGGGAGTGCGGGCATCTTGCCCGCTAGTTTAATTCCAGTAATACCAAATAATTGAGGGAGGAGTGCGGGCATCTTGCCCGCTAGTTTAACTCATTTTCATGTCCGCTTGCGGAAACCGGATTTGATATTAATTTTTAATGCAAGCATTTTTAATTCTAAAGGCGACACCCGGATTCGAACCGGGGAATAGAGGTTTTGCAGACCTCGGCCTTACCGCTTGGCTATGTCGCCATGTTTGACCACTCTTTCTAGGGTAACACAATTGAAGGAAATTTGACTAGACCCTAACGGCATTTTTTTCTCGCCACTGCCCCACGGCGGTTTTTAACCTTGGGGATAACCAGGAATCAAATTGCGAATACAGGGGTAAGCGCGGTTGTAGATCCCATCCGTAAGGGTGCAAGAACTGTTGTAGGTGTTCGGGAGAGGGATGGGGATAATCCGGATTGACTTCATCTTTGGGGCCGAGTCCACCAAGGTCTCTTGCGCCTGCTTCTAAACAGGATAAGAGAAGGTCTGGGTAATAGACAAGATTGGGAGGAATTTGCACGGTGATATCTGGGGGAAGAATACGACGCGCTAGGGTGACGAGGGAGGGCAGTTGAGTTAGGTCAAATCCGGGTAAGGTGCTGGTTTGTTGGTTTCCAGGACTGTAGGGTTGCAGGATCGCTTCTTGTATATGAGAGTAGGTCTGATGGATTTGGGCGATCGCCTCTAAACTCTGTATTCTGTCTGCTTCCGTTTCCCCAATGCCCACCAAAATTCCCGTCGTAAACGGAATTCTCAGCTCTCCAGCCCATCTTAACTGTTCCAATCTTAATCCGGGTTCCTTACTCGGTGCGTGAGCATGGACAGTTTCCAACAGTTGCCCAGAAACCTGCTCCACCATTAAGCCCATGGAAACATTAACGTCTTTTAAGCAAGCCATCTCCTCAAACCTCAATGGCCCGACATTAGTATGGGGCAAAAACCCCTGGGAAAGAGCTAACTGAGCCAAATCATAAATTCGCTCTAACCAATCCCTACGCCGAGGACTAGCTGGATGGACTTCCCCGCTAAGAATTAAAATCTCACTAATCCCCCATCCAGATAAAGAGGCCAAAATACCTTGAGCCTCCGATCTCTCTAACCCTGAGTCTTGACCCGGAGCCACTCGGAAGTTGCAGTAGGCACACTCATTAAAGCACTCATAGGTCGGAACCAGAGTGTACGCCGGACTATAGGTTACAGTTCTTAACATTTCTTTGACTCCCACGCATACCCCCAGTTTAGGCAAATCGGGGACGCTAGTCCAAGGTAGGGAAGTGCTTCAGCGAGTCTCAGAAAAAATTTTTTTCTGAAAACCCTTTACAAAACTCAAAGAATAGGTTAAGTTAGAAATGTGGACGGAAAAAACCGCCACAGAACCTAGAAAAATACATAGCCATCATATAAACATGACCACAACTCTTCAACAAAGCTCCAATTCGAGCGCTTGGGAGCGGTTCTGTCAGTGGGTTACCTCAACCGAAAACCGCCTCTATGTAGGTTGGTTCGGCGTACTGATGATCCCCACCCTCTTAACCGCAACCATCTGCTACATCATCGCTTTCGTAGCAGCTCCTCCCGTAGACATCGACGGCATCCGCGAACCTGTAGCGGGTTCATTGCTGTACGGAAACAACATCATCTCTGGTGCAGTTGTTCCTTCTTCAAATGCGATCGGTCTACACTTCTACCCCATCTGGGAAGCAGCTTCCTTAGATGAGTGGTTGTACAACGGAGGCCCCTATCAGCTCGTAGTATTC
>NZ_JAQPOK010000059.1 GCF_030068445.1 Roseofilum halophilum BLCC-M91 | reverse complement strand
TTAAAATTGGAATTTCCCATTTGAGATTTCAACACATAAGAACCGCAGGACTTGCGGGGATAGTCTGTGGAGCTTTCCGTAAGACCAAAACTCACCAGTGGGTGGAGGCTGTTGCACTGAAGCAGAAACCTAAATTGTGAGATTTAGGAATCACCGTCCTTCTAGGGCGGTGAGGATGTCAAACCTCCGAACCTAGGTGACCACAATAGAGATCTTTACCAACTTCTGTGAAGTTGGAAGCCCACACTCTACCGTCAGGTCAGTGGGGATAGTTCACCCTGTGAATCCATCAGCGAGGGTACGCAGACGATGGAGAAATTCTTGGACAACTTTGTGGGGGTTATCTTGGCATTCTTCGGTCGCATAGGAGTCAATGAGAATGATGCCATATTGATTTAACAGGCGATCGCGCTTAAGATCCAGATAGCAAGAGTCCTGCTCAATTTGCAAAACCCCACATTTCCCCCCATCAATGACCAAAAAATAAGGATGACGCTCGACTTGTCCTGCTAAAATCGTTCGCACATGGGGATAAAACAAGACATTTTGTTGGTGCAAGGCTTGGGCAATGTCTAATTCGGCTTGGGAACCAAAATCCAACCCTTGCCACTGATAAGGGGATCGGGTCGGTTCATGGAAGGATCGATCTAATCCTTCCGCATGAACTAAATGGGTATCAGTTAAATTAGTTTCACTGATATCCGAACCCCGAAAAATGGCATAGGCTGCATTAGAACGCCCTAAATTCGTCTGATGTAAATTTGCGTCGCTTAAATCCGCTTTAATTAAATTGGCCCCACTGATATTTGCCCGACTTAAATCTGCCCCACTCAAATTTGACCCACTTAAATTCGCCTGTGCCAAAGAAGCCTGAAGCAAACACGCCCCATTTAAATCCGCTTGCACTAAATTAGCAAAAATCAAATTGGCCCCACTTAAATCGGCATGGGCCAGACTGATATTAAATAAATAGGCGCTACTCAGATTGGCCAAGGTCAAATTTGAGCCACTGAGCAAGGCTAAAAACAAATTGGCACAGCTTAAATCCGCATGGGTTAGGTTAGAGTGGCTGAGATTGGCGTGGGAAAAATTAACATGAAATAGATTGGCCCGGGCCAGATTGCACTGACTTAAATCAATGCCGCTTAAGTCGGTGTAACTGAGATCGATCCCTGCTAAATCTAGACCGCGAAAATCTCGTTGTCCTCCTCGATAAAGGTCTAAAAGGGTTGGTTTATCCATGGACAAGCACCCAAACGTTTCAGTGTATGTACTCATTATGTACGCAAGATCAACTGGGATTGAGGGTTTAACTTTGGGTTTGCTCGGCCAGCAGTTCTAGAGCCGCTTCATATTGGGCATCGGAAGCGGTAGCAATTTGATTGCGGGAGATGGACTCCGCCGGAACCACCCGATCGGGTTCAATGCCTAACTGATTAATATCATGATGATCGGGGGTTTCGTATTTGGCGATGGTTACGGCTAACCCAGATCCATCGGATAAATCAAACAAAGATTGAATTAAGCCCTTCCCAAAGGTCGTTTCGCCGAGTAATTGAGCGCGATCGTTATCTTGGAGTGCCCCTGCTAGAATTTCACTGGCACTGGCGCTTCCATGATTAACCAAAACCACGAGCGGATCGTCAGTTAGCGCCGATCCAGTGGCATCAAAGCTTTCTAAAACTCCTTGACGGTTAACCACATAAACAATCGTACCGCGATCGATCCATTGGCGAGCAATTTCAATTCCAGCCGTGAGCAGGCCCCCTGGATTATTGCGTAAATCTAGAATATAGCCTGCGGCTCCTTGTTCTTCTAAACGGGCGATCGCCTGGCCCAGTTCTTGGGAAGCATAGGCATTAAACTGAGTTAAGCGCAGATAGCCAATGGGAATTGAGCCAGATTTAGAGTCTATCGATCGCAAATCAGCAATCACCGGATTTAGGGTAATATGATCGCGGGTAATCTCCACACTCTCCTGCTCTTGGCGATCGCGTTCAATGGTTAAGGTGACCACCGTTCCTGTTGGCCCTCGCATCCGACTGGCGGCCTCTTCAATGGTTAACTCGCGGGTGGGAATACCATCAATGGCCATAATGCGATCGCGCGGCTGAAGTCCCGCCATTTCTGCTGGCGATCCGGCGATCGGCGCAATCACCGTCAGTAAGCCGGTTTGGGGATCTAGGGCAATCTGCAACCCCACCCCACTCAACTCTCCGGAAGTCGTCACCTGCAAGCTGCGATAGGACTGGGGAGGCAAAAATCGGGTAAACGGATCGCCCAAAGTCTTGAGCATTTGGTCAATGGCCGCATAGGTCTGTTCGCGAGTCCTGAGTGGCTTCTTAAGAGCTTTCTGGCGCACAAACCACCAATTTTGATGATTAAACGTCTCATCCAAATAAGACCGATTTACAATGCGCCACACCTCATTGTAGAGCTTCTGTTCTTGAGTCAGAGCATAGGCTGGCGAGATCCAACCCCCTAGGGCGATCGCCAGATAGAGAACCAGAAAACACGCCACCCAAAAAAATCGCTTTACCATCACCTGTTTTATCATTACTTTGGCTATGTTACATTTCTATAAGAGCGCATTAATCTTTCATAGGATCGTTAACCGCATGTTTACCAAGCAGGTAAGAGAGTCAAAAACCTTTCAATGGTTTCAAGAACGTTTGGAGATCCAAGCCATCTCCGACGACATCACCAGTAAATACGTCCCTCCTCACGTTAATATCTTCTACTGTCTCGGTGGAATTACCCTCGTGTGCTTCCTGATCCAGTTTGCCACGGGATTCGCCATGACCTTCTACTACAAACCCACGGTAGCTGAAGCCTTCACCTCCATTCAATACATCATGAATGAAGTCAGCTTTGGATGGTTAATCCGCTCCATCCACCGTTGGTCTGCCAGTATGATGGTACTGATGATGATTCTGCACATCTTCCGAGTGTACCTTACCGGAGGCTTCAAAAAACCCCGCGAGCTAACTTGGGTAACCGGAGTTGTCCTAGCTGTCATCACCGTAACCTTCGGAGTCACCGGCTATTCTCTACCTTGGGATCAGGTCGGATATTGGGCCGTTAAAATCGTAAGTGGTGTTCCTGCTGCTGTTCCTGTGGTTGGAGACCTCGTAGTTGAACTGATGCGAGGCGGTGAAAGTGTAGGCCAAGCGACCCTAACCCGGTTCTATAGCCTCCATATTTTTGTCCTTCCTTGGTCGATCGCCGTCTTCATGTTGGCTCACTTCTTAATGATTCGTAAGCAAGGGATCTCTGGCCCCTTGTAAAGCACGCTAGGGAATAGGGAATAGGGATAACTATAGCGATCCTGAGAAATGAATGGTGAATAGTTTCCCCTCATCCCCTAACCCCTTCTCCCGCAGGCGCTGCCCTGAGCGAAGTCGAAGGGAGAAGGGGAAAAAGTCCCTCTCCCGTGGGAGAGGGATTTAGGGAGAGGGCATTTCCTCTTGCACAACTCATTTAGACTAGCTATATCAACCCTAAAACCCCTTGACCTCGATATAATCGTCCCATTTATTAATTGATTGAACCATGTCCATTCAAAAGCCACCCGCTTTATCCGATCCCAAGCTCCGGGAAAAACTCGCCCAAGGTATGGGCCATAATTACTATGGTGAACCCGCCTGGCCCAATGACCTGCTGTATACCTTCCCCGTAGTTATTGTGGGAACTCTCGGCTGTATCGTTGCCCTAGCGGTACTCGATCCTGCCTTCATCGGCGAACCTGCCGATCCCTTTGCCACTCCCCTGGAAATTTTGCCAGAGTGGTACTTCTATCCTGTATTCCAAATTCTGAGAACGGTTCCCAACAAACTGTTGGGCGTTCTGATGATGGCTTCTATTCCCCTGGGCCTAATCCTAGTTCCCTTTATCGAAAATGTGAACAAGTTCCAAAATCCGTTCCGCCGTCCGGTTGCGACTACGGTTTTCATGGTGGGAACCCTGGTTACCCTGTGGTTAGGAATTGGAGCCGCTTTACCCATCGATAAATCTCTGACCTTGGGATTATTCTAAATTCTGAATCCTTTTTTTTCTAAGCACCGGTAAGGGAACTGGCGATCGCTCGATCTTTAGCTCCTCTACCGGTGTTTAAGTTATTTACTAATTATTTAGAAGAATGGCCAAACCCGCAGATATTGGCAGCAAACGCTTGATTGGATTGAATCCCGATCGCTGGGTAGAATGGGTAACACAAATGCCTGACCTCCAGTACATTGGTATGGAGTCCACCAGCTTTGAATGGGTGAGCCGCCAAACTGATGTTTTATTGAGAGTCCGGTCTCCCCAACAGGGAGAATTTCTCGTCGTCAATGAGTTGCAACTGTACTACAACGCTCAAATGCCCAGGCGGATGCAAGCCTATGCCGCCCTCGCCGAAGAGAAATACCAACTTCCCGTATACCCGGTATTAGTCAATCTGCTCAAACCCGACGGAAAGCAACCCATTCCCACTCGTTACGAATCGGAATTTGGGGGTCTGAAGGCACTACGAGAATACAAAGTCATCAATCTTTGGGAAATCGAAGTGCAAACGGTTCTCAACCCTCCCATTCGCCCCCTGATTCCCTTTGTGCCCTTGCTCAAAGATGGTAACCAAGAACTCGTGGTGCAAGAAGCGGTGCGAATTTTGAGAGCCGATGGACAGTTGCAAGACTTCGAGACGTTGCTCGGTTTTTTTGCTAATTTTGTATTGGACACCAATCTAGTTAAACAAATTCTGAGGTGGGATATGTCGGTACTAGAAGCATCACCTTTATACCGAGAATTACTGGAACAGGCGAGAAAAACGGTTTTACAACAAGGTATTGAACAAGGTATTGAACAAGAGCGCCGAAAAACGGTGGAAAACTTGATGAGGTTGCGTTTTCAGACCATTGACTCTGAATTAGAGGAGATTGTACCCAAACTGGTCGCTTTGCCGACTGAAGAAGTGTTTTCCTTGATGTTGCAAAAGTCTCGGCAAGAGTTACTGGAGCAATTTAGCGATCGCAATTGACTTAGGATTTTTTCATTAAATCAGCCGATGATCGGAATTAGACTGAATACCCCATAGAGCAAGAAAACTGCTGTATCTTCCATAACTGAGACTCCGAATCCCATGGTTCAAACTCCCCCTACCCCCCACACTCTCTATCCAGAAACCGATGGATTACCTATGGCTGAAAATACGGTTCAATATCGCTGGATTGTTCGCTTGGTGAGCAATTTAAGGCGTTTATTTGCTAACCAAAATGTTTTTGTGGCTGGGGATTTATTCTGGTATCCCGTCCAGGTGGAAGCTCCTCCGGTTCCCGTGCAAGCTCCGGATGCGATGGTGGTTTTTGGCCGACCTGGGGGCGATCGCAAAAGCTATAAACAATGGGAGGAAGATAATATTGCTCCTCAAGTGGTGTTTGAGATTTTATCCCCCAGTAATTCCCGTAATGAAATGATGGCAAAACAAAGGTTTTATCAAAAATATGGGGTGCTGGAGATGTTTTTTTATGACCCAGAATCCCGTGATTTTTGGGGATTTGTACGGGGGAGTGAAGGGGAAGAGTTTAGGTTTATTACGCCTCTGAATTTACCCTGGAGTTCGCCCTTGTTACAAATCCGTTTTGAGTGGTTGGGGGAGGATTTAGCGGTATTTTATCCGAATGGGGAACCGTTCCAAGACCCAGAGGAGGTGATGGAGGAGCGCGATCGCATTCAACAAGAGCGCGATCGCGCATTCGCCAAACTGCAAGAACTCGGCATCGACCCCAACCAACTTTAAAATGGAACAGTAAAATGACAAGAGGATGGGGAGATGTTCAGAAAACTTCGGCGCTGGTTGAATCAACTTTGGCAATGGTTTAAGGGTTTATGGTCATCCTCTCCTAGCTCTTTCGCCGATACCGCTACGACTTGGCCCACAGATACGGACTATGAAATGCGGTTTATGTCCTTTCTAGAGGGTGTGGATCGGGGGAAAAGCCAAGTCCTGAAAGAGTGGGAAAGCTTACAACAGGAGCATTCAGAAGAGCAATGGATCGCTTGGTTAAAACGCTTTGGCCAAAAAGTCACCCAACGTTCAGAACCCAATGAAGAATTGGCACAGCGTCTGATCCGGTTAGGGGAGGTGGGTTGTGGTGAATTGGGAGCAGTGGCTAAAGCAATTGGGGAACAGTTACAACCCGCCAGTCCTAAAATTTCTTCAGATGAGGATAATCCTCAATTTTGGTTCGATCGCGGTAAACAATTACTCGATGAAGCGGATCAAAAGGCCTTAGAAGCCTTCGATCGCACCCTGGAACTTGACCCCAATCATTATCGCGCGGCCATTAATCGGGGGAATGCGCTGATGAACTTGGGCCGCCATGAAGAGGCGATCGCCGCCTATGACCATGCCTTAGAATTAAACCCCAAGGCCGATCTAGCTTGGGCGAATCGCGGTAATGTATGGTTTGATCTCGAAGAGTATGAACAGGCGATCGCCAGTTGGGACAGAGCAATAGAATTAAATCCCAAAGATCTCGAAACTTGGCATAATAAGGGCATCGTTCTAGGGGTCAAACTCAATCGATTTGAAGAAGCCCTCAGTTGTTTTGACCAAACCCTGGCACTGCAACCGGAGGATGTACAAACCTGGTTTAATCGAGGCATTGTCTTAGCGGCCTTAAATCGATGGGAAGATGCTCTAGAAAGTTGGAGTCGAGCAACCGATCTGCAACCGGATTTTCAGGATGCTTGGATTAATAAAGGGGTCGCATTACAAAAATTAGGTCGCTATGCAGAGGCGATCGCCGCCAATCAACGGGCAATAAATCCCAGCTAATCCCTAGGGATTTTGGTAAAATACCTGTATTTTCCAGTAAATTTACGGTTTTGCCCGAAAATCACCCTCATTGCAGCCCCATCTCCATGAATGACTCGGTTTTAGATGTTTGTAACCTCACTGTTCAATTCCAAACGGATGAGAAAGTGATTCAAGCGGTCGATCGGATAACTTTCTCGGTTAAGCGAGGACAAACCCTAGGCATTGTGGGAGAATCAGGCTCAGGAAAATCGGTGACTTCCCTGGCGATTATGGATCTGGTTCCCCAACCTCCGGGAAATATTGCCAGTGGTGAGATTTGGTTTCATCCTCCGGAGGGCGATCGCCTGAATTTACGGGATCTTTCCCCAAAACAGATGCAACGGTATCGGGGAAGCCAAATCTCGATGATTTTTCAGGAACCCATGAGTTCCTTAAATCCGGTGTATACGATTGGGTTTCAATTGGTGGAAGCCCTACGATTTCATCAATCGATTTCTCTTTCAGAAGCCAGACGACAGGCGATCGCCCTGTTGCAAGAGGTGCAATTGTTGCCCAAGGATGAAATTTTAGAACCACAAATGGTCAGTGAATTTCCGGAGCCACCCGGCGATCGCCAACTGCAATCTGCAATCAATCGCCACAAACAAGCTATCCTCGATCGCTATCCCCATGAACTCTCCGGCGGCCAACTGCAACGGGTGATGATTGCCATGGCCATTTCTTGCAACCCTACCCTATTAATTGCCGATGAACCCACCACAGCCTTAGATGTTACCGTGCAAGCCACGATCCTGAATCTCCTGCGGGACTTGCAAAAAGCTAGGGGCATGTCCCTGATTTTTATCACCCATGACTTAGGCGTAATTGCGGAAATTGCTGACCATGTGGCAGTCATGTATCAAGGGCAAATCGTCGAATCTGGCTCCGTTCTCGATATTTTTGCCCGCCCCCAACATCCCTACACCCAAGGACTTTTAGCCTGTCGCCCCCGACCTGATTTACGCTTAAAATACTTGCCCACCGTGGCTGATTTTCTGGAACAAGAATCCACAGAAAAGGGAATAAAAGTTACCGAAATCAATCCCCAAGAAGTCCAGCAGCGCCTAGAAAAGCTCTATGAACAATCCCCCCTAATGGTAGTCAAAGACCTGAAAGTGGGGTTTCCCAGGAAAGGCATCTGGGGACAAACCCAACGCTATACCATGGCCGTGAATGGGGTATCCTTTGAAGTCTATCCGGGAGAAACATTAGGCTTAGTCGGAGAATCCGGTTGTGGCAAAACCACCCTAGCGCGATCGCTCTTACAGTTGGTTCCCTCCATGGGTGGGATGATGGCCTTTGAAGGCGAACAACTGCAATCTTTAAGCACTAAGGCTTTGCGCTACTTTCGCCGACAAATGCAGATTGTATTTCAAGACCCCTATAGCTCTTTAGATCCGAGGATGTCCATTGGGGATGCAGTCATGGAGCCGTTGGTGATTCATCAGGAGTTGGAATCTGGGTCTAAACGACGCGACCGCGTGAGTTATCTTCTAGATAGAGTTGGCCTCGATCCCAATTGGATGAGTCGCTATCCCCACGAGTTTTCTGGAGGACAGCGCCAAAGGGTCTGTATTGCCCGCGCTCTGGCGTTGAATCCTAAGTTTATTATTTGTGATGAGTCCGTGTCTGCGTTGGATGTATCGGTACAAGCTCAGGTGTTGAACCTGTTTAAAGAACTGCAAGAGGAGTTTAAGCTAACCTACATTTTCATTTCCCATGACTTAAGCGTAGTCAAGTTTATGAGCGATCGCATCATGGTCATGAATCGCGGTAAAGTAGAAGAAATTGGCCCCTCCGAGCAAATTTACAACTATCCCAGCCAAGAATACACCCGCCAACTGATTGCAGCCATTCCCACCGGGAGTTTAGAGGACATTAAACAGCGCCAAAACGCCCCCGGTTAACTCTGATGATGCTTACCCTAGAAATGGCGATCGCCAAAATCCGAGAACTTCCCCCCGAACAACAGCATCAAGTGATTGAATTCATTGAACGCTTGGAAGGACGATCCCTCAATCGATTGATATTACTGGAGTGGGAGCATCTTGCTCCCTACATTTTTAATTATGGTATTTCCGCTTCGCGGACATGTTCATGTCGGACGCAGTCCGAAACAAACGGACTTGATATTACTGACGATCCATTGCGGTTAGAAGTAGGAAAATACGATAGTTTCTGCCCAACTTGCGGACACCAACCACAGATCCGCGAGAAACCCGGTTTCTAAAACGTTGCGATCGCCCTCATCCCTTTATCATCGCCCTTCTGGTAAGCTTTCTCTGTGCGGCATTAGCCTGGGGTGGCGTAAAACTGTTAATCTGGTGCAGTGCTAGGAGGCGATCGGGTCGCAAAAACCGTTAATATATAATTTTTAATTGATATATGAGTGTCGCGCGTACCATTTGTCTTGGTTTCTTAGCCGTCATTGCGATCGGTACACTGTTACTAATGCTACCCTTCGCCCTTACCCCAGAAGGATTTGCCACCATTGAGGGGCCCCTTGATTACATAATGAAGGCCCTATTTACCGCTACCTCCTCCGTCTGCGTCACCGGATTATCCATCGTCGATGTGGGGACATTCTATTCCTTTTGGGGACAACTCTTTTTATGCTTACTCTTCCAAGTCGGAGGATTAGGCTACATGACTGCAACCACGTTTTTACTGCTGTTGTTAGGGCGACAATTGGGACTCAGGGATAAACTCGCCATTCAGCAGTCCCTGGATACCCAAGGGATGGAAGGGGTGGGTCAGTTGGTGCGATCGATTATTGCCGTAACCTTAATATTTGAGATTACCGGTATTTTCTGTTTAATGCAAGTCTTTCAACCCGATTATGGGGATAGCCAAGGCTTATGGTTAGCCATTTTTCACAGCGTTAGCGCTTTCAATAACGCCGGATTCAGCCTCTTTAGTGATAGTCTTTCCTCCTATGTCACATCTACCCCATTAGTCGCTGTAATTACTGCCCTAATTATTATTGGCGGCATTGGCTATCAAGTGATCATGGAACTCTATACTTGGTTTTATCGGCGCGTGATTAAGCGCAACCAAGGGTTTACGTTTTCCTTGCACTTTAAGATTACCACCAGCACCAATATAGCTCTGTTTCTGATTGGGGCGCTCGCTTTATTTCAAACTGAGTTTTATAACCCAGCCACCTTAGAATCCTTGAACGTATGGGAAAAATTTTTAGCCGCTTGGTTCCAATCTGTGACTACTAGAACGGCGGGATTTAATACCATTGATATTGGTCAGATGACTATTACTTCCTTATTTATTACTATTCCCCTGATGTTCATTGGCGCAAGTCCAGGCAGTACCGGAGGAGGCATTAAAACCACCACCTTTAGAATCTTACTCAGTGCCACCAGAGCGGCTCTACAAGAGCGCGAGCAAGTGTTGTGTTATAAACGACAAATTCCCAATGTTTTACTCATTAAGGCTGTAGGGGTGATTATTGCGTCCCTATTTGTGATTATTTGCGGCACAATCCTAGTCAGCATTGGTTCTGAAAATATCGAATTTTTAGCCATATTTTTTGAGGTTGTTTCCGCCTTTAGCACCGTGGGTTTATCCACAGGGATTACCGCGAGTTTATCTCAGTTTGCTAAGTTGGTTATTATTTTAATTATGTATATCGGTAGGGTTGGTATTTTGTTACTGATTGCTTCATTTTATAAAAATACTAAACCCAAAGTTATTCGCTACTCTGAAGAAGACTTATTAATTGGATAGCTGGCGTTCCTGGTGGAGAAAAGTTACAGCAGTTTCCTCTGCTATGGGGTACATTAAGTTTCATAAACCTGATTCGCTCCGCGATCCCTTCGGGAATCACCTCCCATCTTACTCTCTCTAGGCGATCGCGCTTAAAATGAATTGAAGTACCCATATTCACTCAGGGGAGATCGTACAGTGAAAAAAGAGTCGTTCGGGTGGTTTCGTCGCCTGCGTCAAAGCAATCAACAGTTTGCGGTCATTGGTTTAGGACGGTTTGGACAAGCGGTTTGCTTAACCCTGTATAATATGGGCTATGAGGTCATGGGGATTGATGCGAGCGAACAGCAAGTGAATCAAGCGATCAATAGTCAGATTGCCACCCATGTTTTGTCTTTAGATGCGACCGATCCGATGGCGTTGAAACAGTCGGGAGTATTTGAGTTTGATACAGTGATTGTCAGTATTGGCAATTATGTGGAAGAAAGTATAATCACCACGTTGAATTTGAAAGAAGCGGGGGTAAATTTTGTGGTCGCTAAAGCTTCTTCTAAAATTCATGAAAAGTTGCTCAATAAGGTGGGAGCCGATTGGGTGGTGTTTCCGGAATATGAGATGGGCTGTAATTTAGCTATTTCTTTGACGAAACCAAATATCTTAGAGCGGGTAGAACTCGATCCAGATAATAGTATGGTGGAATTGCTGGTTCCAGAAGAGTTTGCGGGTAAAACGCTGTTAGAGTTAGATTTAAGAAATGAGTATGGGTTGACGATGATTGCGATTAATCATCAGGGGCAGAAGTTGGAGGTGAACCCGAAGGCAACTCAACGGATGGAAAAGGGGGATTCGATGGTGTTAATTGGCCGTAATAAGGCAATTAATCGACTGCCGGTTCAGTAAGTAAAAAGTTAGGGGTCAAACTATGTATATTATTGGTTTAATTAGTGGAACATCCGCAGATGGAATTGATGCGGCGTTGGTAAACATTTCGGGGGAAAGATATGATTTCAAAGTGGATTTAATCGCTGGGGAAACCTATGCTTATGGGGAGGAGTTGCAACGGGAAATTTTGGCGATCGCCTCTGGCGCACCCCTCTCCCTTCCCCAACTGGCTGCCCTCGATGACCGGATTGCCCACGCCTTCAGCCAAGCCGCTCTGAAGATACAGCAGGGCCATCCCCCCGCCCAACTCATCGCCTCCCACGGGCAAACCGTCTTTCATCGTCCCCCCCATGGAGGACTCGGTTATAGCATACAACTCGGACGGGGAGAGGCGATCGCCCATCACACCCGTATCCCCACCATCAGTAACTTTCGCCAAGCCGATCTCGCTGCCGGTGGCCATGGGGCCCCCCTCGTCCCCCCCATAGATGCCTGTCTCCTCAGCCATCCCACTCAGAGTCAATGTATCCAAAATCTAGGCGGTATTGGCAACCTCACTTATCTGCCCGCCAACAGCCATCAACACCTAGACCAAGTGCGGGGATGGGACACCGGCCCCGGTAACAGCCTCCTGGATCTAGCCGTAGAACAGTTAACCCAAGGTACTCAACGCTACGATCTTAACGGCGCTTGGGCCGCCACAGGAACCCCCCACCAACCCTTGGTCAACCAGTGGATGGAAGACCCCTATTTTCAGCAACCGCCCCCCAAATCCACCGGCCGCGAATATTTTGGTCTAGAATTTTGGCAACGCTGTTGGCAACAGAGCCAAGCCGATCATCTCTGTGATGCCGATCTCCTAGCTACCCTCACCGAATTTACCGCCGTTTCCATCCTCCAAAACTATCGCCAATTTCTACCCCAGATGCCCGATCGCGTGCTACTGTGTGGGGGAGGCAGTCGTAATCTGTACCTCAAAGAGCGGATTCAACACCACCTGAACCCGATTCGAGTCCTCACCACTGAGGAAATGGGCTTAAATTCAGAATTTAAAGAGGCGATCGCCTTTGCCGTCCTCGGCTATTGGCATCATCTCCATATTCCCGGAAATCTCCCCCAAGTCACCGGGGCAAACTCTGGGCAAATTTTGGGACAGTTGCACCCAGTTGGGAGCAACCAGCCAACAATGTTATGATGAGTAACCGTATCATAAGCACTGCTGCTTAAAACTCGAAACAATCTGAGACAACGATTTAGAGGCGATCGAAGTGGCTCATACATTCTTAATGGAACCAGGACGCTGGACGATTGAAGGGAACTGGCTAGAAAAAGATGGCCTGCCCCTCGCCATCCGAGGAGCCACCTTAGTGCGATGGTCTCACGATAACTGGTTTACCATGGTCATGAAACTCACCTTTACCGACAGCGATCGCCCCCCCATCTCCTTTCAGTATAAAGGCCGCCTCGACAGTGGCGAACGCCAATACACCTTTGTTCTCCAACACAGCGTCCTCGGAAAAGTCGAAGGAGAAGGTTGGGTTGCTCCCGACTCCATTATCCAGCGCTATTGGGTTCTCGGAGACAAAGAACGCCGGAGTAGCTTTGAAACCCTCTATCGCATCGACTACGATACCTATCATCTCTCTAGCGCAGTCATGGCAGGACACTACCTAACCAGTGCCATGGAAGCTCGATTAGAACGACAAACCGAAAGCTAAACCGGGTAATCCCCCGTGAAATCAAGCTACAATGAAAGGATAATGATCGACTGTCACGATCATGGAAACCCTTACAATTAAATATGCAAATAACCCTATACAATGGATAAACTCTATTTTAGCTGGTCGTTCGTCCATGGGTTAACGCAGACGGTAAAATGCAAGAGGAACAGCAGAATTAAGATTAGGTGCATTTGCTCTCCTTACCCAATACCGTCATTAAGTATAGGAATAATTCCAGTTGATTCCAGTATTCTGGTGTAACGTCTAATGAGTGACCCCAATATTGGCCGTGTTCTATTTAATCGCTATGAGCTTGTCGAACTTCTTGGTAAGGGAGCAATGGGGAAAGTCTACCTCGCCAAAGATGCCAGAGTAGGCGGAGTATTAGTCGCGGTTAAATTTCTCTCCCAAGCCCTTCTGAATAAAAAAATGCGCGATCGCTTCGAGCGAGAAGCCACCACCTGCGCCCTCCTCGGACAACATAGCCTCCACATTGTCCGCGTCATGGACTATGGCGTAACCGACGAAATCCCCTTTTACGTCATGGAATATCTTCAAGGAGACAGCCTCAGTGATGTCATCCGCGAAGACAACATCAACCTAGAGCGCTTCTTAAGCCTAGCCCGGCAAATTGCCCTCGGCCTACAATGTGCCCACGAAGGCATTCAAAAAGATGGTAAAACCGTTCCCATCGTCCATCGAGACATCAAACCCAGCAATATCCTCGTCAGCCAAGACTCCAGCTTTGGAGAATTAGTCAAAATTCTCGATTTTGGCATCGCCAAACTCCTCCAAGAAGAAACAGCCGGACAAACCAACTGTTTCATGGGAACCTTAGCCTATTCTTCCCCAGAACAAATGGAAGGCAAAGAACTCACCAGCAGTTCTGACCTCTACAGCTTAGGGGTAATGATGTTCCAGATGCTCACCGGCCATATGCCCCTGACCGCAGAAACCCATACCTTCGGCGCGTGGTATAAAACTCACCATTTCCAAACCCCCCGCTCCTTTGAAGCCGTTGCCCCTTATCTCAGACTCCCTTCAGAGCTAAAACACTTAGTCTTTCAATGTTTAGCCAAAGAGCCTCAAAAACGGCCCCAGAGTGCAGGAGAGATTGTTAAAACCCTAGAGCAGTTAGAAAAAAATCTCCATACCTCCCCAACTCCTGCCCAAAACGGCAGTAAACCCACCCCCTCTGCTGAATCCGCCCCAAAAGCGCCCTCAGCCCCTGTCGATCCTCCTCCCTCCGTAAAACGGTCTAAAACCCAACCCCCATCTTCGTCACCTCCTACTTCCCCTGGGCGCAACACTAGCAAATCACCAGGCAAATCATCAGGTAAATTACAACTTCTTGAACCTGCTCCTGCCATTGATATGGTCTGTTGGGAACAAACATGGCCCAAAGGCAAGCCCCTGGCTCAAATTGTCTTTCCACAAGTATTACAAACTAAGACAGAACAAACCGTGGTTACCTTGTGGGCAATGCTGAAAAAACAGGAAATTGAACAGAGGCAAATCAACCGACTTTATAATAAAACCTACAAGAATTTTCTCTATTCCGTTTCGCCCCATCCAATGATTTTGTGGCTCACAGTTTTGTACGATCCTAAACAGGGCCCCAGATGGTTCAGATATTATATGGATCTCAAAAGTCATAAAGGTAAACGTTTAGCTAACCTCATCGCTCATACCGGACGTTACTGCTTATTATTTTTTGCCTTAGAAGAACCGGGGCGTTGTGCTGATGCCATCAGTATTAATGTGAATCACTCTCAACGGCAACGACTGCAAGATTGGGCAAACACCAGTGATTCTATGGCTGGCGGTCAACCGACGCGGAGTAAGGAACTGCTGCAAAAAGAATTTGAAAAACTCCAACCCCAAATCATGATGAAATTGGAAGCTGGAGTACCGGATTCTTCTTTTTGAGCTTGCTTTAAGGTGAACAACTGCTCAGTTTAGTGTCTGGGAGAAAAGTAAATAATTGGATGCCAACTGCGCCGCAATATCTTATTGCTGATGCTGGGCGATGACCATTCTAGAATTTTATTTTTGCGATTGGAGGAAACGGCGATCGCACTAATATCATGCATTAACGCCGACTCAAAAATCTGAGGAATAATTTCTCCTTGCCGCACTTCCACCTCGATCTCTAAATTGAGATCCGATAAGTCTTCCTTGACTTTCTCAAGTTCCGTTTTAGCTTTCTCCAACTCATAATCGGCATCTTTATAATCTCGTCGCCCTCCTTCTTCCACCACCCACACCAACAGCAGCTTTTCTAGGGAGTTAGCTGGCCGGTTTTGGGCATAATCTTTCACTCGTTGTAACAAATATTGGGCACTGGAACTACCATCATAGGTGAGCATTAAATACCGGAATAAATAACGACACCGTAGATTTAACTCTTCAGAAGTATAGGTAGAAACCAGTTGAGGACGTAAAACCATAATCGGAATATCCGTATGTTCGGCCAAACTCCTACTCGTACTCCCAAAAAATTGCTCATCCATGAGCGTATGGATATTCGCTCCCATGACGATCACATCCGAACGATGTTTTTTGGCCACCTCTAGAATCGTTTCATGGGGTTTGACTGAAGAAACAACCTCACCCTTGACTTCTAGGCTATCAGAAATATTCGGACGCAGGACAGATAGGCGAGATTTTGCCCACTCAATCTTGTCATTATCGGTTTTAGGAATTATTCCTTCTAAGGCCACACAATGGGTAAATACAACTTGCTCTAAACCACTTTGAGCCAGAGCCGGAACTGAATCGACCAGACGGTATAATCCATCAGATAAATCGGTCGAGATTAAAGCACGCTTGAACATAAGGGGTAAGTGTAATACCGAAGTGTTAATCTACCCTTACCCTAACACTGCCAAGGGGGAGTTAGACCCAGAACGGCACAAATCTTGAACTTCTACTTCTCAATAGATACGATAAGTCGTCCCTAATCTAAACCCCACTCGTGTTTGATAAAGTGCTGGTACATGGTTTCTCGCAACATCATCTGTTCATAGAGCTTAACCAGGAATTCCTGAGCTTGCTCGCGACTCATTTTTTCGACTTGGGTTTGGAAAGACCGAAGACTAAATTGTTGTTCTAGGGAGAGTTGCATGGGTTCGTTCATCGAAGGCTCCTCAATTTAGATTCAGCAGGACTCAGAACAGCCAGAAGTGCAACACTTCTAACTTATATTACAGAATATAACAAAAAATTGACAGATTGACCATATTGGTTTCTTGACTTGATGATGTTGTAGCAAGTTCACAAGAGTAAAAATGCTCATGATGAACAAATCCCTAGTTTTCGACTGGGGATCGGGGGGTTCCTAGGGAATGGATAGCGTTTGCAACCTTTGATTCGTTTGCATAAGCGGCGTTACATCCAGGCTCAAAAGTGGCCCTAGAAGGGCCAGGCTTGAAACCCATTAGTTTTGGTCAATATTCACTTTCTAGGGCAATGATGACCACGGTGATATTGTCCCGTCCGCCTTTTTCTTTCGCTTGTTCAATTAACTTCTGTCCGGCCATGTCACAGGAGCGAATGGATTTGAGGGTGGAGGCGATGGTTCCGTCGGGGAGTTCTTCGGTTAAACCGTCGCTACAGAGGAGCAGGCGATCGCCCCCTTGTAACTCGATAAAGTTGATATCAATATCATCCTCTTGGGTATCTTCCCGTCCCAAGCACTGGGATAATACATGCCTCCAGGGATGGGTGCGCCCCTGTTCTGGCTCCAGGACTCCTGAAGCCATCGCCTTAGCGACCCAGGTATGATCGACGGTCATCTGTTGCAGATGATGGCCGCGCAGTCGATAGAGGCGAGAATCGCCAATATGGGCTACCCAAGGCTGTTCCGTCTGTTGCTCTGGGGTGGGACGAAACAAGAGGACCACTACTGTGGTTCCCATATCAGAGCGTTCGGGATGCTGGCGCTGGTCTTCGAGAATGGACTGATTGGCTTTCAATAGGGCCGCCTGCAAGAGTTGATCGGACGGCTTATCGGATTCCCAATGGGCCAACAAATACTCCTGAATCGCTGTGGTGGCTAATTGACTGGCTTCTTGGCCACCGGCATGGCCACCCATACCATCAGCCACAATAAAAAACCGACCTTCCGGGTCATTGTAGAAGGCATCTTGGTTGACAGAACGGATTACCCCCGTATCAGTTAGACCCGTGAAGATGCGTTTCATAAGTTTGCTGACCAAAACAGTAACTAACAGATAGGCATGAAGAGATTTCTCCCTTCTGATTGTAACCCCTGGTGGGGAATTTTGGACTAAGGCATTCGATCGAAACGATTAATTCGCCGTAGCAGACGGAATAAGAGGATCGCCAAGGCGATCGCCAATACAGCCAGGATCACTGCCAATCCCAGTTGATCTGCACTAATCAAAATCGCGGCAGCAATGGTCAAGCCACTAATCAAAATGCCATAGGTGTTCACCAAACTCATACTACTAATGCGTCTGAGGATGCGATCGCTCTCTGTTGCTCTCACCCGCAGGCGAATATCCCCCTGCTCCAACTTATCCAAAGCATCCTCTAAACGACGGGGCAAACCCAAAGCCGTATTACTCATCTGAGTCGCTTGGCGACCGAGTTCGCCTAACAAATCATTTCCTGCCGATCCATTTCCACTATTCATAAGCTCTGTTGCAAAGGGTTTGGCGACTTCCATAAAATTAAATTCCGGGTCAAGGCCTTTCCCCACCCCTTCTAGGGTAGAAAATGCCCGCATCACAAACGTAAACGTTGCCGGAAACCGGAACGGTTGATCGTAGGCAATCTCATAAAGATCGTCACTAATTTCACTAACCGACTGGCTTTCAAAGGGCTGATCCATAAAATGATCCAACATATATTGAATCGATCGCCTCACCGGCCCCATATCTCCCGTGGGAGCGAGTGCGCCCAAGGCAATCAAAGAATTCATCACCCGATTTCCATCTTTCTGAGAGATACCAAAAAAAGTATCTAACAGTTTTTCGCGAGTCACTGCTTGAATTTGGCCCATCATGCCAAAATCATAAAAAATCAGCGATCCATCTGGGCTGACGGCAATATTGCCGGGATGGGGGTCAGCATGGAAAAACCCACTGTAGAGAATTTGCATTAAATAGGCTTTTGCTCCCAACTGAGCCAAGTGTTTGCGGTCTAGTCCGGCTGCTTCTAGGGCATCGTACTGACTAATTTTAATCCCTGGAGCATATTCGAGGGTTAAAACACGGGGGGAAGTATAGCGCCAATAGATCCGGGGCACTTTCACCCAATCTTCTTGGCGGAAGTTGCGCCGAAACGTATCGGCATTGCGTCCTTCATTGAGATAGTCAATTTCTTCCCACAAGATGCGGCAACATTCCTCATAGATGCCGAGCCAATCCCGTCCCTTTCCCCAGTCGGGATGATTTTGGAAATAGCGAGCGATACCTTTGAGAATCTCTAAATCAATGGTAAAGAGTTGCCGCAAACCCGGCCGTTGCACTTTAACCACCACTTCTTCACCGCTATGGAGTTGGGCCCGGTGAACCTGGCCTAAACTCGCGGCAGCCATGGGAACGGGGTCAAAACTGCGATAGAGGTCTTGAACGGATTTTCCTAGGTCTTCTCGGATGATGCTTTCGGCTTTTTCATAGCTAAAAGCCGGTACGCGGTCTTGGAGTTTGGAGAGTTCTTCTACATATTCAATCGGAAATAAGTCCGCACGGGTGGAGAAGAGTTGGCCAAGTTTAATAAATGTGGGCCCTAGGTCTAGGAAGGTGTCCCGAATCCAAATGGCTTGCTGTCGCCGTCTTTTTTGGATTTTTTCTTCAGTCATACCGCCTCGGTAACTCCAGGATTTACCATTGAGCCACAGAGAGCCTAAGAAGAGCCAGAAGAAACTCCAGATATCCAAAAAACGACGGTTTCGGGAATATTTGGGACGATTCCAGCGATAGGATTTACTGCTATAGCCTTGTTCCATGGCACTGGAGGAAGGGGTAAGGGCTGATGGGTTGTCGGATACGTCAGAGAGCGCAGATACAGAAGTCATCAGGGGGCGGATCGATGGGTTGGGTTAGGGGAAGGTTTGGGCTTGGGGTTCAGGTGGAACGGGAGCGATATTTTTGTAGTTCAGAACGCAGTTGGGCGATTTCGGCCCGCAAATCATCGAGGGTTTCTTGGAGATCGCGGGAGGGGGGGTTGGGTTGTCCGGGGTTGGGTGCAGGATTCCCGGTGCGGGCGGCGGATTCTGCGGCTGCGGCTCGGTCTAAGACTATTTGCGGGAAGTTTTTCAGCCTCTCTTGTTGTTCTGCGTCGGCTTTACCGAAGTTACTGAGGGCGTGGGTTAGGGTATATTCGACTTCTTCGGCGATCGCCTCGGACAGGGCGCGACCAACAAAGAAGGCATGGAGTGGGCTGTTACTCATGGGAGAATTTGGATTAGAGTTTGTTTACAAAAATTATAATAACGTGGGTTCCTTTCAGGATACAGAAGATCGGGCAGAATTGTCAGATGGGGATGGGGAGATGGCCAATTAACTATTACCCATTACCCATTACTTATTACCTATTACCTAGCGCGAAGCGCTATAACTGGCTCAGGCGTTTTAAGATTCGTAGCACTTCGTAGAGTTGATTACCACGATTGCGAAGACTGAAAACATCTGATAAGGCATAGCGGTTGACTTCTCCCCGGACTAGCTTGACAAAAACAAAGCTGCCGCCTGTGGCGATCATACCGAAGCAGGGGCGTTCGCGGTGAGGGCTGGCGAGCATATAGACGAGGATCTGGGGGAGGGCTTCTTCGATGGAAAAGGCGGCTTTTTTGGATTCGATCGCCACGATCCAAAATTTTTCTCTCAAAATTAAGGTATCAATTCGACCTTTGATGATTACGCCATCGTCTTCTGCACTAATCTCTATGGGTTCTTCGCTTTTGACATAGAAGGGGGAGATATAGAAGTCGCCAATAAATAGGATGGGGTCTAAAATCGCCATTCTCACGACATTTTCGAGTAAGGGCGGATGGTTAAGTAGGTTGATATAACCGGCTTTGACTTTATCGAGCAGTTGGCGATCGCTCGGAGAAATATCGGGTAAATTTTCTTGCCATTCGGGGAAGAAATCCTCGTCTTCGGTTAAGGTTAAGCCAAAGCGATCGATCAGGTCTCTGAGGGTAATGGTTTGTGCGAGTAAGGGGGTAGGCATCATATAGCGATTCGCGCTGGTAATGGGTAATAGGGAAAATTGCGTTTTACCCTTTTCTTAGCAGATTTCGTCTAGGTCTACCCATTCATCGTCAAAATCATCTTCATCGAGATAATGAACTCGATATTGATCGCCGTCGATTTTTTGAATTCTGGCGGTATACCATTCTTCATCATCGTCATCCCAGACTTTCACTTTTTGACCAACGGCATACCCATTATCATCGGCTTCTTCAAAGTTACCAGCGCGAACATGCTTTTCTTTGACCCATTCATCCTCGGAGGAACCATAGCCAACATAGCGAACATAGTACCGATTTTTATCTTTTTTGACTTTAACTTTGCGGATAGTCGCTTCATACCAATCCTCTTCTTTTTTGTCCCAAACCTCAACGGTGTCTCCGACGGAAAATTCCCCCTCTCCGTCACTGTCTCGATCCCGATCATCCCCATCTGCATCAGGGAGCGCGTCCCCTTCTGCTTGCAGGGATTCGTAGGCTTCTAAAATTAAGCGCTGGGCAACGGTTTGAATGCCGGTATGCTCGTAGTAATTGGTGGTTTGATCTAAAAAAGCGGCGACAAAATCGAGATTATCATCCGCCATTTGAATAAAGTTACCCAAATGATTGAAAATGCTTTCTGGGGTAATGCCAGTTTGGGCAACCAACTGATTCATCCAACCTTCAACGGCATTAAAACATTGATTCACAAATCCGATGCGATCGCCGGTTGTCTCGCCGGGGATTTGGTCTTGAATGCCGGAAAATACAGGGTTTCCGGCAATGTTACCTGGATTAAGCCCTTGAATAACGACATGAATTTTAGTTAAGAAGTTTGGCCCCAAGGGCAACATAGCATCAATGCACACTAAGGCAATCATTCGCATTAATCCGGCGTTGTGATAGTTTTCGGCCAGAGAATTCGCGAAGAGTTGGGGATTGGGTTTGGGAATGCCATTCAATTTACAAAAGGCAATCACTTCTACGGCAATTTTAAGGAGTAAATCAATGGTTTGGGTGGTGTCGGCTTTGGGGGTAATATTACTGATAAAAGAAAGAAAACTTAACTTTTCGCCTACCTTATTGGCTAAGGCGGCTGTACCCATGGCCACATCGGCTTTATCGATCGCCTGATATAATCCGACTGCGCCCTGATAGCCTTTGGCAGGATCGAGATAGAGAGCCGCAGCGCGATCGCGGATACGCTGAATGGTTTTGGGATCGGTTTCTCCGGTAAAATGGGCAATGGTGGCATCGAATCCAACAAGATTATTCCATTCTCCCGGCACGACAAAATCGATTGCTCTTAAGACTTTGACGGTAATGTTATCTTCAGGCAGTTCATCGACAAGCTGGATAATTGACTTTGCCATGGTTGTATCCTCATGATTAACCCTGTTGATAGTTTAGCGCCATCGGTTGATTTTAATCTGGGAAAGCTCTCTAGCTGTTTTGTCACTCTCCGAGAATTCAAATCGAATAATATAGAGTATCAATGGCTGAAAAGGTTACATAGCATCGGAAAGTGACAAAAAAGGAAGTATATTCCCAATTAACGGGTGTGATTAATTCTTCTTACTCAACTCACCTTCCCGAAATCCCAGGATTTTGTAACAATGAAGAAACAATAGAAAAAGAGATAACGACGATCGCCGTCGTCCCTCACCGCCCATACAGGACAGAAAACTATGGTAGCACTGACCGATCGCCCTCAAAAACGACTGACGATAGAAACGGCTCCGATCGCCGAAAATACGACAACGATCCGCTCCCTAGACTGGGATCGCGATCGCTTCGACATCGAATTCGGACTACAAAATGGAACCACCTACAACTCCTTCATCATTCAAGGAGACAAAACGGCCCTGGTGGATACCTCCCATCGCAAATTTGAGCAACTCTATCTCGACACCCTCAAAGGACAAATCGATCCGGCCACCATTGACTACATTGTGATTAGTCATACTGAACCCGATCATAGTGCCCTGGTCAAAGATGTTCTAGAAATGGCTCCCCATGCAGTGGTAGTGGGATCGAAAATTGCCGTTCAGTTTCTCCAAAACCTGATTCATAAACCCTTTGAAAGCCAATTGGTAAAAAATGGGGATACCCTAGATCTGGGTCAGGGCCATGTTTTAGAATTCATTAGCGCCCCCAATCTCCATTGGCCTGATACGATCTTTACCTACGACCATAAAACCTCCGTTCTCTATACCTGCGATGCTTTCGGAATGCACTATTGCTCCGATCGCACCTACGATGAAAACTTGAGCGACATTGAAGCCGACTTTCGCTTCTATTATGAATGTTTAATGGCTCCCAATGCCCGCTCTGTGGTGAACGCCATGAAACGGATGGCCAAACTCCCAGCCATTAACCTGATCGCTACCGGCCATGGCCCCCTCCTATGGCATAACCTAGAGGAACTCACCGGCCGTTACGATCGCTGGAGTAAGGAAAAAACCAAAGCGGAAAAAACCGTCGCCCTATTCTATACTTCCGATTATGGCTATAGCGATCGCCTCTCCCAAGCGATCGCCCATGGGATCACCAAAACTGGGATCGCCGTAGAAATGATGGACTTGCGATCGACCGATCCCCAGGAAGTGCGGGAACTGGTGGAAATGGCCTCAGCTCTCATCATTGGCGCTCCTCCCCAGTCGGGAGAAGTGGGCAAAGAAGCAGAAGCAGCCCTGAGTACGGTTTTAGTCGCCGCTAACGACAAACAGGCGATCGGTCTGTTCGAGTCCGGTGGAGGCGATGACCGCTCCATCTATCCCCTGCGGAACCAATTCCAAGAACTGGGACTTAAGGAAGCCTTCCCCGCGATTTTGATCAAAGAAGCACCCACAGAAGCCATCTATCAACTCTGTGAAGAAGCAGGAACCGATATGGGGCAACTCTTGGGACTCAAGGATGCCATTAAAAAGATGAAGTCCCTGGATAATGACCTAGACCGGGCCTTGGGTCGCTTAAGCGGCGGACTCTATATTATTACTGCCCAAAAAGGCGAAGTCAAAAGCGCCATGCTCGCCTCTTGGGTGACTCAAGCCAGCTTTAAGCCCCTAGGTGTTACCATTGCCGTCGCCAAGGATCGGGCGATCGAATCTTTGATGCATGTGGGCGATACCTTTGTTCTCAATATTCTGAGCGAAGATAACTATCAAAGTTTGATGCGTCATTTCCTGAAGCGCTTTGGCCCTGGTGCAGACCGCTTTGAAGGAGTCAACACCCAAACGGCCGCCAATGGTAGTCCCATTTTGACCGATGCTCTGGCCTATCTCGAATGTGAAGTCGCCAGTCGGATGGAGCTTTCCGATCATTGGTTGGTCTATTGCACCATTGAGACCGGACGAGTCAGTAACCCCGATGCTCTGACGGCCGTTCACCATCGTAAGGTGGGCAACCATTATTAGGTAGTACATCTATCATGGTTAGGGTGGGCATTGCCCACCCAGCCCTGCTTAACCTATTAACGGGACTCGATTGGGTTAAGAGTCGGATTCTAAAAGTTCGGCGATCGCCTGTTGCTCCTCTGGAGGGAACGGCACAGGCACAGCACGGGTATCAGTAATCAACCAATCCAATGCAGCCGATCGCACGTCAATGGATGCGCCTGTTTTATCCACACAATAGCGTCCAAAGACCAGTTTATCGATCAACCGCACATCCGGCCCTAGGCGGGAATACTCGAAAATCACACTATTTTGCACCGTTGCCCCACTACAAATATGACAACTGGGGCCAATCATGGCTGGGCCGACAATTTTCGCGCCATCTTCTATCTTGGTCATCCCTCCAATATAAACGGGGCCAGTAATATCGACTTTATCCCAATTAATGGACACATTCAGTCCCGTATAAATACCAGGGGCGACTTCCTGACCGGGAATGGACACATTCTGAATCTCTCCGAGTAGCACTCCACGCACGGCTCGCCAATAGTCCGGAACTTTGCCAATATCCACCCATTGGAAATCCATGGAAATGCCATAAAAGGGCGCTCCCATTTCCACTAACTTAGGAAACAGGTCACCCCCGATATCATATTCTTGACCAGAGGGAATATAATTCAGCACGTCTGGCTCAAAGATATAAATCCCGGTATTAATATCGGTACTAATGGCTTCTTCAACGGAGGGTTTTTCTTGGAAGGCCTTCACCCGTCCGTCCTCATCGGTAACGATGACCCCATAACTCGAAACTTCTTCTTTAGGGACAGACTTCATAATCACTGTGGCGATCGCCCCTTTTTCCTTATGCCACTTAATAGCCTTAGTTAAATCCAAATCAATCAGGGCATCCCCGCACAGCACCACAAAGGTATCATCAAAAAACGGATTATAATCTTGAATGCGGCGCATTCCCCCTGCCGAGCCTAATGCATCTCCTATCAGGGTTCCATCGGGTTCAATTCTTCCTTCAAAAGAATAACCAATTTGCACTCCAAACCGTTGTCCATCCCGAAAATAACTTTCGATTTCATTGGCCAAGTGGCTCACATTGACCATCACCTGGTCAAAACCATGCTGGCGCAATAGTTCCAGGAGAAACTCCATGACCGGTTTTTGTAGGATGGGAATCATTGGCTTGGGAATGGTGTAGGTGATAGGCCGGACACGAGTTCCCTTACCAGCCGCCAGAATCATGGCTTTCATAATTATCTATTCCTCAACCACAGGTTTTTGATTACTACGGGTGTTCCAATCACCTCATCAGAATGAACCGATCGGGTCTTGGAACTCTATAACAACCTGATCCATATATATATAGGTTATCAGTGATTTTACTCCTTAACCTTTCTTTCTGTCGATTTTTGGGCAAAAACGCCGATTTGCCGGACTCAGTTCGCCCAAGACCCGGATTTTTAGGTCTTGATAGAATTCTTCTTGCTTGAGTTCCACTTTTGATTGGGCTGAGAGCAAGAGCAGGCCCCAGAATGTGCCCACGCGATCGCATTGGGGATGGGAAACCAGCAGTTGTTCCAGCTCCAGCCATTCCGGTTGCTCCTCTTCAGTGGCTCCATATTGACTTAAAAACCTCTCTAATTTTTCCGCCACTTCCGATAAATTTTCTTCATGGGCTAATTGGCGGATGGCTTTGGCCGTTTGAGCGCGGGACAGGGCGCGGCGACGGGGCGACTTCCCAGAGCGGTCTGCAAGCGTTTGGCTCATGGTTTGCAGTTGATGCATCAGCTCTTGCAGGGTGACTCGTCGCTGTTTCATCGGTCGAGCAATGGCGCGGCGACGCAATTGGTTTTCTAGCCGGAAGGGGATACGCCCACGAGAACCATCGGGCGGCTCGTTATCGTCTTCCATTTCGGCTGCCAACTCTTCTGGGGAAAGCTCATTGCTATCTTCTTCTAGGCTTTGGGCTTTTAAGAGGACGAGCATGGAGGCGTAGAGAAACACTTGACCTGATTCCGATAAGTCCGCCCGATTTATACTCTGGTCTTGGGGATCGGTAGCAGCGCGGGAGTTTAGCTGTTCTAAGACGCGATCGATCACATCAATCACTTGCACATCCCAGGGATCGATTTCCCCCCGTTGAGCCATTTCGATTAAGAGGGAAATCCCCAGGTCTTGGGGAGAAGGGGAGGATTGCCACTGTTGGGATTGACTCAATTCTAGGGGAGGTAAGGACGCAGAAGATGAATCCATCAAGCATTAACTCCAGATCGCGCTAGACTTCTGTTTTACCATAGCGAATCGGGGATCAGATGGGTAAGGTAATCGTAAATACGGAGCCGCGATAAAATTCTGTTTCGCTCCCTGAATGGCAACTGATTTTTCCCCCATGTTTCTCTTCCACGATCTGGCGACTAATCGATAGCCCCAAACCCGTGCCCTGTCCAGAGGCTTTGGTGGTATAGAGATGATCGAAGATTTTATTCTGGATCTCTTCGGGAATCCCCTTACCATTATCAACAATGTTAATAATCACTTCCGTTTGTGAAGGCGACAGTTGGGTTTGAATCGTTATTTGGTTCGGGTTGGCTTCAATTTCTTGGAAGGTGCGTCCCTGATTGGATTCGTCTAAGGCATCAATGGCATTAGCGAGCAAATTCATAAACACCTGGTTCAGTTGCCCCGGATAGCAGGGAACTTCCGGAATATCTCCATATTCTTTGATAATGGCGATCGCCGGCCGCTCCTCCGTCGCTTTTAATCGATGTTTCAAAATTAGCAGCGTGCTATCAATCCCCTCATGAATATTACTACTTACCTTACTGGTTGTATCCGATCGCGAAAACGTCCTCAAGGATTGACTAATATTACGAATCCGATCCGTCCCTTCATGCATCGACGAAATTAAATCCGGCAAATCCTTGAGCAAAAAATCCAATTCTATATCTTCATAATGATCCTGAATTTCGGGATCGGGTTCCGGATAATGGCTTTGATACAAGCTCAGATGCTCAATAATATCCTGAAGATACTCCTGTGCATGGCTTAAATTCCCCATAATAAACCCCACCGGATTATTAATTTCATGGGCAACCCCCGCCACCAATTGACCCAACGTAGACATTTTTTCATTTTGTACCAACTGCACCTGAGCATCTTGTAAATCTGTCATTGCCTGTTGCAACTCAGCCGTGCGATCGTTTACCCGTTGTTCTAACTCTTGAGTCAAGGCTTGCAAGGCTGCCTCGGCTCTATTTTTTTCTTCGATCTCTTGCTTGAGCAATTGGTTTTGTTGGGCTAACTTTTGGGCCATTTTCCTCAGCCTCAAATGCAGCCTTACCCTGGCAAGCACTTCTTCTTGGGAGAAGGGCTTAGTAATATAATCAACTGCCCCCAATTCCAGGCCTTTCACCTTATCCACCGTATCAGATAAAGCCGTCATAAAAATAATCGGAATTTCTTCCGTGTCTAGGTTTGACTTTAAACGCTTGCAGGCTTCAAATCCATCAATTCCCGGCATCATCACATCTAACAAGATTAAATCTGGAGGAGCATAGTTAACTTTTTCTAAAGCACTTTCTCCGTCCCTCGCTACCCTAACTTCAAATCCCGATTCATCGAGAAAATCCGACAAAACCGCTAAGTTATTGGGATTGTCATCCACAATTAAAATAACATTCGATTCCGAATCGCTATAGCTCATGGCTTTCTCCTCTGAGGCTCTGATAATGAGTTTCAATTAATTCTAGAAGTTCTTTTTCCTTAAAACTTTTTGCCAGTCGATTCACTTGCTCGCAGAATGGACTAAGATTCGGATCGACTTCGGCTAGTGTATTCACTTTCTTTTGGATTTTCTTCAGATTTCCTTCCATTGCCAAGCGATATAACTCTGCCAAGTTTTCTCGATCGGGAACTAACAGAGAATCAGAAGCATCAGAAGCAATAGGAACGGCAAGATTTTCTGCGGATGGCTGTTGCGTAATCCATTGCAAATTTAAGCAAATTTGAATCTGTTCTAGAAGACGATTCGTGTCTAATGGTTTGGGCAAAAATGCATTCGCCCCCACTTCTAAAGAACGGTTGCGATCGGCTTCAAAAACGCGCCCAGAAGAAACAAGAATGGGTAACTGTTTCCAGTCTTCATGGGATCGCACTGCTTTAATTAACTCAATGCCATTCATGATCGGCATTTCTAAATCGGTAATGATCAAATTTGGGGTAAATACAGGCAGGAGTTCCAGGGCTTCTTGACCTTGATTTGCTTGTGCGACTGTAAATCCCATCGGTTCTAGAAGATTCTTAATAATGGATGGATTTTCCCAATGATCGTCAACAACCATAATTTTCGCATTTTCTAGTCCTTCAAAGCTAACAATTTTTTCGGTCGGCAGAGTCATCATCTCTTCTTGATATTGTAACACTTCGGGTAACTCTAAATCAAAAAAGAATAAACTGCCTTGACCGACTTCACTTTCGACTTGAATCTCGCTGCCCATCATGGCTACAATTTTTTGGCTAATGGCTAATCCTAAACCGGTTCCAGCCGCTTGTCTAGAGACCTCTCCTACTTGTTCAAAGGGGAGGAAAATTGCATCGAGTTTTTCTGAGGGAATACCAATGCCACTATCTTGAATTTCAAAACGAATTTTATGTAAAATCTGCTCTTCTTGCTGGATTTCCTCTAAATTTTTGATCTCAAATGAAACTCCTCCCGTATCGGTAAACTTAATGGCATTGCCTAATAAATTAATTAAAACTTGGCGAATGCGTTTTTCATCCCCATGGATGCTTTTGGGTAAATCTGGATCGGGAACATAGTTAAAGTGAATCCCTTTTTGATCGGCACGAATCCGACAGATTTCAGCAACTCCTTCCAAAAATGTCCTAAAATTCATGTCTGAGGGATGAATTTCTAGTTTTCTGGCTTCAATTTTAGACAGATCTAGGATATCATTAATCAGGGTAAGCAAGTGCGTTGCACACTGATGAATGATTTCAATTCCATCTTGTTCTTTTTCGGGGATATTTTGGGAGCGTTTGAGGATTTGAGTATATCCGAGAATGCCATTCAGGGGGGTGCGTAACTCATGGCTCATGTTGGCTAAAAATTCGCTTTTAGCTGAGTTGGCAGCATCGGCTGTTTCTTTGGCTTCTTTGAGTTCAAATGTCCGCAATTGTACCCGAATTTCGAGTTCTTCGTAGGAGCGCTGAAATCGAGCGGCCATTTGATTAAAGGAACGGGATAAAATTTCTAGTTCATAAATTTTAGGTAAGCGAGATTCTTGCCAATCGAGGGTTTGATCTAAGTTCCCGGCGGAAATGGATTCCAAGGCTTGAATTAACTTGAGAATCGGTTTAGAGATCCAACGGGCTGTGACTAATCCTAGAATAGCGGCCACCATCAGGGCAACAAAACAGAGTAAAATGGTATTGCGGATATTTTCATAGATGACCCCCATAAAGTCTGAATCGGGGACGATCACGACAATTAACCAATCGAGTTCTTGATTCTGCTCGATGGGTGTAACTTGGACAAAGTGCCGTTGATGTTTAAATAAAAAACTGAGTTGATGAGGTTGCTTAAGGGTTTCAATATTGCCTAATTCTGATTGTAGCGATTTGATGGTTAATCGAATCAGAGCATTGGGACTCTGTTGTGCGGCAATGGGAAAGGGGGTTTCGGTTGACTTTTGGGGCGATCGCTCTGATAATGAGCTGGCAATTAAATAGCCTTGACTATCGAGAATGAAGGTTTGTCCCGATCGCCCAATGTGTAGCCCTTGTAAAAAATCACTAATTCGAGATAGACTCAGGCTCGTTTTGAGGACGGCTCCTATTTCCCCATCGCCCAAATATAAAGCCTTGCTCGCATTGAGGATGAATTCTGGGGACTGACTGGGATCGAACATTTGCTGCTTTGTCCAAACCGGAGCCTCTCGATCGAGTGCTTCTTGATACCACTCTGACTGACGAGGATCGCCATAAGAAGAAAACGTGGAGGATTGTTGGGGATTTCCTTGGGCATCTAGGGTATAGAGTGTTAGGGATTCGGGAGTGTTGGGATCGCTGACGATCCACTGAAACCCTGGGGGACTCAACGTCTGCTGAACGGCCTGAAAATAGCCATTGGGGGTCGAAAATCCAATTTGAGCGATATTCGGAAACAGTTGAATTTGCTGCCATAAATGGGTACGAACCCCATCGAGATCGCCCGGAGCGAGTTGGTTGTTGGCGATCGCCTGAGCATTAATCTGATTAATCAGAGCAGGCGTTTGCAGATAGGTGTCCAGATGTTGCACAATACGAGCAGTTAGTTCATTTCGCAGTTGCGCCGTCACCTGTTTAACCGCACGTTCACCATTACGCAGAGACAACCAACCGGTTAAACCCACTGCGGCAAAAATCTGGATCAGAAATGGAACAATCAGAACCCAACCAAGCGGTACTTGTTTAGATTCTGGAAATAAAGGATTTTTTAGTTTCCCTGCCATGAGCGGGTTTGAAGGGGATAAAACAAAAGGATGGGTTGATGGTATGCATAAAGATTTAATCCTCAATACTACCATAGTGAAAAAGGGGAGGGGATAGTGTTCGAGGTGAACACTCTGAAATCAAGATCCCCTTTCTCAAGTCCTAACCCTGCTGTTCCCATTAGGAGTTCGCCTGATTACGGACTTTCCAAGCCAATTCCAGTAATTTATTCCAGCGCTTTTGTAATTGTTTGGGGGTACAGCCGATGGTAGTGGCAATTTGAGCATCCTCAACTCTAGCTTGCTTGAGTTGGAACAGTTGTTGCTGTTCGGGAGCCAATTGATTAAAGAACTCTTCCCATTGAGCGGGAGCCATACCCAAATTTTGATCGAGATCCGCACCCAGCCATTGGTGAACCAAATGCCAGTTATGGAAGCGGGAGAATTTTTCCACATGGTACTTAAACCGTTGTTGCAGATAGTCCCGTTGGCGAGGGGTTAAGCCCAGGGTTTCATCAATTTCAGTAGCCGAGAAATCTTGCAGCTTGAGATTGAGGTAATCAATACAATCAAATTGTTCTTGAGATTGGAGATACTCCATTAATTCCCGAATCACGCGATCGCGCAGTACCGACTCCGAAGGATCGATCGCACCAGCCACCATTTTCTCCCGAATTTGATGCAAAGCAGGATCGCGGCTGTACATTTGCGCCTCTTCCGTCTTGCCCGATTCTACAGCCATTTCCATATCTACCGACATCTCTTGAGGTTGACGGCGAGAAAACCCTTGCGCCCTGAGAACAATCAACCGTTGGGAAATGCCACCGGGTAAATGAATGCGTCGCTTCGCATATTGTTCCGTAAACGCCATGTACTCAGCCAATTCTAAGCGGGTGCGGGGGCTATACTTTTCCGCCACTTCATTTTCCCGACGGAACGCTTTCAGGGTTTCCACATAAAAGCCTTGCATGAAGTCTTCAATCAAACTATAGCGAGCCTTAAATCCTAATCGAGCGCTAGTTTTAGCCACATGGCGATAGACCATTACACTCAGATTGCTGTGCAGTTCACTCCGACCTTGACGGGAGCCAAGTTTGTAGTATTGCAAGCATTTTTCAATCCGGTTATGGGCTAGAGTCCGTTGCCAAGATTCAATGATTCCCGATTTTTGAATGCGATCGCTCTTTTGGCAAATGCGTTCGACTTCCCGCGCCATCCGTTCAGATACCCCCCGAATGGAGCGACAGCTAATCTGCATCGCACTGCGAAGCTCGCGGCTAATCAACTCTTGTAGAGCCTCCACATCCATCACCGGTTCAGAAGACTCCGGAAGTTGGGCGCTTGCCGTTGCACAAGAGTTAACAGGTGTTAAAGAAGGGTTGGATTTAAGGGTAGCAGAATGGCTGGACTTGGTATTCATAATTTCAATCTCCTTTGGGTTGAATGCACTCCAGTGATGACACCGTTTCGGGTGGAATCCTTCGCGCTGTCTATACTCTGACTGTAGGTGTCCCTCAGAAAATAAAGGGGTGCTGCTGTGGCACTCTTTGATCTGTGCAGATCCACCCCACAACAAGAGCGCAGGGGAAGACTTGGCGATCGCACCTTGAAGGGCGATCGTCCAAACCTTTGTCAACGCTAGACTTTAAGCCATTTTCAATTCCCTAATTCGGGGGTAGAGCAGCAAACCCCCTAGAGAATGCCTCAGTAGACAATTGCAGGAGTGGCTAAAAACTGGTGTGGGGTAGATGCCTCTGAGATTCCCTGATTCCTTAAACCCTAGGAAGATCATCCCACCCTAGGGGTGATGATCCTCTAGACTAACCTGCGTCGGACACCCAATCCGATGCTGCTTCCCATCCCAGACCTTCACGCACAACTTTTGGTTCCATTGACGTTAAATCCAAAACGGTGGAAACGTCTGACTGGACGGGTAAACCATCGTCAATGATGATATCCACCAGTTTATCGAGGCGATCGAAGAGTTCTTGGGTCGAGGTATATTCGGGAGCGCTCGGACTCGCGGACATTTCCTCATCTCCCACCAAATGCGCGGAGGTCGAGATAATGGGATTCTCTAATGCCTCCAACAGACCTAAGCAAATGGGATTATCAGGCACTCGAATTCCAGTCGTTCGCCGTTTGGGAGACATCACCAACCGGGGAACCTCCTTGGTTGCAGGCAGTAAAAAGGTATAGGGGCCGGGGATTAAGCGCTTCATAATTCGATAAGCCACATCACTGACTGTGGCATAGCTGGCCACATTGGAGAGGGAGGAACAGAGGAAGGTTAAGGGTTTATCATTAGAGAGTTGTTTAATCCGTCGGACGCGCTCGATGCCTGATTTAACACTCAGATCGCAACCGATCGCATACACGGTATCGGTTGGATATAACATCACCGCTCCATCTTGAAGAGCCTCTTTGATCTCTTGCAGGGTTCGCTGTTGCGGTGTTTCCGGATGTAGGGTATATAGAATTGCCATAAGTTGGGGGTAGATGAATGAATAAAATAGGGTATCTTGATTGTCCCACCGGTTTAGCCGGTGATATGTGTTTGGGTGCTTTGGTGGATGCAGGAGTTCCTCTAGAATACCTGCAAGAGCAATTAAAATCCTTACAAATCGAGGATGAGTATCAGTTACGCCAGGAAAGGGTGACCCATCACGGCCAAGTGGGCATTAAAGTTCATGTAGATCTCAACCATTCTCCTCACCCTCACGATCGCGATCGTCACCACGGCAGCCGCCATTTACCGGAAATTGTAGAGATGATTAAGAATGCTCAACTGCCGCCACGGGTGGAAGAGCGCAGTTTAGCTATTTTTCACCGTTTGGCTTTAGCAGAAGCGGCGGTTCATGGCATTGAACCGGAGCGGGTACATTTCCATGAGGTGGGGGCAACAGATGCTCTGGTGGATATTGTGGGCACTTGTTTGGGGTTGGAGTGGTTAGGGATCGATCGCCTGTTTTGTTCGGCCCTACCCACGGGAGGGGGTACGGTAAAAGCTGCCCATGGCATTTTACCGGTTCCTGCTCCGGCGGTGTTGAAGTTGTGGGAGATGGCCCAGGTTCCGGTTTACAGTAATGGCATTGAGCGGGAGTTAGTGACTCCTACGGGGGCGGCGATCGCTACCACATTAGCCACAAAGTTTGGTTCTGTGCCCTCCATGGGGCTGGAGCGGGTCGGATTAGGAGCCGGATCAGCCCGGTTACCGCTCCCGAATTTGGTACGCTTGTGGGTGGGTTTCCCAACCGAGCAGCAAGGTTTGGAACAGATCGCGGTGCTGGAGACGCAGATCGATGACCTCAGTCCCCAGGCGATCGGCTATTGTTTCGATCAACTCTTTGCTCTCGGAGCCTTAGATGTATTTACCCAACCCATCACCATGAAAAAATCCCGCCTCGGTATACTCTTAACCGTCATCTGTCCACCCGCTCAAATAACAGCCTGTGAAACCCTATTATTCCGAGAAACCACCACATTAGGCATTCGCCGCACTCTCCAAGAGCGATCGATTTTGCGTCGAGAACTCCGCACCCTACAAACGCCCTATGGCTCGGTTCAGGTTAAATTAGCCTGGCAAGGCGACCAACTCTCTAATCTACAACCCGAATACGAAGACTGTGCCCAACTCGCCCGCCAACACCACCTCCCCTGGCGACAGGTCTATCAAACCGCCCTCGAATTAGCGCGATCGACCTATAGCGCTACGCGCGGTAATGGGTAATTGACCGAAAATAATGGGATACAAGCCCCGTCCTTTTAGGACGGCTTTTCTTGATTTTTAATATACTCTTTTAATACTTCCAACGGCGCACCGCCAACAGAAATAGCAAAATAGCTAGGACTCCACAATGATTGTTTGTGG
>NZ_JAQPOK010000058.1 GCF_030068445.1 Roseofilum halophilum BLCC-M91 | reverse complement strand
TAGCTTAGGCTTTCAAACTATAGAATTTTCTAGGTTCGGTGGCTTCGAGAAGGGGTCAGTGGTTTGCTGCCGTCCTCTCAAGCACAAATACGAATATAACCAATCCTTTCTTGCTTTGTCAACCCTTTTTTCAAAGTTTTTGGGAATTTTTTTTCGGAAAACGCTACAAGGTATGTATATCAAGGGTTGACAGGGTTGACGAAAATGAGAGATTTTAGGGAAATTGGTCTTTTGTAGCGGGTCAGGGAAGTTGATTATGGCTTCAAGGGTATTTATGCCTATGGGGATTGGTTTGGATGGTTGGTTGATGGATTGGTTGATGGAGGATATTGGTCGAGGCGATCGCACAACCCAAGGCTTAAGTCTTCAGTCCCATCAGCAGATCGAGGGGCGCTGGGTAGCTAAAGCAAGGGGTAGAGTGGCTGGTTTAGAGATCGCCAATCGAGTCTTCCAACTCCTAGATGCCAATACCCATCTGATGCCGTTGCTATCCGAGGGAGAAGTGTGTAGTCCAGGAGAAGCGATCGCCAAGCTGGAAGGATCGTTAGCAGCTTTACTGATGGGTGAACGAGTTGCCCTAAACTTAGGGATGCGATTGAGTGGTATTGCCACAGCAACCCGTGAGTATGTGGATCGGATTGCAGATTTACCGACTCAATTTGTGGATACTCGCAAAACCACACCCGGTTTAAGAGTCTTAGAAAAATACGCTTCCCAAGTTGGGGGAGCGGTGAATCATCGCATGGGACTCGATGATGCAGTGATGATCAAAGATAACCATATTGCGGTAGCCGGGGGAATTGGGGAGGCGATCGCCCAAATTCGTCAACGAATCCCCTACCCTCTTACCATAGAAGTGGAAACCGAAACCCTGGCTCAAGTCCAAGAGGCTCTTGAACACAAGGCGGATATTATCATGCTCGATAATATGAGCGTTGAACAGATGACGGAAGCCGTAAGTCTGATTCGCCAGTCTTCCGATCGCGTCAAAATTGAAGCCTCTGGCAATGTTACCCTGGAAACCATTCGAGCCATTGCCGAAACGGGAGTAGACTATATTTCCAGTAGCGCTCCCATCACGCGATCGCCCTGGCTAGACTTAAGCATGAAATTAGGTTAAGGTCATCAGTTGCCATCCACCATACAACCATGAACGCAACCTTAGATATCCTCAGAACCCAATTTTCAGCCGCCCTTGTTGCTGCATTTGGGGATGATTTTGCCCATACCGATCCCCTTGTCTTCATCGCCAGCGATCCTCAATTTGGGGATTATCAGTGTAATCTTGGTCTCTCCTTAGCCAAAAAACTCAAACAAAAACCCCAAGACATTGCCCAAACCCTCATCAATCATCTGGACTTGGGGGAAGCCTACGAAACCCCAGAAATTGCCAAACAAGGATTTATTAATCTTAGGCTAAAACCCAGTTACCTAGAGCAGCAAGTCGCCCAACTGCAATGCGATCCTCGCCTAGGAATGGCTGCTGTTGATGAACCACAAACCGTAATTGTGGATTTTTCCAGCCCGAATATTGCCAAAGAAATGCATGTGGGACATTTGCGCTCTACCATCATTGGAGATGCGATCGCTCGGATCTTAGAATTTCGCGGTCATCAAGTCTTGCGTCTCAATCATGTGGGAGATTGGGGAACACAGTTTGGTATGTTAATTACCTATCTCCAAGAAGCTTATCCCGAAGCGCTAATCAAAGCCAATGCTCTAGAATTAGGGGATTTAGTCGCATTTTATAAACAAGCTAAAAAACGGTTTGATGAAGACGAAGAGTTTAAAGAAACCTCGCGTCAAGCCGTTGTGAAACTGCAAAGTGGCGATGAAACCAGCTATAAAGCTTGGCAGTTATTGTGCGAGCAATCGCGGCAAGAATTTCAGGTGATTTATGATTGGCTAGATATTCGGCTAACGGAACGGGGAGAATCTTTTTACAATGACTTGCTCCCGGATGTAGTTCAGGATTTAGACAATTTGGGATTACTGGAAGAAAATGAGGGCGCAAGTTGTGTATTTCTGGATGGATTTACGAATAAAGAGGGCGATCCACTACCTCTAATTGTGAAGAAATCAGATGGGGGCTATAACTATGCGACCACAGATTTAGCAGCCCTACAGTATCGGATTAAAGAGGATGGCGGTGATCGCCTAATCTATGTCACTGATGCAGGACAAGCCAATCATTTTGCCCAAGTCTTCCAAGTCGCGCAACGGGCTGGTTGGCTACCAGATAGTGTAGAAGTGATTCATGTTCCCTTTGGATTAGTGCAAGGAGAAGATGGTAAAAAACTGAAAACCCGTGAGGGAGAAACCGTTAGATTACGGGATTTATTAGAGGAAGCCCTTCGCAGAGCGCGTCAAGATTTAGACCAGAGATTAATCGCTGAAGAGCGCACAGAAACGGAAGAATTTAAGCATAATGTGGCTCAAGTGGTGGGATTGAGCGCGGTAAAATATGCCGATCTCAGTCAAAATCGTACCAGTAATTACAGATTTAGCTATGACAAAATGCTATCTCTGAAAGGCAACACCGCCCCCTATCTACTTTATGCCTATGTGCGAGTGCAAGGAATTAGTCGTCAAGGAGAAATTGATTTAGAAAATTTGCCCCCAGAAGCAAAAGTAAAATTGACGGAAACTACAGAACTTGCCTTAGCCAGATTATTACTGAAAATGAATGATATTGTTGCCCAAGTCGAGCAAGATTTACTGCCCAACCGTTTATGTAGCTATTTGTTTGAAGTCAGTCAAAAATTCAATCAATTTTACGATCAATGTCCGGTTTTGAAAGCAGAAGAGCCTCAGAAAACTTCGCGCTTAGTTTTGGCTAATTTAACCGCGAAGACACTCAAGTTAGGTTTATCTTTGTTAGGAATATCGGTACTAGAGCGGATGTAGAGCGCTGATATCAAGTCCGTTGAATCTGTTTAGTTAAAAAGCTAAATCGGTTATAGTCAAGAAGCGGGCAAGATGCCCGCACTCCTTTTCATGTGGGCGACAGCCTAAAAACTTGGGATATTTTGTAGTGAGATCGTCTCGCTCCCTAGCTCCTTACAGCAGTTTTCGCTGTTATACGGTACATTACTTGATATGATTAATTATTCATTATTGTTCAAGCAGCACCTTGTTTTAAGGTAGCAATTAACTGTTTTAACTGCTTTTTATCAAAGGAAACCATCAAGATTTTAGCTGCCGCTTCTGGTTCGAGAGTAATCGCTACCCGTTTAGCCATCGCGGATTCGGCCAATTGAGCCAATTCATTAGAAGGTTTAACCTCTTGAGTCCGTCCCACATTAACAAGTTCTGCGGCTATTTTTAATTCCTTAATGACTAAAGGCGCTAAGATTTCATAGGAGGCTTTGGTATTACTAATGGCAGTTTGGGCAGTTTCTACCAAAGCGATCCATTCAGGTGATTGCTCATCCAAATTCAACAGTCCGGAGCAAATTTCCTCCAACTGTTGACGGTTATTGGGTGTGGTTTTTTGCTTGAAAACTTGCAACATTTCCCGCAAAACACGGGTAACTTGATGAGGAAAATCGGAGCTGGTAGATAGGGGTGGAGCGCCAGGGGTAGGTGGCTCCTTTTTGGGAGGAGGAGGGACAACTTCCTCCGCAATCCCCGGGCCACCGCTATTGAGGCTGTCTAAATGGGCTTGCAGTTGTAAAAAGCGGGGTTCAGCTTCATCTAGAATCTGTTTAGCTTCATCATCACGCAGTCCAAAGGGCCCTTGAACTCGTTCGAGCAAATCTTGGAGGACATAAAATCCACTGAGAAATAAATTCTCTAGTTTGTGATCTACGGCAATTGTGGGATTTTCTTTGAGAACTTTAAAACTATCCTCAAGGCGATGGGATGTTTTCTGAACACTGCTAAAGCCCAACATCGCTGCACCACCCTTAACCGAGTGAGCGGCGCGGAATAATTCATTGAGATTTTCTTGATCTTTCATGGTGGACTGGAGGTCTAACAGTCCTTGTTCAATGGTCTCGAGATGCTCTTTGGCTTCTTCAAGAAAATAACCGACAATTTGCGAATTAGCACTCATGGCGATCGCCCCCAAAACAGTAGAATAAATCTGAAGCTCTCAAGTTGGTACTCCCATGTTACCAAGTCGGTGTACAATCGGAGCCAAAATCATTCAGGATGCAACGGCTTTAGCCCCCTAAAACCCATGACTGATACTGCCCTCGATCAATTTTGGCATCTCGTTAGTAGTGCGTTAACCCTCAATCCAGAAGCCTTTGAACTGATCAACACCTTACCGTTAGGGGGTAGGGTTGCCCTCATTGTGGTACTGGCTGCGGGGATGGCTCAGGCGATCGGTCAATCGATTGTTCTCTACATCAATCAAGTCAAACCGATTCGCTTTGGATTTAGTTTAACCTGTTCCACCTTTTTATTTGCGATCGCCTACGGATTCTGGGCCCTCAGTGTCTGGTTTGTCGGCAACCTCTTATTTAACCTCAACACCGAATTCAGGAACGTTGCCCACATTATTGGACTCAGCTACGCCCCTCAAATGTTCGGTTTCCTCACCGCTATCCCTTACTTAGGAGTCCCCATAGGGGTAATTCTCTCCATCTGGAGTTTCCTCGCTGTTATCGTTAGCTTTGAAGTCCTCACCCAACTCGACACCTGGCCCGCATTTACCTGCGCAGTCTTCGGATGGCTCTTCCTGCAACTATGCCAACGTACCATTGGTCGTCCCATTACCGCCCTGGGACGTTGGCTAATGAATACAGTCGCCGGAACCCAACTGGTTCTAGGCAGGGCCGAACTAGAAGAACGAGTCAGGGCTGGATATCAAGGTCAGCAAAAAGCCAGTTGGGTCAAAGAAAAAGCCCAAGTGGAAACTCGGCGCTCTTCTCTTCCTGGCTATGCCAAAATCCTGATTGCCATCTTGATAGGTATTATCCTGGCCTTATTGCTTTCGCCCTCATCCTATGAATTTCTCAAGACTTGGTATGGGTCCTTAACTCGAACCCTGGATCTGATCATCGACCTAAGTATCATTAGCTTAATCGCTCTGGCTTTTGCCATCATCCTCACCCCAACCGAAAGTCTGGGATGGTGGGCTGGATGGTATGGAGATGAAGAACTCAGCTACCCTGGAACCCCTGTCCGTCAAGCCTCCAGTTCTACGAAAATTTCTCGCTACGTCATCTACTTGGACGGTATTTCCCAAGGAACCTACCAATACTTACCGGATGTGGAACTGCTGCTCAATCGTCTCGCCGATCGAGTGCCGGACAATATCCTGATTGTTAAGGGGATTATGCCCTATTCCGTTACTAATCGCCCCTTGACGGAAAATCGGCCGTTTGCCTTCTTCTGGCGCATTATTGATTCCATTAGACTTAGAGCGCCTGATAGTCCGATTGGCTTTATTGTCAATGTTCGTAATATTGTCGCTGTTGCGGTGGCCGCTGACCCTCGCTATGGCCCCATTCAAAACCAAGGACTGGCCCAAGTTTTATTCGAGAGTCTAATTAACTTTGGCTATCAGGTTGAGAGTCACACCCCGATCACCTTGATTGGCTATAGCGGGGGGGGACAGATGTCCATGGCGGCTGTTTCCTATCTGCATGGAGCCACCGGAGCGCCAATTGAAGTGATTTCCTTAGCGGGAGTTATCAGTGGGAATACTGGAGGGATAGAAATCGAGCGCCTCTATCACCTAGTGGGTGAAAAGGATAATGTAGAACGCTTAGGGCCGATTCTATTTCCGGGACGCTGGCCAATTATGGTGCAATCCAATTGGAATCGTGCCAAACGTCGCGGCAAAATTAGCCTGATTAATTTGGGGCCTGTGGGTCATGATGGGCCGACAGGGCCGTTGGATGATTATACGTTTTTACCCGATGGGCGCAGTTATTTAGATCAAACGGTGGATTTAATGACTGGTATCCTTTTGGAAGATTGGACGATGGGTACGAATCCGTATGAAGTGGCGATAAGTAATTATCAGCGCTATCGGAGTGTGTTGTTTAATCAACCGGAGAGTTATCCCTTTTATTACCCGATTGAGCAAACGGTTAATCCTCAACTCTATAAACCTTTAGGGATTTGGATGGGACGGTTGCTGTTGCCCAAGCCCAATCAACGGCAACGCCTGCGCGGGGTGTTGTTTGAAGTTCACCATACGGATGAGCGCTATCGCTATTTAGTGGGTCAAGTGGTGAATTTGCGTTGGAGTGACGATCCGGCCGATGCCATGTTGTTCCAGGAAGTGACTAAAGATGTGCATTTTGTGGATCAGGTGCGGGTGAGTAAACGACAGGGGAATGTGCATCCCGATCGCCTGAATCATTGGTTGGCAGTCACTCCCTTAGAATCTTTGGCCGGTGCAAGACCGGTGGATGATGTGCTGGTGAAGTTAGCGGGGCCGGTGGAGGTGCTGGAAGAGGTGGGATTACGGCCGACTTTGGAGATCCGTCGGGAACCGGTACAAATTTCGGGTCGCTTCCAGGGATTGGTGACGATTTTGGGGAGTCTGGGAGATGACCGTTTCCAGGTACGCCATTATAATCCCCAGTCGGGACACTTTGATGGGCCGGAGGAACCGGTTTATATTCCGTCTGTGGTGGCCGATCGCAATGGGGTATTGCCATCAACGAATTATCAGCTTGAACTCTCTCGTGTGAATCCCCAGGGATGGCGGATTACGGGGGCTAAAAACGATCAGGGGGAATTTGTGGTTCTGTCCCTTGCTCCAGCGAGTCTGTTTACGGTGACTCCGGATCAGATGATTGAAGGGAAACGGGATACGAAGCGCTATATTGACCGGGACTGTTGGGCGAATTTGGCGGCGAAAAAAGGCAGGATTTCTAAAGTGCTGTTGGTGAATGACCCCAATCAAGCCAGTTTAAGCAATCGCGGTATTTATGCGGGCGATCGCCTCTTATTGATTCATATGTATGGCGGAATTGGCGGCCAAAAAGCTGAGTTTGCACCGATGGGGATTTTCTTTGGTCACTTTTCCTATGGGATTGCCCATGTGATGGAAGATCCGTTTACGGGTGCGCTCAAATTCGAGATTGAATATCGGCAAATCTATACCCATAATACGGATGGTATTATTGCGGGTTCGTTGTCTTGGGAGCGCTATAGCGGCGATCGCCAATGGGGATGGATGGGATGTCGTCCCCTTGGGGATACGCTGATCAAGTTTAGTCCGTTGACGGATGACTATAATTTTGATGGTTTGCGCTTCTCGGTTCTGGATAATATCATCCTGGAATTAGATATGATGGCGGCTCGTTATCGCATTGGGGATGGGACAGGAACGACGTTTGTCACGCCGATTAATTCCTGCGTTCAGGATTCTTCCCAAGCTTTATATCGGGCGATCGAACGGACAGTCGAGCAATTTCAAGGCAATCCTGAAGTTCAACGGTGGTTAGAAGCTAATCCCAATCACGAGCAAACCCAACGGTTTCAGCAGTTGGTTCAATTGGGGCCCTCTTTAAGGCAACAATTGGCTCCTTTAAGAATTGTGCGGGAGGATTGGCGATCGGATACGGCCACATTAGGGCAATTTGCGATCGAGCAACCAGCAAAAACTATTTATAGTACGTTGGCGAGTTGGCGATCGCTGTTGCCGAAATTAGCCCATGATGTGGTCACCAAAACCTTTTTGGATCAGGGAGCAGTCTGTTGGATGCTACGCACCAATCAAGTGGGAGGCTTCGATCCCGATATTGAACCGGTTGCACCCACGGATTTTGGGTTGGGATAAGGGTTAATCGATCGTTGATGGGTCATTTATGGGTCAGAATTGGGAAACATGAAACACCAATATCCCGGAAAACTCCCCATCAATTTTGTGAACCCCTCCTATTCCCCTGTCTGCCCCCCTATACTCAATTACCGTTTTGCGTTACACTTTTACCAAGATGTAAAGATTTATGTCTGCATGGGTTTTCATCTGCAATCAGTCAATGTTACTGCTCATTGCTTAATAGATTTAGAGACTTAAATCGATATGGCTCTAAACGGAAACCCAAACTCAACCATTGAGAATACCTACTTGGAGAAAAAGACACCATGGGATACGAACAACCCGCATTACCCTATGCAAAGGATGCTCTAGCACCCCATATCTCAGCCAATACGCTGGAATTCCATTATGGAAAGCACCATGCTGCCTATGTCAAAAAATATAATGACGCAGTAGCTGGCACAGAGTATGAAAGCAAATCCATTGAAGAGGTGATTAAAGCAACGGCTGGCGATCCGTCAAAAGCTGGTATTTTCAATAATGCAGCTCAAGCTTGGAATCATTCCTTTTACTGGAATTGTATGAAACCTAGTGGTGGTGGTGCGCCTACTGGTGCTTTGGCTGACAAAATTAAGGCAGATTTTGGTAGTTTTGACAAGTTTAAGGAAGAGTTTAAAACAGCCGGTGCTACCCAATTTGGTAGTGGTTGGGCTTGGTTGGTACTGGACAATGGTACTTTGAAAGTGACCAAAACCTTGAATGCTGAAAATCCCATGACTGAAGGAAAAACTCCTCTGTTAACCATGGATGTTTGGGAACATGCTTATTATCTGGACTATCAGAACAGTCGTCCCAATTATATGACTGCTTTCATGGATAGTCTGGTTAATTGGGATTTTGTCGCTGAAAATTTGGCTAAAGCTTAGTCAATGATCAACACCAGTGAATTCTAAACACTAGTGAGTAGTAGGGGCGAACGCCCGTTCGCCCCTAAAGTTTTGTTCTATATAAAATCTAGAAAGGAAGACTATAACGATTGTCTCAAAAACGTAGAAGTTGATTTTATAGTGTTCCGAGATACAGCAGTTTTCGCTGCTATGCGGTACATTTCGATCCCCCCAACCCCCCTTAAAAAGGGGGGCAGTAAAAGTCCCCCTTTTTAAGGGGGATTTAGGGGGATCTTTTCTGACTGTACCTCATTACCGCGCGAAGCGCTGT